>JBBROU010000044.1:0-37879 GCA_038229055.1 Bryobacterales bacterium | reverse complement strand
TACCTCGATGCTCTGGAGTCCGGCGACTTAGGCAACTTGGCGCCGCTCGCTAATATGTTCGCCCGTTTGGAACGTGCTGCAATTTTGCAAGCGCTCAGCGTTGATGCCGATGCGGAGATTGCGCACCAACAAAACCTTACCTCAGCCGTCATCAACTCGCTTCAGGATAAGTTCGGCAAACGTAGAATACAGAAGCTTGCCGTCTTGAGGCAGGTGAACAAAGTCGCCGTCGAATTAAGAGACCAGGCCGAATTATCGCTCCGGCTCTCTTTCGATCAGATTGAGCAAACCGTCGCCGATGTCGGCAAAACGGAGTCGTTTGTCAAGGAAGGTGGTTCCGATTGCGGAAACGGCCACTGGTATAAATTCGAAGTCGCAAGCTCCGCGAGAGAAGCTGGCAAATACGCGAATTTTTCCGAGAACCACTATTTCATCAAGGCTTCGATCCGGGCCGCTCGTGAGCGCCTGGTTTTTGTGATCTCGTTCCACCACGTGGGGCGAGAGCTGACCGGCATTATGGAGGCCACGGCGTTTTCGCGCCTAGAATCGTACGAGGACTCCGACGACCGAGAATCTATATCCGAAACGTTCTCAGTATGTTCAGTAGAACCCTTCGTATTCACTCACCAGACTGAAGCATCGAATATCGCAGACGCATTCAGCAAATGGCTCGATGTTTCCCTTGCTGTCGCCCTAAAGGAATACGGCGATCGGCTGTAGCAGATTAACATTCAGGCGACCTTGACGGTCGACTGCGGAAGGCGGCGACCGCCGCGGGAATAGAACTTTTCACCGGGTAGAGCTTAGCCTCTCTGTAGCGCCACGAACGACCAAGATCTCACATCGTATTTCGCCTTGAACCGCAGTACACTAATCCCTTGAAGAACGTCGGCCCCACCGCAATCAGTCCAAGTGATCCAACATCCACCACGACCCCCCGCCGCGCCTGGCCCAGTCTCCTATCCGGAGTCCTCTGTTTCGCTCTCCTCGAAGGACTCCTCTTCCACACCCACTTCTATTCCCTGATCCATGAGCCCGATTCGACGACCGGCACCATGGAGACTCTGCTCCACATCGAGATGGCGCGCGCGAAGAACCACGCCAAGCAGGTTCTCGTCGTCGGTCATTCTCGGATGGCCGGCTTTCGCCCGCGCGTCGCCAATGAACTGACCGACCAGACCGGATATGTCTTCGGAACCATTGCCCTCGCAGGCACTTCGGCCCGAGTATGGTCCTACAACATACCCATTGTCGACCCGAACCGCAACCTATATTCCGCCGTCATCGTGCCCAGCGATGATTACGACGAACCAGACGGCTATGACGATCCGCGGAACAGGGAAGTTGACTTACATTATTTAGTCGCCAACCTCCGTCTTCGCGACATCCCCGAGTTTTCCCGATCGTTCGCCCGTCCGGACCTGCGATGGAAAGCTGTCCGCGGAATCCTTTTGAAGGGCACGGTCTATAAACGGGATTTCATCGAGTTTCTGCCGCACCCTGTTCGGCGGATCCAAAAAGTGGACCTCTACCGCCGGGACGCCGCCGGATGGCTTTATGATTTCAATGGAGGTTACAACAGCTTAGCCGGTCTCTCAATCGATTGGGATCATCAAGTGGCACATTTCCCCGATCATTTTACTGCCGCTCGGCGAAAGTTGATTAAGGATGTCATTTTTGAAGCCAGACCTCCCGACCAGGGAATCGCGACCTCCTATTATCGGCAGTGGTTGGGGCACATCGTTGACTACTATCGCAACTCCGCGACAAGAGTTGTCTTCGTCCGATTCCCACGCGGGCCCGTCCCGCCTCCTTCACATCCCCCAAAACTCAACAGCGCCGTCCGTCAGTTTGCCTCCGAGCGCCATGTAATCGTCATGGACGAGCATCGGTTTGACTCGCTCGAACGACCCGAGTTATTTACTGATCCGCTTCATCTGAATCGGCCGGGAATGGAGTCGTTCTCACATACTGTGGCGAGAGCCGTTGCCGCGGTGCTGGCGCGTCCAACGCCCTAAATCACCCTCGACAACTTCGCGCGGATGCTCTTCAACACTCCACAATTCTTCCTGTTCCTAGCGGTCGTTCTGACGTTGTTCTACGCGGCGCCGAAATCCTGGCGTAACCCGCTGCTTCTGGTCTCCAGCTACTTCTTCTACATGAGCTGGAACTGGCGGTTTATTCCCCTCCTCCTGAGCCTGACCATCATCGATTACGTGGCCGCGCTAGTTATCGACAGATCACCCGGTCACCGTCGCAGAAAGCTGGCTCTCGTCATCAGTATTTGTGCCAATCTGGGCCTGCTGGGATTCTTCAAATACTACAATTTTCTTGCCGGAAATCTTGCCCACTTACTCGGGCGGCCGCAAGACTCATTCTGGCTGCGCATTATCTTGCCTCTTGGGATTAGTTTCCACACCTTTCAGAGTATTTCGTACGTCGTGGACGTTTACCGCCGGCAACAGTCTCCCATACGGAACCCCATAGACTACGCACTTTTCATTTCCTTCTTCCCTCAACTGGTTGCGGGATCTATCGTCCGGGCGCGGGAATTCTTTGCCGACTTATATCATTGGCGGAAGCCTTCCGGCAATGAAATTTTACGAGGAGTGCTCCTGATCCTGCTAGGGCTCGCGAAGAAGATGGCGGGTCGCCGATCAGTTGGCGCAAATCGCCGACCGCTACTTCAAAGATGTTCGTGCTTATCCTGGGGCGCTCTGTGCATGGTCCGGCGCGGTAGCATTTGGCATTCAAATCTACTTCGATTTCTCGGGCTACACAGACATGGCCATCGGCATGGCGCAGTTATTCGGGTTCCATTTCCTCACTAACTTCAGGCGCCCCTATCTCGCCTCCAGCATCACCGACTTCTGGCATCGGTGGCACATCTCGTTGTCCAGTTGGCTGCGCGACTATCTGTACATCCCGCTCGGTGGTAGCCGCAACGGGGAGCTCCGAACGTACCGCAATCTCATCATCACGATGCTGCTCGGTGGATTGTGGCACGGCGCCAGTTGGAACTTTGTGATTTGGGGCGGTTATCACGGCATCTTATTGAGTGTGGAGCGGGCCTTTCGCCGGCCCTTTCGCAAAGATAAGTCTCCTTCCCGACGGTCTTCGAAACTGCTCTATCCGATCCGGGCGATTTTGACATTTGCGCTTGTCACAATCGGATGGGTATTCTTTCGAGCTGCAAATCTTAAGGACAGTACGTACGTGATCAGCCAGATGTTCTCGGGCCCGGCAGGCTCTAGACTGATTCCAGCCTGGGAATTGTACATGATATTGATTACACTGCTGCTGGCCCTGATTGAGGAAAGGCACGGTTGGTTCAACCGCGTGGTCGTCGCCCCTGCGTGGGTCTACGGCTCGGTCTGCGCAATGTTGCTCCTGGTGATCGAACTTATCGGTTACACCGAAGCAGCCGTCCCATTCGTATATTTCCAGTTCTGAGATATCATAAGTCAGTTCCAACCATGAAAGCGGCCCTGCAAATCCCGCTCTTATTCTCGCTCTTCACCCCCGCCATCCACGCCGCCGCACCCATCTTCTCTACCATCCTCGGCGCCAGTGGCCAGGACTACGCCACTTCCGTCGTATCCGACCCGCAAGGCAACGTCTACGTCGCCTGCCTCACCTACTCCCCCGACTTCCCCGTCACCACCGGCGCGTTCCAGACCAAATTCGGCGGTACCTCCGACGCGTTTGTCGCCAAGCTGGGGCCCGCTGGCCAGCTAATCTGGTCCACCTATCTCGGCGGGATTCTCGACGATTGGGCCACCGGCGTCGCCCTCGATAGCGCCGGCAATGTGCTCGTCACAGGGCGAACGCGTTCCGCCAATTTCCCTCTCGTCAACCCGATCGAGGGTACGCTCGATAACGGCGTAAACGACGGCTACGATGCCTTCGTGGCGAAGCTCGATCCCAACGGCGCCAAGCTTTTGTATTCCACGTTTCTCGGAGGTCAGTCGAGCGATTGGGCCGATGGTATCGCGGTCGACTCCGCCGGCAACGCCTACGTCGCCGTAAGCTCGAACTCAGCGACCGGTTCCCCCGGCACCCAAAACGCGCCCGATCATGCCGGCATCTTCGTCAACAAGCTCGCCCCGCAAGGCACGCTGGTCTACTCGTACTTCCACCCCAACGGCACCGCCGGCGGAATCGCCGTTGATGCCGTAGGCGGGGTTTATGTTACCGGCGCGTCCTCCGCAACCACTCCCTCCACCGCCACCAAAACCTTTGGCCCTCCCGGCAGCGCCTATGCGATCGTCTTCAAGATCTCGCCAGACGGAACGAAGAAAATCTACGAGACTGCGCTGGGCGGCAGCGTCCAGGCGAACGGAACCGCAATCGCGGTCGACAACGCTGGTGAAGCCTACGTTGCCGGAAACACATCATCGGTGGACTTCCCGCTGGCGCGACCATTACAAAATTCATTGGGCGCGCGTCCCCTCTGGAAAAGCACCGACAGCGGAACCACCTGGATGCCCATAGATGCCCTTCCCTTCGCGCTTCCGAAGATGTTAGTGGTGGACCCAACTGCGCCCAACACGCTCTACGAAGCCTCGGGAGATTTGGGAATTTTCAAAAGCCTCGACGCTGGTGTCACCTGGATCCCCGTCAACAGCGGCATTGCCGGCACGAACATACAGGCGCTGTCCATCGACCCGGTCCATCCGCAGACTTTGTACGCGGCCACAGCTTCGCCGGTGACTGCGCTGCCATCGAGCACAGTTTATAAATCGGTGGATGGCGCGAACCACTGGACTCTGATCGATTCTCCAGCGTTGGCCATCTCTCAACTCGCGGTCGATGCGCAGAACCCGAACATCATCTGGGAAGTCGGCACATCGCTCCGCAAAAGTACCGACGCCGGCGTCACCTGGAAACCCGTCACGTTCCCCGGATATGTCCAGTCCTTCGCGCTCGACCCGCGCGTCAGCGGCCGCCTTTTCGCAGCCTCGAGCCTGGTGTTCTGCAGTTTCTCCTGCACCACGGGTCAAACCCCGTACTTTTATAGCAGCGTGGACGGAGGGGCCACCTGGATATTGATTCCTTCAATAGTACCGGCCACGCCACTGATCGTTGACGCGTCTACCAACCCATCGATCATTTATGACGGTCTGGGATTTCGTAGCGTCGATGGAGGCGTCACTTGGTCGCCGGTCAATCCGGCGCCGGGCGCGACAATTTCAGACACCGCCGCTCTGGCCGTTGATGCTAGTGGGACGCTCTATGCGTCGATTGCCGGACACGGCATGTACGTTTCGCACGACCACGCGCAGACGTGGACCCCAATTAGCCCACTGCTTCCACCGCCGCGTGAGGGGGCGCTCGCTCCGAGCATCAACAGCTTTGTTGCGGCCGGATCCAGCGGCGCGCTCTACGCCACCACAAGCCAAGTCGCGAGCAGCGGCTTCGTCACTAAGCTAAGTGCCGATGGATCAAGTCTCATCTACTCCACCTACCTGCGGGGCTACGCCTCGCTTCAGCCCTCCGTGTTCTACGCCGCCGAACCGGACATAATCATGACGCAGAATTGGATCTCAGCCATTGCGGTCGACGCGGCCGGGAACGCCATGGTAGCAGGCGGCACGCGCGCAGTCGATTTCCCGGCGTCGAGACCCGCGCAAGCCGGGAACGCCGGACTGGCCGACGCCTTCGCCGCGACCTTCGCGCCGGATGGCAGTAAGCTAAACTTCTCGACCTATTTCGGCGGTTCACAGGATGATGGCGTGTTAGGGGCCGCGCTCGATTCCCAAGGCAATCTGATTCTAGCGGGACAAACGTGGTCGAGCGATTTCCCGAATCCCCACGGGTCGAAGCCTTTCTCCTATGGCGATGCATTTGTCGTGAAACTGGCGGCTCCCGGACCGCCCGTCATTGCTACCGTGCTCAACGGCGCCAGTTACCAGCCGGGCATCGAAGCCGGATCGTGGGTGATGATTCAGGGCACAAATCTCGCCAACACGTACCCTGGCCGCGCCTGGACCGCCAGCGAACTAGTCAACGGCAGCCTGCCCACCTCACTCGATGGCGTGAGTGTCACCATTCACGGCAAACCGGCATTCGTGTATTACATCAGCCCAACGCAGATCAACGTGCAAGCGCCTTCGGATAGCTTCGTCGGCCCGGTCAACGTGGTAGTTACTAACAACAGCGAAGCAAGCGCGCCTGCGACGGCTCAGTTACAGGCTTTCGCGCCGGCATTTTTTATGTACCTCGGCACGAACTATGCCATCGCCTCGCGACTGCCCGATTACGCGCTGCTTGGCAACCCGTCCGTAATCCCCGGCACCGCGCCGGCGAAGCCGGGCGACGTCGTTACACTTTGGGGAACGGGCTTCGGCGCGACCAATCCCGCAGTCCAGGCCGGCACAGCCGTAAGCGGCGCGCCCGCCGTAGTCACCCTCCCGACTGTAACAGTCGGCGGCGTAGTAGCTCAGGTCATCAACACCGTTCTCAGTCCCGGAAGCGCCGGCCTGTACCAGGTCACCGTTCAATTGCCAGCTATCGTACCCACCGGCACAGTCGCTGTAACCGCATCCGCCGGCGGCGTTCAAACCCAGCCCGGTGCCATCTTATTCGTGAGTAATCCATGAGAATAACCGAACTGGTCGCGGCTCTACTGTTGGCTGCTTTCTTGTCTTACTCCCAGACCTTGAATCTGTGGCCCGGCATAGCTCCAGGTTCCGAGACCTGGACCTATAAAAAACGACTTGAAAAGAACACCCCGATCGGTCCAGTGATTTTCAACGTAGTGACGCCAACTTTGACGGCCTACTTTCCCGAACGAAGTAAGTCAACGAGAACCGGCGTCATCGTCGCCCCCGGCGGAGCATTCGTCGCTCTGGCTATCGACATGGAGGGGAACGATGTCGCGCGCTGGCTTCAGAGCAGAGGCATTGCCGCATTCGTGCTCAAGTACCGGCTCAAGGAAAAGCTTCAGGAAGGCATCCCCGATATGAACATGGACGAAGCCGCTAAGTACGGCATCGCCGACGGCATTCAAGCCATCAAAGTAGTTCGGCAGCACGCCGCCGAATGGGGCATCTCTCCCGAGCGGGTTGGCATTGTAGGTTTCTCCGCCGGCGCGATGGTGGCCAGCGGCGCTCTGCTGCAGCAAGATGCGTCCGCACGTCCCAACTTTGCTGCGCCAATCTATAGGGGACCATTTGGCGCGATGCCGTCCATTCCCTCAAAACTCCCGCCCATTTTCTTAGCGTGGGCGCAGGACGATAACTTGGTCCTCGATGCTTTAACCAAGTTCTATGACGCCTTACGATCCGCCGGCAACAAACCGGAAGTTCACATTTTCAGCGCTGGCGGCCATGGCTTCGGCATGCGCAAGCAGGGCGCCAGCAGCGATCACTGGATCGACGAGTTCTATTACTGGTTGGAAGCGCAGGGATTCACCGGTCCCGCACCAAAGTAAAATTATTCAGAGAGCTTAAATGCGTCGAGTTATCTTGCTCTTACTCATGGCGGCCGAAGGCCGGCTACTCGGACCTGCTGAGGTCACCGAAAGAAGCGTCACCCTGTACAGGGGTCTCGGCGCGTGGCATCACCCGATTTCAACCGCAAACCCCGAAGCGCAAAAGTTTTTCGACCAGGGTCTGATTCTGTCCTACAGCTTCAACCGCTACGAGGCCCTGAGATCCTTTCGGAAAGCGGCCGAACTGGATCCTTCCGCCGCAATGCCGTTCTGGGGCATGGCCCTGGCGCAAGGACCCTATATCAACATGGATGGCGACCCAAGTTTCAATCCGAAGGGAGCCTGCGCCGCCGTCGCGTCTGGTTTTCGAATCGCGAACGCCGCGGAATCCGAAAGAGCTTATCTCAAAGCCTTCGCGTCCTGGTGCCCGGAATTTCGGCCTGACGCTTACGTCGATGCCGCACGGCAACTCGCCGCTGCCTACCCGGACGATCTGGACGCACAAACTCTCTATGCGGACAGCTTTCTCATTCGTTTCCGCTGGCACTGGTATGACGCCAATGGCGCTCCTGCCGCAGGCGTCGCCGAAGCTGAAACGGTGCTGCAAAATGTCATCCGCCGCTGGCCGCAACACCCCGGCGCGAACCACCTCTATATCCATGCCGTTGAATCGTCGCCTTCGCCTGAACGAGCCATCGCCAGCGCTCAGCGCTTGATGGGCATTGTTCCCTCGGCTGGCCATATGGTCCACATGCCTGCCCACATCTGGCTGCTTTTGGGTGATTGGGAGACGGCTGCGTCGCTGAACGAGCGCGCCGCGTCGGTCGATCGGGAATATTTCAACCTGACTCACGTGATCGAGGGCAGCTATCAGCCCTACTACCTGCACAATCTGCACTTCGTTGCCTATGCCCGAAGCATGCAAGGGAACAGACTGCAGGCAGTGAAGGCGGCCGACGCGCTCGCCGGGTCTGCTGGAAGGATGGAAGGCGCCATGCCCGAAATGGCGGATGCTTTCAAAGCCGCCGCGGTGCTCACCTACGCTCGCGTCGGCGCATGGGAATCGATCTTGAGATTGCCGAACCCTAGCGAGAAGATGCCGGCCGCTCAATCGGCGTCGAGGTACGGTCGCGCACTGGCTTTGTTTGCAAATGGCGATCCTGCGGGTGCGCGCCGGGAGCAGCAGATCTTCGAAGGGGTGAGGTCGAGGCTGCCCCCGGACGTTCCGTGGGGGCAGAACAAGGCCGCGGATGTAATGCATCTGGCGTCTGAGGTATTGGCGGCCCGGTTGTCCGGCAATCCCATCGAAGGCTGCGCTCACTGGCAGCGCGCCGTCGATCTGCAGGATCAATTAGTCTACGATGAGCCGCCGGACTGGTATTATCCGTTGCGCGAATCGCAAGGTGCTTGTCTGATGCGAACGGGAAAGATCGACGATGCCGCGCGAGTCTTTCGCGAAGGTGTACGCCGATCTCCGCGGAACGGTCGCATGCTCTTCGGACTGTGGCAGAGCCTGAAAGCGCAAGGCAAAGCTTCTGAATCCGAATCCGTCAAACGTGAATTCGACGCCGCTTGGTCCGGAGCGGACATTGCCTTGCGGATAGAGGACCTCTAACCGATCGCGACCGTCCCGCTCACGTTGCGATGGTCCCGATGGACGTCGTTTCGCCCTCTCTCGCTTTCGGCCCGAGTACTTCGTGCATCACGCCCGCGAGGTCCCGGAGCGCTTGGGCTCCGTCACCGTAGTAAGTCGAGCCATGCATCGTCGCCAGAGTTTTCGGTTGATGCTCCGCTAACGAGGCGAGGACGCGGCCGGTGTGGTGGGTATATGGAACGTAGTTCGCAAACGGGCCGGCCTCCGCTTCTTCCAAGGCGCTCTTGCAGCGTTCCATAATGCTGCTCGAAGTTGTAGGCTCCCGTTGTCCCCACTGATGAAAAAGGTCAGAGCAGAACAGCGTGCGTTCGGACTCTTCCAGCAGAACCCCGGCGTCCCAGCCGTGCGGCACGTGCGGCGTTGGGATGAATCGAAAACGGTACCGGCCAGTCGCCAGGACGTCGTCTCTCGTCAGGACACGGGCGGGCCAGATAGCAAAATCGTTGACACTCACTAATGCACCCACCAATCCGCAGACGGGCTGCGATTGTGGCGCAAGTTCCAGCCAGTGGTTCAAAGCTCCGCATTCATCCGATTCGAAGTGGCTGAATCCGATGTGCCTGATTTTCGGGATATCGATCAGCCGGGAAATCTCTTCGCGCAACAATGGAAACATGCCGCGCAGCCCTGCGTGAAAGAGCAGCGGTTCATCGTCTCTCACCAGAAAATGGCTGAATTCCAGGTTGAATTCCGGAACGAAAACCGAGATGCGGAATACATCCGGAGCGATCTCTGTTGTACTCGCCATAGTTCCCTCCGTCTGCTGCGCGACCTACAAATAGAGCAGACGATACAGAGTATACAAACAAAAATCAGCCCCGAATTTGCAGCCCGCGCGCGCATTGTGTTTTGCTGAATGCTTCATGCGCGTCAAACTTCTAACCGCCCTCCTGTTCCTCTCCCTCGCCCCCGTGCGCGCGCAATTGCCGCAATCGACTACCGCCCGAATCGATAAGCTGGTTACTAAAGCACTTACTGACACCGGTACTCCCAGTGTCTCCATCGCCATCGTGGCCAACGGCAAGCTGGCCTACGTCCAGGCCTACGGAAACGCGCGCCTCAATCCACCCGTGGCCGCCCACCCCAATATGCGCTACAGCATCGGCTCGGTTAGCAAACAATTCCTCGCCGCCTCCATTCTGCTGCTTGTGCAGGATGGCAAAATCTCCCTCGGCGACCTTATCGCCAAATACCTTCCCGGCCTCACCCGCGCCAGCGACATCACACTCCGCCAGCTTCTCTCCCATACGTCCGGATATCAGGATTACTACCCGCTCGATTTCGTCGCCCCTTTTATGCTGAAGCCCGTCACCGCCGATGAGATCGTCGACCGCTGGGCTCGCAAGCCACTCGACTTCGAACCCGGCACTCAATGGCAGTACAGCAACACAGGCTATGTTGTTGCCGGCAAAGTTCTCGAGAAAGCCACCGGCGCGCCGGCCATCGCCTTCCTGCGCACACGCATCTTTGAACCGCTCGGCATGAAGACGATCGTGGATCTCGATACGCAGTCCCTCTCTGCTTCCGATGCCGCAGGCTACATCCGCGCCGCCATGGGACCCCTTCGTCCCGCAATCCCCGAAGCGCAGGGATGGCTCTTCGCCGCCGGAGAACTGGCAATGACCGCGCAAGACCTCGCCCTTTGGGATATATCGCTCATTGAGCGGAAGCTCTTGAAGCCCGCCGCCCTCGATGCCCTGCTGACTGCCCCGCGCTTGAAGAGCGGCGCGCCTCAGTCCTATGCGCTCGGCGTAGGCGTCGGCAACCAGAACGGACACCCGGTCTTACGGCACAGTGGAGCCGTCTCCGGTTTCGCCAGCAGCAACACCGTCTGGCTCGACCAGGGCGCTGCCATTGTCGTTTTCGCCAACAAGAACAACTCCAGCGCTCCCGGACTCATCTCCCGCCAGGTCGGCGAACTCTTGCTGAAAGAAGAGCTCGATCCCCAGTCCGCCGCCGCGCTCACCCAAGCCAAGCAAATCCTCGCCGGTTTGCAACATGGCAGGGTCGATCGCGCTCTGCTCACCTCCGACGGCTCCGCTTACTTCACCCCTGAAACGATCGCCGATTACGCCGCCAGCCTCAAGCCGCTGGGCACGCCCAAGAACGTCGAGCAGACCTCGCAAGGCCACCGCGGAGGATTCACGTTCCGAAACTTCAATCTCGTCTTCGCCGGCAAAACGCTAACGCTCACTACTTACGTCGCCCTCGACGGCAAGCTCGCCCAATACCTCATCGAAGAGTAGCCTCTAAACTTAAGAAGTGATTGAAGAAGTCGAGCGCACCATCCGCCGGTACGCCATGCTCACGCCCGGTCACCGCGTCGGCGTAGCTGTCTCCGGCGGCGCGGATTCCGTCTGCCTGCTCCACCTCCTCTGCGAGCTAGCCTCCGCCTGGAATCTCCAACTCGCCGTCCTTCATCTCAACCATTCCCTTCGCGGCGCCGCTTCTGACGAAGACGCCCGCTTCGTCCAGGCGCTCGCCCAAAGCTCGGCACTCCCGTTCCATTCCGCCCAAATCGCCCTGCCGCCCGGCAATCTCGAACAAGCCGCCCGCGACGCCCGTCTCCAGTTCTTCGCCCACGCAAAATCCGAACTCGCCCTCGACCGCATCGCCCTCGGGCACACGGCGTCCGATCAGGCCGAAACCGTGCTATTCCGTTTTCTGCGCGGCTCCGGCGCGGCCGGTCTCGCCGCCATCCGACCTGTGACCCGCGACGGCCGCGTGCGCCCCCTTATCGAAATCACGCGCTCCGAAGTCGAAAACTTTCTTACGGCCCAAGGAATTCCCTGGCGCCAAGATGCCACCAACCGTGACCCGGCTTTTGCCCGCAATCGCATCCGCCACCAGCTCCTTCCCACCCTGACTCGCGATTGGAATCCAGCCCTCGCCGCCACCCTCGCCAACACCGCCGATTGGGCGCGGTCCGAGGAAGAGTACTGGCACGCCGAAATCGATCGCCTCGCAGTAACCCACCTCCAGATCAACCCGCCGCGCGTGTTGTTCAACGTAGATGCCCTTTGTGCGATGCCCGTCGCCGTCGCCAGGCGTCTGCTCCGGCGGGCCGTCGAGCTCGTCCGTGGCAACCTCCGAGGGATCGACTTCCCGCACATTGAAGCCGTCCGTACCCTGGCAGGCGCCCCCGACGGACATGGCCGTGTCCAAATTCCTGGAGTCGATGTCTACCGTTCTTTCGAGTGGATTCGGATGGCGCCTCCCGGCCTCGAAACCCTGGCTAACCGCGATTGGGATCTGGAAGTCCATGTTCCCGGCCAGATCTCCCTGCCCGGAGCCGCTAAACCGTTGGTCTTGGAACTGAAACACGCCGAGTCCGTATATAATTGTAGGGTGAATGGTTTGGACTGGGACCGGTTATCCGGTACTTTGCAGTTGCGCAACTGGAGACCCGGCGACCAGTACACCAGAGAAGGTCACGTCAGTAACGTTAAGCTGAAAAACTTGTTTCAGCAGGAGCGTGTGCCTCTGTGGGAACGGCGCACCTGGCCGGTCTTGATCCACGAAGGAGCCATCGTTTGGGCTCGTTTATTTGGTCCCGCCGCGGGCTTTGCGGCATCCGGCCAATCCCGGCAGGTGCTGGAAATTCGTGAAATTGAATTTGAGGAAAGTTCGAATCGGCATCCGCGGTTCGGAGTCTAAGTAGGTAGTAGGCCTGCGGTGGGAGCGCCCGGTTGGCGCGGAGGTTTTGTGAATTCGAATATTAAAACGATAATTTTTTGGTCAGTTCTTATTTGCGTGGCGGTGCTTTTGTGGGTGGTCGTCCACCACAGCGGCGGCAAGCCGGAAAAGCAGATCACTTACACCGAATTCAATAAGCAGGTCGACGCCAACAACGTTAAGAACGTTGTGATTAGCGGCACGGAAGCTAAGGCAGACTATGCCAACGAGGGAGCCGCCATGCGGACCCTGCTCCCCACCAATTATCAGGACGTTCTCAAGAAGCTCGATGACAAGGGCGTCAACGTGGAGTTCAAGGATGCCAACAGCACCCCTTGGGTATCCGTGCTGGTCAATTTCTCACCATTCATTTTGCTCATCCTCTTCTGGCTGTTCATGATGCGCCAGATGCAGAGCGGCGGCAATAAGGCCCTCAGCTTCGGCAAGAGCCGCGCCCGCCTGCATTCCACCCAGCAGAAGAAGGTCACCTTCAAGGACGTCGCCGGCGTCGAAGAAGCCAAGGAAGAGCTCGAGGAGATCATCGAATTCCTGCGCGAGCCGCAGAAGTTTCAGAAGCTCGGCGGCCGCATCCCCAAGGGCGTGCTGCTGATCGGCTCCCCTGGTACTGGTAAAACGCTGCTGGCCCGCGCTATCGCCGGTGAAGCCAGTGTTCCGTTCTTTTCGATCTCCGGTTCCGATTTCGTCGAGATGTTCGTCGGCGTCGGCGCCAGCCGCGTTCGCGACCTGTTTGAGCAAGGCAAGAAGAACGCGCCCTGCATTATTTTCATCGACGAAATCGATGCTGTCGGCCGTCACCGTGGGGCCGGTTTAGGCGGCGGGCACGATGAGCGCGAGCAGACTCTCAACCAGCTTCTGGTCGAGATGGATGGCTTCGAATCGAACGAAGGCGTCATCCTCGTCGCCGCCACCAACCGTCCCGATGTTCTCGATCCGGCGCTGCTTCGCCCCGGCCGTTTCGACCGCCGCGTTGTCGTTGGCCGTCCCGATGTCCAGGGACGTGAAGCAATTCTAAAAGTCCACACCCGCAAGATTCCGCTGGGCGATGATGTCGATCTGATGGTTCTGGCTCGCGGCACACCCGGTCTCGCCGGTGCCGATTTGGCCAACCTCGTTAACGAGTCCGCCCTCAATGCGGCACGTCAGGGCCGCAAAGTCGTTATGATGATCGACTTCGATGAGGCCAAAGATAAAGTTCTGATGGGTGCTGAGCGCAAGTCGATGATCCTCAGCGACGCCGAGAAGCGTAATACCGCTTATCACGAAGCCGGACACGCCGTGGTCGCGGTCATGCTGCCTCACGCCGATCCGCTGCACAAGGTTTCCATCATTCCTCGCGGTATGGCGCTCGGCGTCACGATGCAGTTGCCGATTGACGACAAGCACTCCTACAGCAAGGATTATCTGGAAGATCAGTTGGCCATCCTGATGGCCGGCCGCATCGCCGAAGAGCGCTACATGAACCACATGACCACCGGCGCCGGAAATGACATTGAGCGCGCCACGGAACTCGCCCGCAAGATGGTTTGCGAGTGGGGCATGAGCGAACTCGGTCCTCTGAGCTTCGGCAAGAAAGAAGAGCAGATCTTCCTGGGCCGCGAAATTGCGCAGCACCGCGACTACAGCGAAGACACCGCCATCCGCATCGATGAGCAGGTGAAGAAGCTGGTTCAGAAAGGCTACGATCGCGCCGGCAAAACCATCGAAGAAAAATCGAGCGCTCTGGTGCAGGTCGCTGAAATGTTGCTCGAGCGCGAGATTCTGGATGGAGCCGAAGTGAAGAGCCTTATCGATGGAATCCCGCTGCCTCCTCGCGCATTTATCAAGCCCAAGAGCAACGAAGATCACACCCAGCAGGTGATTCGGCCGGAAGGTGGACGGCGCGTGCCGGGAATGGCCGATGGCGAACGTCCCGCGCCTGCTTGATTCCGCGGTTCCCGTTTTACCTGTTTGATCTGGATGGAACGCTGCTGGACTCTGCCGAAGATATTTGCGGCACGGTCCAGCAGATTCTTTCTGGGACACTCAATGCGCCGCAGCCCAGCTTTGAATTCCTTACGAAATACATCGGCCTGCACCTGATCGCGTTATTCACCGATCTTTTCCCGCACTACTCTCCCGAGCAGATCGAGCCCCTCATCCAGCAGTACCGCGCCGAGTACCCCAAGCGCGATCATGCCTCCACCCACATATATCCCGGCGTCACCGAAGCACTCTCCCGCCTCGGCGGATTGAAAGCCACAGCCACCACGAAAGCCACCCCGACGACGCGTATCGTGCTTGAAAAGTTCGGGTTGCTTCCCTACTTTGACCACGTGCAAGGCACCGACGGTTTCCCCTGCAAGCCAGCGCCTGACGTGCTCCTGGCATCCATGAAAGCTCTCGGGGCATCGCCGTCCGAGACCCTGATGATAGGCGACTCACCCGCGGACATGGAGGCCGCCCGAGCCGCCGGAGTCAAAGTCTGCGCCGTCCGCTACGGCTACGGCATCCCCGACGAACTGGCGAAATGGAGTCCCGACTATTGGGTTTCCGACCTGCGCGAGTTGCTCGGTGGAAATTAGCTTCTCCGATCCTGCGCCGCGCGCTCGAACATCGCCGCCGTAATCTCCGGGCTGCTTGGCCAATGGCCCCGCCGCTGCCCCGCGCGCGCCTGATAGCTGTCCAAACGCGTGACATCGGGTTGGATTACTTTCGCGCCTTCCAGAAATAGTAAACCCAACTTCTCCGACGGCATCCTCGCAACGAAATCTTCAGCATCTTTTGGCGCCGCTCGGAGCCGCCCTAACACTGCATCCGGATCGATGATTTCGCTCGTATCCAACGCTCGCCATTCCGCGATGGAGTATTGAGAGTTGCGCCCAATCTCGGTGATCAATCCCTCGGGGCGTGAACCCTGGCGACTTTTCAACGGCTGCCCAGATCACACTACCAACGTAAGAATGGTGTCGTGGATCGTGACCAAATCGACTAAGTCCCGTACCTCGCGACGACCCGCGACGGCCAGTGCCTTATTCATCGCAAGATCCGCCGGGTGAAGCACATATCCGAAAATCTCATCTCGAATTGTGGGGAAAAATCGAAAATCGCTGTCTGCAACCCATTCGAGCCGGGTACTCGCGCCCTCCCGCGTCACTTCAGCCGCATACAGGACTGGCAACTGGCGCAACCAGATCAATTGATAGCCCGCATCCTGCAGCACGCCTGCGTCGTTTATGGCAGCGGCCGAGACGCGCTCTTCGCGATCGTGAAACACATCGATATCGCGTGAGTAACGCGGATCGCGGTGAGCAGCCAGCAGACGAAGTACGTCGGTTTGCGTTTTAGTGAGCGGCATGGCAAGCCTGCTCAATTTCTTCGGCGAGCCGGCGGGCATCGCGATCGCCTTCGATCCGCAGCGCGCGCGTCACTACCAACGCATCTTCGACAGTCGGAGCCGCAAGCGCTCGCATGTTCCATGGCGCCCGGGTCCCGTACTCTGCGAAAGCGCGCAAATAAAGGCTCGCCAAATCTGCCATTCCTCACAACAAATAGCACGGTTCTACTCGGTCAACACCCGTAAGTAGTCGACCAGTGTCGCATCCAGCCGTTCATGAAGGAAGTTTTGAAACGGCTGCAAATCGTCGCGTAACGAGGCGTATTCGAGCGCATCCAGATAAATTTTGCGGTCCGTGAGGCGGATTGCGATGGGCGGATATCCGCCGCGGAGCAGCATCAAATTCATCAGCAATCGCGAAGTGCGGCCATTTCCGTCACTAAACGGATGAATCGCGGATAACCGAAAATGCGCGTCGAAGCTCACCGCCGGCCCCGGTCCCGTCTGGCTTAACCAATCGCCAAAGTCGCGCATGAGTTGCGGAATCTTGATCGGGTTGGGAAAAACAGCGCGCGATCCGGCGATCCTTCGCGGATGCGGACTATACACGCCCCCGATCTCCGGTTGGCTCCGCGCCACGATGCGCCGGTGCAACTCGCGGACCGTACCCTCGCTCAAGGGCGCTTTCGCTTCGGCAAGTTCGCGCATCCACAGCACGGCGTCATAATGGTCGACGGCTTCCAGATAATCGCGCAGCGGCTTTCCGCCCACTGTAATGCCATGCTCGATTACTTCGGCCGTCTCACGCAGCGTTAACGTGTTGCCCTCAAGCGCGTTCGACGTGTAAGTCAGCTCCACGTCATATGACTTCTGCAACGCCGGCAATGCCGCCGACGACACGGGACGCAATGCGTCTAACCGCGCCTTTTTCGCCGTAATTTCATCCAACAGCGTGCTCATGCCTCACAACAGATAGCACGGTTCAAGTAGAATTATTTCGGAGCTAAACAACCATGGATCGGCGTGACTTCCTGAAATCTTCCGCGGCGGCAGCCGCCATCGCAGCGGCGGTGCGGACTCAAACCGCGAATGCTCAGACCGCGAAGCCGGCAGGCGACAAAATTCGCATCGGCTGGATCGGAGTCGGCACGCGCGGTTATCACGTCCTGGCGCAAACTTACGTCGGCAATGCCGCCAATATCGAAGTCGTGGCCGTCTGCGACACCTTCACCGAGCATCTTGCCAAGGGTAAGGATTTCATCCAGACCAAAGGCGGCAACACGCCCGCCGCTTATGACGACTACCGCAAGATCCTCGATGACAAGACCATCGACACCGTCTTCATCATGACGCCCGAACATCTGCACTACCCCATGTTCATGGCCGCCATGAAGGCCGGCAAAAACGTATATATCGAAAAGCCTCTTGCGCACACCATCGAACAGGGGTTTGAGATGGTACACGCCTGGGAGAAGTCGGGCAAAGTGGTCCAGGTCGGCACTCAGAACCGCAGTTCTTCGCTCTACCGCAAGGCCAAGGAGATGGTCGGCCAAGGCATGATTGGCGACTGCCATTTTGTCCGCGCCTTCTGGTACCGCAACTCGACTCCAGACAAACCCGCGTGGCGCTACGACATTCCGCCCAACGCGAACGAAACCAATACCGATTGGGACAAATTCCTCGGCCCGGCCCCCAAGCGCCCCTTCAACCTTCAGCGTTACTACCAGTGGCGGCTCTATTGGGATTATTCCGGCGGCATCTCAACCGATCTGCTCGTCCACCAAACCGACATCGTGAACTACGTGCTCGATAAGACAGTGCCCCTGACCTGCATGGCTTCCGGTGGACGCTATCGCTGGACCGATGCCAACGACGATCGCGATGTGCCCGATACGCTCAGCGCCATCTACGAATACCCGAACAATTTCGAGATCAATTACAGTTGCTATTTCGGCAACGATCATTACGGATACGGCGAGCAGTTCATGGGTAACGAAGGCACCATCGAAGTGCTCAATCGCAAGGATCTATTCTTCTATCCCGAGCTCAAGGGTGCCGTCGCCGCGCGCACCCGTCCTGAAGTGCACATAAATGGGCCGAAGGATTTCGGCGAGCAGGATGGCGTGATCAACCACGTCAAGAATTTCATTGAAGCCGTGCGCGGCAATGAGAAGGTGATTGCTCCGCCCAACGTCGGACAGCAGGCGGCAATCTCGGGGCACCTCGCTACCTTGTCATTTAAGAACAACAAAAAGATCTACTGGGACGACAAGTCGAATAAGTATCACTTCAGCTAGAGCTCAGGTGAAGCTCGCGTGTGCCCTGCAGGATCGGCCCGCGCGCGCTTGCGGGTAAGTCGCGGCGGCGCGCCGGCGGCAGCAAACTTCCCAGTCCGACGACGATCGCGTCTTCTATCAACGCGATTTTACTGTCCGGCACTTTCAACGACGCTCCCGCACTCTGGCGCAGATTCATCCCCGCATAGGCCGCTCCCACAGCCGCCAGTCCCCCGATGGCGGCGCACAACACGCGCGGCTTTCCGGATTTCGAGCACATGGCCGCGCCCACCAATGCGCCTGAGACGATGCGCGCGCTGAGCCCGGTTGCCGATGTGCGATTCGGCGTCGAGGGCAGCTTATCGACGATCATCTCCCCGACCGCCAGCGCGCGCAGGGTCAGCCGCACCTTGCCCGACACCGCCGCCCGGCTCGCAAAGGCCGGAGCCGACATGGTACGAAGTCCCGCAACCGCGCCCCACGCTGCCGCTTTTGCATAAGCGTTCATGAAGCCATCGTAGCGGATCTTGCGAGCTCTTGATTTGACCTCGTGCAGTATCTTGTATTTAATGCCCCAGCAGGCGTTCGATCCCGGCTTAACTCAGCAGTTCGGCGGCAAGCTCCGCCGCGCCATCAATAAAGACGGCTCATTCAATGTCAAACGCGAAGGAGGCGAGTGGCGAAACCTGAATCTCTATCTCTACTTGATCCGCATTCCGTGGAGCGGCTTTTGGGCGTGGGTGATTGTTTCCTATCTGCTGGTCAACACGGCTTTCGCCGTCGTTTACTTGGGCCTGGGAGTCGAACATCTGGCTGGTGCCGAGACTGCGAACGTCACCCACGCGTTCTGGAGCGCGTTCTTCTTTAGCGCTCATACGCTGACCACGGTGGGTTACGGCAATATATACCCGAAGGGCATCGCTACGAATTTTCTGTCGGCTTTCGAAGCCATGATCGGGCTGCTCGGCTTCGCGCTAGCAACCGGCCTGCTTTTCGGCCGCGTGTCCCGGCCGTCCGCCCGCATTGCGTTCAGCGAGAAAATGCTGCTCGCGCCGTATCAGGACAAGACTTCGCTCCAGTTCCGCATCGCCAATCGCCGCACCAATAACTTAATGGAACTCGAAGCCAAAGTCCTGCTCATGACCGTCGACCCGGCCGCGCCCACTCTACTCAGGAAATACCAGGAACTCTCACTCGAGCGCCCCAGTGTTTACTTCTTTCCGCTCACGTGGACCATCGTCCATCCGATCGATCCGGAGAGTCCTCTGTGGGGCAAAACTGCCGCCGATCTGGAACTGATGCAAGCCGAAATTCTGATACTGATCAAAGGCTTCGACGACACCTTTAGCCAAGTGGTGCACGCGCGCTACTCTTATCGCGCCGACGAAATCCTGTGGGACGCCAGGTTCGCGCCCGCCTTTCACGTCGATGATCGCGGAGATTTGATTCTGGAAACCAATCGCGTCAGCGCCATTGTCAAACCGAAGCCGTCACGCACCGCATGATACGCTGAAATTTCTAGTCTATGAGCAGCATTCAGATTACTCTGCCCGATGGCAGCGTTCAGTCGGTCGCAGTCGGCATTCGCCCCATCGATATTGCCCGAAACATCAGTCCGCGTCTGGCTGACGCCGCCATTGCGGCGAAGGTAAATAGCGAAACCGTCGATCTCGACCGGCCCATTGAGACCGACGCCACGGTCCAGATCCTCACGGCCAAAGATCCCGCCGCGCTCGAAGTTTACCGCCATTCCACTGCGCATCTGCTCGCGCTCGCGGTGCAGGAGCTTTTCCCCGAAACGCATCTGGGCATCGGCCCTCCCATCGACACAGGCTTCTATTACGATTTCGAACGCAAGACTCCGTTCTCGCCCGACGATCTCGAAAAGATCGAAGCCAAAATGTGGGAGCTGCAGGCCCAGAATTTGAAGTACGAGCGCGTGACTTCGCCCAAGCGGGAAGGCCTCGACAAATATCGCAAAATGGGCGAGCACATGAAGGTCGAGCTCATTGAGGAACGCGCCGGAGACGTTTTCTCCGAGTACACGCTGGGCCCTAAGTTCATCGATTTCTGCCGCGGCCCGCACGTCGGCAGCACGTCCAAAATCAAAGCTTTCAAGTTGCTCTCCGTGGCGGGCGCTTACTGGAAGGGTGACGAGAAACGCCAGCGGATGCAGCGCATCTACGGTACCGCTTTCTTCACCAGGAAGGATCTCGACGAATATCTGGTGAAGCTCGAGGAAGCCAAGAAGCGCGATCATCGCAAGCTCGGCAAAGAGCTTGATCTGTTCAGCATTCAGGAGCTCGCGGGCCCCGGCCTGATCTTCTTTCATCCCAAGGGCGGCACGGTCCGAAAAATTCTCGAAGACTGGATGCGCGATGAATATATCGCCCGCGGTTATTCGCTGGTCTACACGCCGCACATCGCGCGGTCCGATCTCTGGAAGACTTCCGGCCATTACAATTTCTACGCCGAGAACATGTTCACGCGCATGGAGCTGGATGACGCCGAATACCAGCTCAAGCCGATGAACTGCCCGTTTCATATCCTGATCTACGCTGACAAGCAGCACAGTTACCGGGAGCTTCCGGTGCGCTTGGGCGAGCTCGGCACGGTCTATCGCTACGAGCGCTCCGGCGTGATGCACGGCCTTTTGCGTGTTCGCGGATTCACGCAGGATGACGCCCACATCTTCTGCACCCCCGAGCAGATCGAAAATGAAGTAGTGAACTGCCTTCAGTTCGCGATCGACACCCTTTCCACCTTCGGATTCGACAAATACGAAGCCGAGCTTTCCACCTGGGACAACGGAAAGAGCGGCAAGTATGACGGCAGTCCCGAGCAGTGGGCCTTAGCTGAAGGCGCGCTGAAGAAGGCCAGCGAGCGCCTCAATCTGAAGGTGAAGGTAATGCCCGATGAAGCTGCGTTCTACGGGCCGAAAATCGATATGAAACTGGTCGATGCCATAGGCCGTCTCTGGCAGCTATCGACGGTGCAGTTCGATTTCACGCTGCCTCGCCGGTTCGGCCTTGAATACATCGCGGAAGACGGTAAAGCTCACCAACCCTTAATGGTGCACCGCGCATTGTACGGTTCCCTGGAGCGTTTTTTCGGCATTCTGCTCGAACACTATGCGGGCGCTTATCCAATGTGGCTGGCACCGGTGCAAGCCACCGTTCTGCCCATCACCGATCGGCAGCTTGATTACGCGCGCGCTGTAAAACAGAAGCTAGCCGATGCCGGCCTCCGGGTGATTATCGACGACCGCAGTGAGAAGGTGAACCTGAAGATCCGGGAAGCTCAGTTACAAAAGATTCCCTACATGTTGGTGGTGGGTGATCGTGAGCAGCAAAGCGGACAAGTTTCCGTGCGCAATCGCAAGCACGGAGACCAGGGCGCGCAATCGGTTGAGGCCTTCCTGGAGAACGCCCGAAGCCTCATCGCCGCTAAGGCGTTAACCGAATAAAAATAAATAAACGAAAGTCCGAGGCATGTGCAGTATGATAATCACGCACTAGTGCGGCGGCCGTGCTTTGCGGCGACTTCCGCTGGAACTCATTTAGGAGACTACACATGAAGAAAACTACGATGCTCGTTTTCGCGCTCGCTCTTTGTAGCGCGAGCACTTTTGCGCAGCAGTTAAAAACCATCGAGCCCAACGGGAAAATCTTCCCGTCCGAGGGCGCCGATCCGGAGCCCGCAGTCACGCTGACCAAGATCTTCAGCAATCTGGGCACCGGAACAAACGTCTACACCAGTTCCGGTTGGAGCCTGAGCGGACCGCTGAGCTCTGCCGGCTTCACACAGTACGTCGCCATGCCTTTTAAGTCCAAGGCTAACGCCCACATCGAACAGGTCCGTGCTGCCGTTCAATACTCAACAGGGACAAACCAGCTCAATCTCAGCATTTATACTGATTCAAGCGGAACTCCCGGCACACGCCTTGCCGGCCCGTTCACCGTGAAAAACCTGCCCCTCTACTTCACGTGCTGCAGAGTCGGAATCGCGAATGTTTCGCCTAGCGTCGCCATCACTGCTGGAACGCAGTACTGGCTTGTGGCGGATACCCCCGCCTCCGGCACTGGAAGTGACTTCGCCGGAGCCTGGGTCTTCATCCCTCCAACGAAGATGCTCGTCGGCATCAACACTGGAGCTTCCTGGTTTTCGTTCCCGGCCGACGTCCAGGAGCCCGCGGGCGCAATCTACGGCTCGATTCCATAAACGATTGTCCGGCTTCACGGGCGGCCCAATCGATGGGCCGCCCGATTTCTGCACATCCAACCCCCGGGGCGATAGCTACCCGGCACGCGATTCCTGATAAATCTTAATTCAACTTCGCAGCCTCCTCCGCTCAGGAGCGCCTGAAGGTCACAATTCCGAGATCAGGAAAGATTGCAGCGGAGCGCGAGTCGCCGTTTTCTTGCGCATTGCATTTCCACCCTAAAAAAATAGAACTTTTTTCGGAACATCTACACTACTTCGTTCGTCTTATTTGCAACCGCAAATCGCGGCAACGATGGACAATCCCCCTTGTCACGTTTCTGGCGCGATTCCGATCCGGCCATCTCCAGTGGACCGGATCGGTTGCGGATTTTCCTTGGGGGCGCTTACATGATATCGGCGCGCGCTTACATAATGTCGCCAGCCGGCTCCTTGCGCACCGCAGGCTTATCGCCCTCTTTACGATTCAGATCGTCCGCCATAATCACCGCTTCGGCTAGGTCTCGCATGGGCCGCCGCAGCCGCCGGCTCTCATTTCGCAGCCGCAGGTATGCTTCCTCTTCGGTCAAGCTGTGCTTGGCTTGCAGGATGCCCTTGGCGCGCTCAACCAGCTTCCGCGTCTCGAGCGTTCGCTTCATCTCGAGCGTCTCCGACATCAATCGCGCATTCTCAATCGCGATCGCCGCCTGGCCTGCCACCACCTTCACGAAACCGATCTCATCCTCCGCGAAGAATCGCTGATCGCGCGTGTAGATGTTTATCGTCCCGATCACTTTTTCGCGGGAATGCATCGGCACTGAAAGTAAGGATGCCAGCCCGGTTTTCCGCGCCAGCTCCGGATAGCGGTATTGCTTCTCAGCCAGCACGTTTGGCACGATCAGCGGGCGGCCCTCTCGCACCACCTTGCCGATCAAAGAATCTTCAATCTTCAGCGGCATCTTGTGGAGATAGTCGGGCGAGGAGCAACGCGCGGCGCTGATCACAAGCTCTTTTTTCTCTTCATCGACGAGCATAATGGAGCACACTTGCGAATCCAGCGTCTCGGCGAGCATCTCGGAAATCGCCTGCAGGATGCGATCCAGATAACTCTCCGCCGCGATCGTATGGGCAACCGCGGCCAGCGTTTCCATTCGCTTCACGGCACTCTGCGATCGTTCCACCAGCCGCGATTTCGCCAGCGCGCCGCCCATCTGCTCACCGATGAAACTCACCAGCGCCACTTCATCCGGGGTGTGCGGGTGCGGCTCACGGTGATGCACGTTGATGACGCCCGTCAGGTCGCCCCCGCTTACCAGTGGCACCGAAAGGAAAGCTTCATAAGTATCTTCCGGCAGTCCCTGAAAAGCTTTAAAACGCGTATCGGAAGATGCGTGGCTGGCCAGCGCAACCACCGATTTGTGGACCGCTACCCAACCGGTAACGCCCTCTCCCATCTTAATTCGGATATTGCCAATCTCCGCGCTGTGGGGTAGTTGCGACGCCCTCAGGACAACTTCTCCCGCTTCATGATCGGCTAAATACACTAAGCAGGCATCCGAGTCGGTAACCTGCATGATCATGTCCACCAGGTTTTGCAGCATCGTTTCAAGCTCCAGATCGGAACTGACAATATTGCTGATTCGGTGCAGTAGTGCGACTTGGCTCCCCATAGTTTCCGAAGAATTTACCATTGCCGGATTCACGTTGATGGTCCCTCGCTACTCTATTTTTTGCAGCGGGGGGAGGGGGAGTCCAATTCAATTTTTGGATGGGAAGTATGGGGTCGGGCCGGCTCGCTGCCAGCCCGTTTTTGTAACCACTTGTTAACGCTAGTACGATCCGCTCGTCTTGCTCTTGTTTTCTAACGCGCGAACGCGATCGTGCGCTTCCAGTACGTGTTTGTGTTGGTGTTCTACCACCGAGCGGATATCGGAAGGCAGATCTTTCGCGAGGGCGTCCTGGTAAGACTTCTTCGCGATATCTTCGCCGCGTTCACACTCGGCGATCACCGCCTGATCGTTCTCGCCTGTCACCATTGATTTGAGGCCGATCCATCCGCGATGCGCCGCGGCGGAAACACTTCCGCTTTTCTCGGGCTCTCCACCCATTTGCGCGACCAGGACCTGCAGTTCGGATGCAAACTTCGATCGCTGTGACGAGAATTCGCTAAACAGCGACTGCAGACTGGAGTTTTTTACACTTTCCGCAGCTTTGCGAAATCCCTCTTCTCCGTCCTTGCAGGTTTCAATCAGGTGATTCAACGTAGAACGGACTTCTTTAGTATCAAGAGCCATGAGATGTTCCCTTCCTCGGCGAAAGAATCGCCGCTTTCGCTACTGCAAGTCGGCTGCCAGCCAGGGAAGGGAACCTCGCCCGCTATTGGAAGATGGCCTGTTTGCCGCCCGCGTCCAGTGTCGTCAGTACGCCGATGTCTAGACCGCTGGTCGAAAACGTGCCGCCCGGGCTGAAGTTTGAGAGCAGAATGAATCCTGCTGGAACGGTGAACCCGCCCTGCGAGATCGTTCCACTGGCTGGCATCGATTGAAGAATGTAAGAAGGCACGGTGAAAGTGCCCGCGCTGGCCGGAGCCGTGCATTCGAAGGTCGCGGTGACCTGTGTGCTAAGGTCTCCGGTGCTGGTCGAGCTGCCGTTGACCGTGACGAACTCTCCCGTCGCCCCGCTCCAGGTTACGGTCAGATCCTTGGTGCGATCGACGGTCGTGATACTGGACGAGTTGGTCCAGTTGAGCTCCGTCGGAATCGTGGCATTTACGCCGAAGCCGCCCACGTCCGCGCCGCCCATACCGCTAACCGTTACCTTATTGCCAGGTTCCAGATAATAAGGCGTAAATCCCGGAAGCAGGGGAATGCCTCCGCCGAGCGCTTCAAAGTATCGGCCCTTGGCCGTCTCCTTGATAATCTGATTGGCATTCGAGTTAGTGGTGCCGTTAGTAATCGCAAGCGAGTTTCCCGCATCCAGATAATCCGAGCGGACAGGGTCATTGGCTGGCGTGCAGAGTGAACTGCGGCAGAAATAAACCTGGCAACCTCCAGGCGACGGCAGCGAAGAGAGGCTGCGCTGGCTAATCAGTGAACCGGTCGCCGAACTGCTGTTAAATTTGTAAAACGACGCTGCTGCCGAATCCTGTTTCAAGCCGAACGACAAGCCGCCCGCCGCCAATGTCGGATTGATGCGGTTTAGAAGTATGCTTCCGACGCGCACGTCCTGGCCCGCCTGATATTTGCTCAGAAGCGCAGCCGGCAGGCCCACCGGGTCGGTGCAGGTGTGACGGTCGGTCGTCGAAATCGACATCGTCGGGAACGTGCTCGTCACACCGCTCACAACCACCACGACGGGTACATAGCAACCGGTAACGCCCTGCGGCACCGTGAATGCGATCTGATCCAATCCCGAGCAGCAGCCCGAACGGCCCGCGTAAGACACCGCGGCCTGTTTGCCGCCGACGTACACCGTTGGATTCAAGCCCAAATCGCCGGGCAGCGGTTTCATGGCTTCGTTCGCCAAATCACTCACCGGACCCAAGCCCGTGCCCCACAGAACCATGACATCTCCAGGCATCGCGCTCGTGAACAGCGTGTTCACCAAGTCCGAGCCATCGGCATTCTTCGGCGCCGAAGCATCGGTCACGATTCCGGGACCCGTGCCGCCCTGGTTCAGAGTAAAGCTGGCGAAGCTGCTCTTGATCACTTTGATCGGCACCGACGCGCTGGTCTGCCCGTTATTGGTCAGCGTCAGGGTCGCGTTGCCCACCGGCACTGAGGAAGGCAGAATCGCCGCGACCTGCGTGGCTATGCTGTACACCATGATGGCAGCCGTATTCGTTCCTCCCGACGTAATCTGAATGGAAGTGTTCCCGAGGCTGGTTGGCAGCGGGTAGCTGTTTGCCTGCATCAGCGACGCCGGCCCAAGGTTAGCGCCGTAAATCAGAAACAACGAACCCTGCGCGATTCCGCCTCCGGGAAAAGCCGTTGGAAGATTGCTGGCCGCGCTCACCACGCCATCGGTATTGATGGTGGGTGCCTGAGCGAAGGCCAAAACTCCGAAACACGATAAAAGCGCGATATGTAGTGAAATGCGTTTCATAGGACTCCTCGTTCATTTAACCAAAGTTTCACCCGTCGTGCGTAAATGAGTGTAATCGCAGTCCGCCTTGCAGGGCTCCGCGCTCATCGCTTAGGATGGGACTTCCCCCGATGGATTCCCCCGACCAGCCGTATCTTGACCGCTTGCGGAATATCCGCTTCCAGCCGGTCTTTATCGTGGGGGACCACCGCTCCGGCACCACCCTCCTGTACCAGATGCTGGCCGATACCGGGTGCTTTCACGTTGTGACCGCGTATCACGTGATCCAATACGGCGAGATCCTCACCAATGCAATTCAGGGAAGGGAAGCGGTGGCTCGGAAGGAACTCGCCGAGCGCTTCATCCGCCTCGGACTTACCGACCGGATCATTGATGGCGTGCGCGTCACGCCCGGCCTGCCCGAGGAATACGGCTTCATCATCGATCCCGAAAACAACCGTCCGCAGTTGACCGCCGCGACGCTGCCGCGCTTCACCGAGATGTGCAAAAAAATTCAGTTCACGGCGGGTGATGACAAGCCTCTGCTCTTGAAGAATCCGTGGGACGTGCTCCGCTTTCGCGAGATTCACGAGAGCTTCCCGGAGGCCCGCTTCATATTTATTCACCGGCATCCCGAAGCCATCATTAACTCGCAAGTAAGAGCAATTCGGTCGTCGCTGGAAAAAAAGAACGACTACATCGCGCTCATTGCGCCCTGGTATGCGAAATTATTCCACCAGCCTCTGCGACTGGCATTGGCGCGCACGCTTTTCTCGGCGAAGTGGCCCTTCTGGAAGCGCATGACGCCGCGCCACATCGTCAAAGTCGCCAACTATTACATGGCGAACATCGCCTCCATTCCAAAAGACAAGTACATCTCGGTTCGCTACGAAGACCTGTGCACCGATCCCGATGCCGCCATCGCCGGTATGATGCGCTTCGCCGGCGTTACACCGGCCACGCGGGTCTCTTACCGCGACTTCATTGAACCGCGAGCGCCGAAGATTCTTCCCGAGGTGCATGAGAATTTCGAGAAAATCCGCCCGCGTCTGCGTCCGTTTCTGCGGCACTACGGTTACGAGTAGCCTATGCGGAAGTATCGGGCCCTCGTTCTCAGTGTCTTCCTCTATGCCGGCGGCGCCGCTTTTGCGGCCGATTCTCGTGTCAAGAAGATCCAGGTTCTGGTTTCCGCCGGTGGTCGCGTGGATTGGTCCGCCGCCCGGAATCTGATCGCCTTCGACCAGCCCGGGTCCGACGGCTACTTCGACGTGTACACCATGCAGCCGGATGGCTCGAACATCACCTGTCTGACCTGCGGCAAGGTTCCTCCGAACCGCCACATCGGCAACCCCGCCTGGCACCCAACCGGCAACTGGATCGCTTTCCAAGTGCAAAAGATCAGCGTCGGAGGGCTGGACCGGTTCGCAAATCCCGGAGCTGGAGCCAACAACGACCTGTGGGTGATGGATGCATCCGGCAGCCATTTTTACCAGTTGACGGATGTCACTCCGTTCATGGGCGGCGTGCTGCACGCGCACTTCTCACATCGCGGCGACATGATCGCCTGGGCCGAGCGCCTGCAAGGCTTAGGCGGAGGCCTCTATGGCGTTTGGGCAATTAAAGTCGCCGACTTCCATGTGGAGAACAACACCCCAAGCATCTCCAACATCCGCACCTTTCAGCCCGGTGAACAGAAATTTTTTTATGAGACGCACGGCTTCAGCTCGGACGACTCGAAGATTTATTTTTCGGGCAACCTGACCTCCGGCCAGAGCGAACTCGATATTGATATCTACTCGCTCGATCTGCAAACGCGGCAGGTCGTCAACCTTACACATTCGCTCGACAACTGGGACGAGCATGCGCAGCTTTCCCCCAGCGGGAATCTAATCGTCTGGATGTCCACCATGGGGAATGGCTCACCCAAGAACGGCAACGTCGCGACGGACTACTGGGTGATGAGCCCGGATGGCTCCAACAAAACGCGTCTGACGTACTTCAACGATCGGGGTGCTCCCGAATACATGCATCTGCCGTTCGTAACCTGCGCCGACAGTTCGTGGAGCCCGGATGGAACGCAGATCGTTGCGACGATGCTGACGGATCCGATCAATTCGGGCGGACAAATCGCGCTGTTGACGTTCGACACCAGCTCAACGACGGTGCTCTCCGCGAACGCCGCGGCTACGGTCGCTCCGAACTCGATCGCGAGCGCGTTTGGCCGCGGTCTCGCGCTGTCCACCCAGGCCACGCCCTCGACGACGCTGCCTTCTTCCCTGGGCGGCGTTAGCGTCACTGTGACCGATAGCGCGGGAGCCACGCGCAACGCGACGCTGTTCTATGCCTCGCCGAACCAGGTGAACTACCTCGTCCCCTCCGAGACTGCGGCTGGGAAAGCGACGGCTTCGTTTGTGATGAACGGCAAAGTCGCTTCCAAATCCGAGCTGCAGGTTGCGCGCGCCGCGCCCGGAATCTATACGGCTAGCCAAACCGGCAAGGGCGTGGCGGCCGCCTACATCCAGCTTGTGCGCGGCGGGGCGGCCCTGCCTAATGCGCTCATCTTCGGCTGCGATTCCACCGGCCAAAACTGCGCTTCGCTGCCGATCGATCTGGGCGCGGCGGACCAGGTCTACCTCGATCTTTTCGGCACCGGGTTGCGCGGCGCGGTTTCAGTCACCGCACAGATCGGCGGGCAGATCCTGCCGGTGGCGTATGCGGGTCCACAGAACACCTTTCCAGGCCTCGATCAGGTTGTAGTGCTGCTCCCGCGAAGTCTGGCCGGCGACGGGGAGATCGATCTAACCGTATTCGCCGACGGCCAACCCGCGAATGCGGTTCGTGTCAATCTAAAGTAACGCGCACCTGCTATTCTACGGAGTTCGCATGCCTTCAGGCTCCGTGCTGGTCACCGGCGCATCTTCCGGAATCGGCTTACAAACCGCTCTCCACCTGCACTCGAAGGGGTGGCGCGTGTTCGGCGGAATGCGCGATCCGGCGCGTGGTGACACCCTCCGCAAAGCGGGAGTTGCAGTCGTCCGGCTCGACGTCACCGATGCCGATCAGGTGCGTGCCGCGGTTGAAAGCGTTGTCGCTCAGGCCGGCTCCATCGACGCCCTGGTTAATAACGCCGGCATCCAGGTGCGGGGCTATTTCGAAGATGTGTCTGAAACCGATGTGCGGTCCGTATTCGAGACCAACGTCTTCGGCGCGATGGCCGTCACCCGAGCCTCTTTGCCGCATATGCGCCGGGCGCGCAAAGGCCGCATCGTTATGGTCGGGTCCATCGGCGGACGGATCGGGTCGCTTGCTCTGACCTCTTATTGCGCCTCCAAGTTCGCCCTCGAAGGCTTCGCCGAATCGCTCGCTCTCGAAGTCGCTCCGCTCCAAATCTCCGTCAGTTTGGTTGCACCGGCCATGGTTCGGACGGATATCTGGGGGGCGAATCGCAATGTCTCGAAAGCGGCCGCCGATCCGTCCTCGCCCTACTTCACTTGGTTCAGCGAATCCGAACGTCTGGCCGATCGCATCCTGAAAACGGCGCCAACCACCCCTCAGGACGTGGCGGAAGCCATTGCGCGAGCCCTCACCGACGCGCATCCCAGGCTCCGCTACATTGTGGGCCGCCGCGCTTCTTGGCTCCTGACCGCCCGCAACCTGCTGCCCGGCGAAATGTTCGAGAAAATTTACTTCCGGCAGGTTCTGCGCATGGTGACCAAGCCCCGCTAGCTCGCCTACGATGCCCCGCTTCCTCATCGCGACGTGGCCGTTCCCCGGCCACGTCTATCCCCAAATGGCCATCGCCCACGCACTGCGCAAACGCGGCCATGATGTCGCATTCTACACGGGCCGAAGTGCCGAGGACGTGGTCCGGAGCGAGGGCTTCGCATACTTCCCGTTTACCTTTCCCGAAGAGCCCATCTATGCGCACCTCTTTCGGCCCGATCGCGGATCCTTTGAATGGAACGGCATGCTCAAGCTGCAGGCCACAGTACGCGCCTGGCTGCTTGGCAGCGTGCGCCAGCAGGCCAGCGATATTGAACAGATCCTCACACAGTGGCCCGCCGACGCGATTGCCTGCGACCCGTCGCTGTGGGGTCCGGTGCTGGTGACTCAGGACATCCGCAAAATTCCAGTCGCCCTCAGTTCGTTCGTCCCGGGCTGCATGGTGCCGGGTCCCGACGCCCCGCCCTTCGGCCTCGGACTTCCGCTGCCGCGAACTCCCTGGGCCAGGCTTGTGAGCCGCATGATCGCCGCCGGCACCTCGCTGAGCAACCGCGGCTTCCGGCGCGAAGTGAATGAAATTCGGGCCGGGTTCGGCTTGAACCCCCTGCAAATGTCAGTGACGGCCTATACCGGTAAACTGCCCCTCCACATTATTCCCGCCACCCGCGAATTCGACTACAACCGCCACGATCTGCCGGCGACGGTTCATTACGTCGGCCCGTTTACGTGGAACAAGCCGCAAAACGCCGGCTCGTCGGCCTGGCTCGATGCCATCCCGCGCGACCTTCCCTGGGTGCATGTTACCGAAGGCACAGTCCACAACAATCGGCCATTCGTTTTGCGGGCCGCTGCCGAAGGTTTGCCCGATCTGCCTGTGCGCGTGATCATGACCACCGGTTCCGATCGCGACCCGGCCGACTTGGGTCTTCGCAATCTGGCTCCCAATATCCACGTCGGGCGGTGGGTTTCGCATACCGACCTGCTGCCGCTAACCACCTTGGTCGTGACCACCGGCGGAGCCGGCACCGTGCTCGCTACCCTGCTTGCCGGCCTGCCGCTGATCTCGATTCCGACTGATTGGGACAAACCCGAGGTCGCGCAGAGGGTAGTTGAGTCGGGCGCGGGTTTACGCTTGGCTCCGAAAGATTGTAGCGCCCGGCGCCTGCGCCAATTAGTCGAAAGAATTCTGAAGGAATCTAACTTTCGCGATAACGCCCAACGCCTTGCCCAGAGCTTTCGCAGCACGCGGGGCGCGGATGAGGCGGCAGAATTGTTAGAATCCCTCGCGCGTGGTCCGAGTACAAGATAACCTTGACAACGGATGTGATATATCTTACCATCCATCCGAAGCGAACAATCCTTTCAGGTGATCGTAACCCGCATTCAGAATTCTTTCAGAAATCGGTATCGACTTGCCGCGCCGAGAGTTCATCTATTTGCAACAAAACGGAGACACTTACTTGCTTACCACTATGAAACATAATTTGAAAGGCAGCTTGCTGCTTTTGGCAGGATGCGCGGTCCTCGGGCCGTTTAGCACGCACTTATCGGCGAACCCGGTTGTTTCGTTGTCGCCATCGCTTACTTCGCCCCAGCCGGTCGGTACGCCGATTGTCTGGACCGCGACCGCCTCGGATTCGTCAGCGGGAACGTTGAATTATCGATTCAGCGTGGCTCATGGCAGCAGAACGTTTGCGATCGTGCGCGATTATGCGCAGACCAATAACTTTCAATGGAACCCCAGTAACCAGGAAGGCACTTACGTAATCAAGGTCGATGTCAAGAACTACACTACTCTAGTCAACACCACCGCCACTAGCTTTTTTACAGCTACTTCGCTGGTTAGCGGGACCACCCCGGTGATCACCAATACGGCAAACCCTCTGGTTGCTCTCTACAGCGCTCCTACCTGCGCCAGCGGTAGCGTCATGCACGTTAAATTTCAACGTGTCGGTGCCCGGTCGGGTAGTTTCACCAACTATAAGCCCTGCCCGTCCGGCGGCCAAAGCCTTAACTTCTACGTCGCGGGGATGCGGGCTTCAACGCAGTACGCGATGAGATATGAAGTGGTGACGGGCGGCGTAGCCACTCCGGGACCGACACGCCTCTACACCACCGGCGCTTTAACGCTTCCCTTCCCAACCGAAAATACGACTGTGGCTCCGGGTCCGGCCACGGACACGGCTGAAAGCATCATCCTGCACGCGTACCTCACCATCGGCCCTCCCAGCCCAGCCAATCCACTGGTTTACACCGCCGCGGTCGATCTCAGCGGTGCTCCAGTGTGGTACTACGCCGGCTCCGCCGATCCCTCGCAGGCGGGAACTTTTATGGCGCGGGCAGTTACCGGTGGCAGCTTCCTGCTGCTACTGAACGGCGCGAATTCCTTGAACTCGGTCACCTCTCAGCAGATTCTGCGCGAAGTCGACTTGGCCGGGAATGCCCTTCGGGAAACTAACGTCGGGCGCATCTCCGAACAGTTAACCGCTTTGGGCCTGCCGCCCACCGGCGCCTTCCATCACGAAGCCACCCGCCTCCCGAACGGAAACACGCTTCTGCATGGAACTGTTGAAAAGGTTTTCCCCTGCTGTGGTATCCAGGGCAGCACCAATCCTGCCGGCGTCGACATCCTCGGCGATTACATCTTGGTATTGGATAAAAATTTCCAGTTGGTTTGGTCCTGGAATTCGTTCGACCACCTCGACGTGAATCGCGCGGCCATCCTCGGTGAAGTTTGCAATGGCCCCAGCGGCGGATGCCCTCCCCTCCTGACGCCGATCGGTGGCGCCGCTAATGACTGGCTCCACTCCAACAGCAGCCAATATCAGCCCGGCGACGGCAGCATCGTCACCTCGATTCGCCATCAGGATTGGGTGATCAAGATCGACTACAACAATGGCACCGGGACTGGAAACATCCTCTGGAAAATGGGCAACGCGGGCGATTTTACAATCGGCGGATCCGATCCGTACCCCTGGTTTACTCACCAGCATGATGTCGGCTTCGAACTGGGCGGAAACTCTGTGATGACGCTTTGGGATAACGGCAACACGCGTGTCGTGCAAAATCCAGGAGTGACGGAACACAGCCGCGGCATGTATCTAAGCGTCAATGAAGCCGCTCGCACAGTTACCCCCACCTACTACGACAGCGGAGTGTATGCGTTCGCCGTGGGCAGCGCGCAACTTCTCAGCAACGGAAATCTCCACTTCCAGCCGGGCATCGGCGGCCCTCCGCCGGTTCCGTTCAATTCGGACATCGAGTTCACGCCCGCTGGTCCGATCAACTTTCAGTTGCAGGCCGCCGCTTCGAGCTATCGCAGCTTCCGGATGCCTGACCTTTACACCGCCGAACCGTAGACTCGGCGTTTCGTTGTACTTACTGGCGCGAGCGGCTTACCGGCCCCTCGCGCCTTTTTCATGTCCGGTCATAAGGGCGTCAGGGGCCGCGATTCCGATCCGATCCGGAATGGCCGCGTGACAATCTGATCCGGCGGCAGCCCGATGAGCCGCGGCTTCAACAGAACCAACACCTCCGCCCGGTCTTTTTGCTTGTTGCGTGAGAGTCCTCCCAATCCCGTGATCGCCTTTGTGCTCGATTGCGTCATCAACCCGGCCGCAATCGCCCACTGGTCGTTAATCAGCCGCACTTTGGAGTTAATCTGCCGGTTGGAGATGATCGGCACGCCGTTAATTGCCTGACCCGCCAGCACCTTGAATTCGCTTTCCACGTCAAGCGAAACCTCGTTCATGCCGTGCACATGCGGCGTAATCTTCAGGCTGAGTCCCAAATCCTCGAAGGTGTAGGAAGGCGGCGGCCGATAAACCGTTCCCGATTGCGTCACCGAACCCAGATACCCGCCCGTCAGCACAGGATATTTGTCGCCGATCTTCAGTGTCGCCGGCTGGCCATCGATCGACCGGATCTCGGTCTTCAGTAAGGTGCGCGCTCCCGTCTTGCTCATATTGGCGAAGAAGCTGGCATCCGTAAGCCCAATGCCGAAGAGGGTGCGCCCCCCACCGAACAAGGCTAGGCCGCTCAGCGCCGAAGGGATCCATCCTTTGTAGTTCAAGAACTGTCCCAGAAACACGACAGGGAAATTGCTCGGCGGATCGAACCCATAACTGAGCATGTCACTGGCGTGAATCTCGATGAACTGGAGTTCAATCACCACCTGCGAACGGTACGACAGTAAGTCTTCAAACAGCCGTTGCGCTGCCAGCACGCGCGAAACATGATCGCGCATGAACACCTGCCCGGCTGCCACGTCCCATGCCATCTTCTCGACGCCGATGGTCTGACGGATCGCCTGCGCCATCTCAATGAGCTCCTGGCTGTTTAGAGCCTGCGGCACCGGAACCGTTACGCTCATGGTCTGTTCCAGATCGTTACGTTTTTCCAGGTTGTCCGCCGCCACCAGGATTAAGTCGTTCGAAAGGGGCACCACGAATGAATCCGTCGCCGCCTCCAGACCGTGGAGGGCATCGCGGTAGTCCGCGTCGTCCAATTGGAAATGAAACGGCGGCTGGGGGCTGTAGTCTCCATCGAACACAACTTTCAGACCGTAAAGTCCGGCGACCTGTTCGAAAAGCGACTTGCCATCTCCCCGAATGTCGATGTTCTGACGCCCCGGTTTGGCTTGCAACGTCGGAGGAGGCTTGGGCTGCCGGGCTTCGGCCAGATCCCGGGCGGTCATGCTGTCGAAATGGGGCGGATCTTGATCCATCCCGGAGTTGTCCGTCGCTGCTTCGGGGGCGGCCGGTGGTTTCGGCTTCGCTTCGAGCGCCGCACGGGACCGCACGGCATCCGCCGCGAGCCAGTATCCGTGTTTGCGCGGCTCCAGCGCTGCCGCCTCGGCGTAGAGCAGGTAGGCGCGGGACATCTCCCCCGCGCGTTCCGCCTTGCGCCCTTGCTTGTAAAGATCTGAAGCCGGCGAAGCCAGCGCGGCCTGAATCCAGAACAGCGCTGCAGCCCTTATCGCTAACCGTGGCAAACAGGTATGACGCACGAATACCCGGCACGTGCAAATAGCCGACAGTGGTGCATATCTTGATAAACGTATCCAGATATCGTACTATATATTCATGCTCTCCCAGACGGCGGAATACGCTCTTCGGGCTATGGTGACTCTTGCGCAAACGGGCGAAGCGGCCCAGACCACCCATCAGATCTCGGCGCGCACGCATGTCCCGCTCGATTACTTGTCGAAAGTGCTCAACCAGCTCGCCCGCGCCGGACTTGTCACCGCGCAACGGGGACGGGGAGGCGGCTTTCAGGCGGCACGGGCAGCCGAAAAAATCTCGGTGCTTCAAATTGTAAGCGCAGTCGACCCGCTGAAACGGATTCACACGTGTCCGCTCGGCATCGCCGTCCACGGATCCAATCTCTGTCCTTTACATTTCAAGCTGGACGAAGCAATGCGCGTTACCGAAGAGGCGTTCCGAAGCACGACTCTCGCTTCCATCGCGGCAGTATCCGCCGCTCCGAATTGCCCCGGCGCCGCGGGAGGCACTTGCGTTGCGGTTGCCTAAATTCGCTCTATTTCTAATCCCGGCGGCAGCTGCCATAGCCGGACTGAGCGGATCGTATCTGCTCCCCTTGGATCACGAAGCCATTCGGTATGGAAGCGTCGCGCCGAACGATGCTGTCGCGCGTCTTCAGCAGCAGCTTGATTCCGGGTCGGTCAAGCTGGACTATGACGACCAGTGGGGCTATCTTCGTTCCGTGCTCAAAGCCCTCCACGTTCCGCTGACATCGCAGGTGCTGGTATTCTCGAAAACCAGCTTCCAGGCGCCGAGGATCGCCCCGCGTACTCCCCGGGCCCTCTATTTCAACGACCAAGTCCAAATTGGGTTCGTTCGGACGGGTGATGTGCTCGAGTTCACTGCCCTCGACCCGGCACAGGGCATCATGTTCTACACGCTCGATCAGGAGAAGTCGGCGAAACCGCGCTTTGAACGCCGCGACACATGCCTGCAGTGCCATCAATCGGGAGGGACGCTCGGCATCCCCGGCCTGGTAGTGCGTTCCGTGTTTCCCGAAAACTCGGGCATGCCGCTTTTTCAAGCGGGTACATTCATTACCGACCACCGCAGCCCGCTCAAAGAGCGTTGGGGCGGTTGGTACGTCACCGGGACCACCGGTTCGCAGGTGCATATGGGCAACGCTATCGTGCCCGATCGCGGCGCGCCCGAAAAACTCGCATCGGAGCACTCGCAAAACGTCACCGACCTGCGCTCATTTACCGATACCGGTGCTTACCTGACCCCACATAGCGACATCGTCGCGCTTATGACGCTTGAGCATCAGACGCAAATGGTCAATCTGCTGATTCGCGTGGGATGGGAGACGCGTCTCGCGCTCAGTCAAAACGCCGCGATGAACCAAGCGCTCAACCGGCCCGATGCGGAGATTTCAGAGTCGACGAACCATCGCATTGACGGCGCGGTCGATGAGTTGCTGCTCTACATGCTGTTCCGGGAAGAAACGCCGCTGACCGAGCCGGTTAAGGGCACATCCGGATTTACCGAGCAGTTCCCCAAAGCCGGACGCCACGATGCGAAGGGGCGCTCCTTAAGGGACTTCGACCTGCGGACTCGGATGTTCCGCTATCCCTGCAGTTACATGATTGATTCCGAGCCTTTCCAAGCGCTTCCGGAAATCGCGAAGTCCCGGCTGTATCGGCGTCTCTACGATATTCTGACGGGCAAAGACCGAAGCAAACCGTACGCCGATTTCTCGCGCGCGGACCGGGAGGCGATACTCGAGATTCTCCGCGACACGCACAAAGATCTGCCGGATTATTGGAAATTGTTGTAGAATTTACCAACTAGTCTTATACTAGTCTAAATAGGAACCGAAACCGTTGGATCGTTTGAAGCGAAAACTCATCTTCCCGCATTGATTGAGCGGGCCCACCGTGGCGAGCGGATTGTGATCACCAAACATGGCGTGCCGGTGGCGATGCTGGCTCCGGCCCAAAATGCTTCCTCGGCTGATCGCAAACGAGCCATTGCGGAACTCAAAGAAATCGGCAAAGGGCGAAGACTTCCGGAAGGCGTAACAATTCGAGACATGATCGCCGAGGGTCGGAGATTTTGATCAAAGGCATCGTACTGGACGCTTCGGTAGCGATGACTTGGTTCTATCCCGATGAAAATAGTAAGTACGCATATTCCGTTCTAGATACTCTGACCGACGTCGAGGCGCGGGTGCCTGCGATATGGCCCACTGAGGTCGCGAACTGTATTTTGGCGGGAGAACGAAGACGCCGCGCGACCCGTGCCGAAAGCGCTCGGTTCATGGCCCTGATCGAATCTCTTTCCATCGACATCGACCTTCAGGGCGCTGAGCGAGCGCTGAGTTTGATCGTCCGGTCTGGCCCACTTCGATCACTTCATTTGGCCCACCCTGGATATTGATAGTTTGCCTTGAAGCTGCTCTTCGCGTCCAGCGGAGATTTCCGGCGGTTCGAAAAAGCCGTTGACAGATTGGGGCTT
>JBBROU010000043.1:0-38064 GCA_038229055.1 Bryobacterales bacterium | reverse complement strand
CTGTGACCGCTCCTGCAAAGCGCAGCTCTGCTATCCTTTAAATGTAGTTTCGGGCGCTTAGCTCAGCTGGTTAGAGCGCCTGCCTTACAAGCAGGAGGTCCACGGTTCGATCCCGTGAGCGCCCACCAACGTTGCTCAGCATTCGACCGTCCTGAGCTTGAACATGCTTATCCTTATCCTGTAGCATCTTCTGAAGATTTGCCCGGAACTGCGGATCGCATCACTTCGCGCAACGAAAGCCGACAAACTCGCGCGAGCCATCCGGGGGATGGCTGTCGCGATAACCGACCCAGAAGTTCACTGGCGCTCCATCAAAGCTGCCGCCGCGGATGACGCGCCTGGTCTTGACTTGAAGAAATGCCTTGCCGTCGAGAAACATGTTACCCCCTGCCACCGGATTTTTCTGCGGGTCAGCAGAATAGGGCTTCCATTCATCAGCGAGAAATTGCCATACATTACCCGTCATGTCGAAAATTCCATATCCATTCGCCGGATAGGCGCCTACCCGGGAAGTGGTGCCTCGGCCGCTGCCCGAAAGGCTTGTGCGAGTTGGTTCCACGGGCTCATTGCCCCAGGGGAAGAGCGCGTTAAGGTCAACACGGGCCGCGCGTTCCCACTCTGCTTCGGTGGGCAGGCGCTTCCCGGCCCAACGGCAATAGGCCACGGCTGCATACCAGTTCACATTTACCACCGGATGGTCTGCCTTCCTGGTGAACGCAGCCGTTTCTTCCCAATGTTTGAGGTAATTACCGTTGTCAAGGCCAGCGGGTATACGGTTCGATTGCCACTCAGCCTTGGAGTTGGTGAATCTCTGGAATTGCGCGTTGGTTACCAGGTACTTGTCGATGCTGAAATCATCGAGCGTGACCCGGTGTTTCGGGACCATGCCCTGAAACAACTCCGGCGCATCGATGCCAAAAATCTTCCCAAGTCTTGGGATTTGCGCAGCATCGATCCCCATCGGGAAGGTAGCGCCGCGGACCAGCACCATCGAACCGACTGCTGTACTCGGGCCAGCTGCCTTTTGACGCACGACCACATGGGCGGAGCGAGCCTCTTCTTGGGTTAGGCAACCTCCAGAAGTCGAAAAGAACAAAACGAGGATAAGGATCGGGAACAATCTTGTATTGCTTGACGTTTTTTCCCTTGCCATATTTCAAACATTAGACGGCGACCGGGAGAAATTGGTAGTCGGCCAAAACGTAATCCACACCAAGGCGGCGGAGCCTGTTAGATGAAATCGCTGATTGGATCCCGTGAGCGCCCACCAACGTTGCTCAGCATTCGACCGGCCGGAGCTTGAACATCGACTTTAGCGCCAGCGAGCGGACCTGCTTATCCTTATCCTGTAGCATCTTCTGAAGGTTTTCCCGGAACTGCGGATCGCCAGTCTTGCCCATAATCCACGCGGCAGTCACGCGACGAGATGCTTCTTCGTGAGCCGCCAGTGCAATCAACAGCGGTATCCCTTCAACCGGAGATAGCCGGTATATCCCGTAGGTCGCGTTTCCCACCACGCGATTGTCGGCATCATCCAGAGCGCGCAGAAATACTTCACGACACTGCGGCAAGGGACTATCCCACAATGCTTCGATGACGTTGGCCCGAACACGGTGATTCCGGTCCTGCCCCACCCTCTCGGCCCAATGCAGATTTCCTACTCGCCGGCCAATCAAGATCGCAGCTTTCGACCGAATTCGGAGGTCCGGATCGTCGAGCAGATGCACCAACCGGCTGAGGACGCGCACGCTTTTCCAAATGGCGTCCAGCAGATCGAGCACGCGCTCGATCTTCGGACCGTCGAGCCGGTCATCTCCCGTTTCGCGCGGGGTCATTCGGGCCAGATCCAGATCCAGCATCGGACGCACGGCGATCAGGTCTTTCGCTTTTTGGATCGCGATCTCGAGGGTGTATACTTCCGGGTCACAAAGTTCTTGAAGCACGGCAAAGTGCGTCGCCATAGAACAAAGATCGACCGTTACCGGCAAAACTGTAACACTCCAGATGAACGGGAGTATCCGCGCACCGCTTCCGAATCCAAAGCTCGGGCGTACACTGGTCTTAGCCATGCTAGTTGCCCAAATCCTCGCCCGTCGCGAACTATATTCGGTGGATGAAGCGCAGTCGGTGGAGGAGGTCACCCGCCGCATGGCAGAGCTCAACGTGGGAGCTATCGTCGTGCTGGCGAAGGATAAACTATGCGGTGTCTTCAGTGAGCGGGATCTGCTTACGCGCGTAGTCCTTCCGGCCCACGATCCGTCGCGAACGCTTGTTGCCGACGTGATGACGCGAGATGTTGCCACGGTTGACGAGACCGACACCCTGGAATTCGCGATGGAAAGCATGCGCGCGAACAATTGTCGGCATCTTCCGGTACTGCGGGGAGAGCGGGTGATCGGGTTCCTCTCCATGCGGGACCTGATGCATTTCGAGCTCAATCGCAAGACCGAAGAATTGCTCCACATGCGAGCATATATCCACGGGACCGCATGACGGGCATTGTCTTCTTCGCTCACGGGTCTAGCGTGGCATCGGCTAATCAGGCGGTAGAAAACGTGGCACGGCGAGCGGCCCACGATGGCGGCTTCGCCCTCTTCGAAACCGCGTTTCTGGACCAAGCGAGCCCGACATTGCGTGAGTCGGTGGCGACCCTGGTCGGGCGTGGCGCGTCCGAGATCCTGGTCATCCCCTATTTCCTTACGCTGGGAATTCACCTGCAACGCGATCTTCCCGCGATTATCGATGCGATTTCGAAAAACCATGATGGCGTGCCCATTCGCGTTACCCCTCCGCTCGATGGCCATCCGGCGCTGAGCGCAATTCTGGTAGAGCGCGCACACGACGCCCTGCGAACGCCCGCTGTCAAAACATGAAAGCGCGGCTGCTTTCGTTTCTTGATCTGGCACCGGAGACGCGGCACTTCAATTTCGAAATTGTCGATATCGAGCGCTTTGCTTTTGTCCCGGGCCAATTCATGTCGGTCATCGCGCCGGTCGGCGAAGATGAGATCACCCGGGCCTACTCCATCGCCTCGGTGCCTGGAGGGAATCGCTTCGCGATTTGCCTGAATCGCGTCGCCGAAGGCAGGCTTTCCCCCTATCTGTTTGCATTGGAGTCAGGCGACACGGTGGATGTAAAGGGTCCCTATGGTGCTTTCCATTTCCGAAACCCTGTGCATCACAGTGTTCTGGTAGCTACCGGCACAGGTGTGGCGCCATTTCGTCCGATGCTCCAGGCCGTTCTTCCACAGGACCGCGAACACCAGTTCACGCTGATCGTGGGAGCCCGCCACGAACACGGGCTACTGTACCGGGACGAATTCGAAGAGCTTGGCGCACGACATGCAAATTTCATCTTCGTTCCCACCCTGACCCGGCCGGAGACTTCCTGGACGGGGCGAACCGGCCGCGTTCAACGGCATGTCGTCGAGGCGCTTGGGGATCAGAGGGAAGTCGACGTCTATATCTGCGGTCTGAAGGAGATGGTCGACGAGACGCGGTCACTTCTAAAAGAACTCGGATTCGAACGCAAACGGATAATTTTCGAGAAATACGATTAAAGGAATTGCGAGGCTTTCGGATAACAGCCGAGAACGCGCAGCAGGTCGGAGGTTTCGCGCAGATGGCCGATCGCATTACGCGCGGCGGCATCATCTAGGTGACCCAGGAAATCCAGGTAAAACAGGTATTCCCAAGGCTTACCGCGCAAGGGGCGGGATTCGATCTTGGTCAAGCTTAGATCGCGCAAGGCGAATGCGCTCAGCGACTTGAATAGCGCTCCCGGCACATTTCTCGTACTGAATACGAGCGACGTTTTCCAGTGTTTATGGGTCTTTTTTGCCTTTTTAGGAACGTCTTCCGGTCGCCGCAAAAGGAAAAAACGGGTGAAATTACGCCGGTCGTCTTCGATCGAGCGACGGAGTATTCTGGCGCCAAAGTTCTCGGCAGAGACTGCGGAAGCGATTGCCGCCGCGTCGGTAAGCCCCTCCTCCATCACCATTTTTACGCTGCCGGCCGTGTCGTAGAACGGCACTCGCTCAACGCCCGGGTTCCGCTCGAAGAAATCGAGGCACTGGGCCAGGGCGACCGGATGGGAAAAGACCCGCTTCACTTTGCCGAACGTCACGCCTGGCGGAGCAATCAGGTTATGAACGATCCGCACGCTGGTCTCGGCGACGATGGGCAGGTCGAATTGCAAAAGATGATCGTAGTTCTCGTGCACCGAGCCGTGCAGCGTATTCTCGATCGGAATCACCGCCCCTTTCGCGGTTCCGTCCCTAAGATTGCGAAAAACGTCATCGAATCGCTGACATGGCATTATATCGACGGGGGCTCCAAGAAGTTGACGCACAGCCTGTTCGCTAAACGCGCCCCGCTCACCCTGAAACGCGATCGCCTCGACCCTTTTCGTCATCGCGGTTGCGGCTCGGATGGCGGACCGTCCCAACGCCGCGCCGTATCATCTTGTATGCCGAGAAGATCGAGTATGCGGTCGACGCTGTGATCCACCAGTTCGGAGATCGACGAAGGGCGGTTGTAAAAACCAGGTATCGGCGGGGCGATGATCGCGCCCATTTCGGCCAAGCTCACCATGGAACGGAGGTGGCCGAGGTGAAAGGGCGACTCCCGCACCATTAGAATCAGTTTCCTACGCTCCTTCAGCGCCACGTCGGCAGCCCGTACCAACAGATTCGAAGCGATTCCTGAAGCCACGGCTGACATCGTGTGCATCGAACAGGGCGCGATGACCATGGCGTCGGTTCGAAAGGAGCCGCTCGCCAGGCGGCTCGAAATATCCTCCACCGGGTAAGAATAGTGCGCGAGCGCTTTCAGATCGGCAACCAATTTGCCGGTTTCGAGGAACAACGTCTTTTCGCCGGATCGGCTGACCGTCAAGTGAGTTTCGACATTTTCAAATTGCCGCAGCCGTTCCAGAAGCCTAAAAGCGTAAATTGAGCCGCTCGCGCCCGAGACACCGACGACAATTTTCAATTTTCACCTGTTACAAAAATTTCTGTTCCACTTCCAGAACAATACTGCCCCAAAAAGCTTGCCCGCATTCGGCGGCAGCCGGTATACTCCAAGCAGTATTACCGTGTTGATCAGTACCAGTACTTAGATAGAGTAATACTACCAAGCTTCGCGGGTCCTAAACTCAGGATAATAACATGGAAGAACCCGGCCAGCGTCTCAAACGAACTCGCGAGCGCTTGAACCTCCGATATCGCGACGTGGAAGATGCTAGCAGTCAGATCGCGGACCGCCAAAAGAACGATGAGTTTTGTATCGCGTTAAGCCGCCTGTCCGACATTGAAAACAAAGGCACAGTCCCCTCAATGTTTCGGCTGTATTCGCTTTGTACCATCTACCGGTTGGACTTGGCCGAGGTGCTGGAGTGGTATGGGATCAAAATGTCGGAGCAAGCTTCGGATGCGGCGAGCATTGAGGTCGGTAAGACGCATCTGATCGGGTTTACCGCCAGCGACACGGGCGACATTCAAATTCCCCTCTCTTTGGACCCGGGGCTAGACCTCAGGAAAACGACCTATTTGAGCCGCATGATACAGCGCTGGGGGAAGCTTCCGATGGCGTTGTTAAACGGGGTCGATCTCAAAAATTACAGATTTGCCTTCATCGGTTCCGAAGATTGGAGCATGTATCCCCTAATTCAGCCGAGGGCATTAGTTCTGATTGACGACACTCACCGGAAGATAGTTGATTCCGGATGGACCAACGAGTTTGAGCGTCCGATCTACTTTTTCGAGCATCGGCAGGGATATGCGTGCGGGTGGTGCACTCTCAACGAGAGGAAGGACCAGTTGGTCCTGCAACCCCATCCAGCATCGATGTGCCACCCGGAAGTGTACAGGTTTCCGGAGGAAGTCGAGGTAATCGGCCAGGTAACGGGTCTGGCTATGCGTTTAGATCAGGGGAAGCGACGCCATACGCGTTCCTGAGGATTTCAAGGACCGCGCGCAGGTCGCACATGTAGAGGCTCCGTTCGGCGGCGCGGGTTTCCACGGGGATCCATCCCCGATAAGGCTCAAGTTGCAGCCACGTCGCCACAACATTGGAACGGTCCTCGTTCAGGGAGGCCAAGTACTCTTCGAGGTCGTCCTTCTGACCGACAACGTTGAGACAGAGCCAATCCTGAAATGTGGCTACGTGGCTATGCCGCAGAATTGCATCGGCCCTTTGATCCCCGACCCGCTGGGCGAATCCAAAGTGCACATATTGGCCGGTATGGGGATCGCGCAGCGATGCCAGGTAGAACAACCTCCCGAAGAGGGTGGGGATATGCGAAAGCGTGTGCCGCCACAGATCGTCGCCCGCGGATCGTTCTGGAACCATATTTTCTGGGGCTAATTGTAACCCAGTGCACGGCACCAGGGCGATCACCGTGCGCGGTCGTTCTGAAATTGAAAAATATTCTAAGTATTCCCCCGCAAGGCGGTATGGTTCTTTAGACTTCGGAAAGCAGTTAAATCTCTTAGGAAATAGGAAACCCAACATGACACGTCAATTCGCGCTCTTCACGCTTTTCGCCATTGCCACCTTATTCGCCGCGCCGATCGTTTCCGAGGCGATTCCCCCCATGCCTACCTGCTCGACTCCACACAATCCTCCCTGCCCCTGGTAGTAAAGAGGGTAGGAGCGTCGATTTCGGCTTGGCGCCACATTCGATCGGTTTGATGTCCGCCCAAGTTGCCGTTGCGCAACTGCTTCGAAATTATGCGCTAATGATCCAGTTTCCTGTGCCTGGCATAGGTCTGGCACACCTGAAAGTACTGCACTCGCATGTGAATTAGGTATTTATATACCAAAATTAGTACCGTTTTCTCTTGCTACGGGATGAATATTCGCGATACTCTCGGAAGGTTACTATCTGGAGAGTATAAACAGATGACTTCAATGCTGCTTTGTGCCATGTTCGTTCTGCTTGCCGTGTCGTTGGGATTCGGGATTTCCCTTTTACGAGTTTTCTCCTCGGGTTCCCAGCCATCGGGAACGATTGCCGCCGGCGAAAACCTGGCCATTCGTTACCGCCCGATGGAAAGGCTGTTAGATGAGTCGGATTACGAATTCCTCGCGGCTCAGAGGGGGATCGCGCCCCAGGTGGTCTCCAAACTCAGGAGCGCTCGCCGGAAGATTTTCCGCAGTTATTTGCAGAGCTTGCGTTCCGATTATTCGCGCGTCAGCTTCGCGTTAAAGATGTTGATGGTGGATTCCGCCGTGGATCGGCCGGATCTGGCGAAGGTATTGATGCAGAACAAAATCCTCTTTACCAAGACGTTAATGCGCGTGGAGTTTCAGTTGACTTTGCATGCCATGGGCGTTGGGACCGTTCAAATCGGAGGGCTTATCGAAGCGCTGGAAGCTATGCGGCTGCAGTTGCAGGACGTTGCCGCACCCCGGCGGTTCGCCGCCACCGCGTAGCCACCGCCTTACGTCCCCGCAGCAGTCGAGTCTATGAACGGCGCCCGCTCACCGGACGTCGTTCATAGCGATTTCTTCAGTAGTTCCTTTGCTTCCCGCAAATAAGGATATCTTCTCTCGGCCTCCTTGAATTCCTTGGTATGGACGCATCTACGCGCTCCCCGGTGGTCCACTGGATGGCACAGATGCAGCATCTCGTGGAACATCACATACTCCAAGGCCAGTTTCGGGATGCGGTGGTCATCGAAAATCCTGCTGATAATAATGGCGTTGTGCGACGGATCGAAGTGTCCTAGCATAGTGCGAGACGCCCCCTGGCTCCAGCCGAGCAATGGCCTCCCCATTAGCCCGTTGAAGTATTCGTGATTCAGTTTTTCAAATAAATCTTCTAAATTGTGATGTGTTCCCACCGGACCGGACATGAATTTCCTTCCCCGGATCTGACGGATTAGCTGCATCTTGCCGCGCATGTCTCGACGGTTCAGATAGAGCCGGTAACGGTGGGCGTACCTGCCTGGCACTTCCTTCCGGAAGAGCTTTCCGAGCAGGATGTAAGCCAGCGCTTCGGCGATGGGAGCGGGAGCGCCGTCAAGAATATCGGTGATGCGCACCTCGATGCTGCCGTCGGACAAGCGAATGAAGCTGTTCGCGTTGGCAAAGCGCCGAAAGCAGACCCGAATCGGCGGCACGGCGGTGCGCGGCCGCAGCTCCCGAAAGACTCGCGCGTAGATTTCCGCTGGGGATTCAAACAGGAGTCCGCTCTGAAGCTCAGAGCCGCTGTATTGCATTTCCCTCGAATTTAACATATCAAGGTGATTACGCTCTCACTCACCCATGCCACTCCGTCAAGCAAAAATTACGGCGCTAGGTTGTTATACGCCCCCCGGCGTCTTGACCAATTTCGACCTCGAAAAGATGGTGAAAACCAATAACGACTGGATCCTGGAGCGCACCGGAATCGCCGAACGGCACATCGCCCCTCCGGAGATGGCAACTTCGGACCTGGCTTTTGAGGCCGCGCGCGCAGCCTTGGCCCAGCGGGGAATGGACCCTTCGGACCTAGACGCCATTCTGGTCTGCACCGTCACGCCGGATATGCTCTTCCCGGCCACGGCCTGCCTGGTGCAGGAGCGGCTCGGAGCGTCTCACGCGTGGGGCTTCGATCTGATTGCCGCATGCTCCGGATTTCTGTACGGCCTGAATACGGGGGCCGCACTGGTCGCCTCCGGCCATCACAAGAATGTGCTCGTCATCGGCGCGGACACCATGAGCCGGATTATCGACTATACAGACCGCTCCACCTGCATCCTTTTTGGGGATGGGGCGGGGGCCATGCTGATCGAACCCGCGGAGAAAGGCGAAGAGCATCTCGGTTTTCTGGATTTCGTTGGGGAGATTGACGGCAGCGGCGCCGAGTTCCTGAAGATGCCTGCGGGCGGGAGCCGCGTGCCGGCAAGCATCGCCACCGTGGAAGGCCGGATGCATTATGTGCATCAGGAAGGCCAACAGGTGTTCAAGTACGCAGTCCGCAAAATGTTCGACATGTGCGACGAACTTCTGCGGCGGAACGGTCTTACCATCGACGATCTGGCTTTGCTGATTCCGCACCAGGCAAATCGAAGGATCATCGACGCGACCGCGGAACGTCTCGGCCTGCCCGCCGAAAAAGTGGTGATCAACATCGAGCGGTATGGAAACACCACTGCTGGAACCATACCGCTGGCCACGGGTACAGCTCTTGAGGAGGGGCGGCTGAAGAAGGGAGACCTTATCATTTACGCTGCTGTTGGCGCGGGCTACACGGCAGGTGCGAGCTTGTGGCGATGGGCTTATTGAAGCGTTCGTGAGAAGGTTGCTGATCCGGCCGGGCGGGGTGGGCGATTTCATCGTGTCCCTTCCGGCGCTGCAGCACCTTTCAAGCGAATACACCGAGGTTTGGGCATCCTCCGCGAATGTTCCTCTGGCGCGCTTCGCCGACCAAGCGCGCTCGATACGCGCCGCCGGCTTGGACCGCGTGGGCGTAGCCCACGCCGACGACGTGATCGAGCGGCTGCGTGACTTCGATTCGATCGTTTCCTGGTATGGCGCCAACCGGCCCGAGTTTCGTGAAGCTGTAGCCGCGCTGCCGTTCACCTTCCATGGCGCGCTTCCGCCGGCGGGAGTTGCGATGCACGCGGTCGATTTCCACGGCTCGCAGGTCGGCCTCGCTCCGGGGGCGGTGCCGCGACTCCAGTTCAATGCCGAGCGGGGGGACTACGCGGTAATTCACCCTTTCTCCGGAAGTCCGCGCAAGAACTGGCCGCTGGAAAACTTCCGAGAACTCTCGCGGCGCATTGCGCGGTACATGCCGGTCGAGTGGTGCTGCGGGCCGGAAGAGCATCTGGACGCTTGCGTCCGATTCGACAATTTATTCGATCTAGGCCACTGGCTGGCAGGCGCCCGAATCTATATTGGCAACGATTCCGGAATTTCTCATTTAGCCGCGGCAGCGGGGGCTCCCGTAATCGCGATCTTTCGGAACACGAACCCGAGTGTTTGGGCTCCGCGCGGCGACAATGTGCGTGTCCTTCTATCCCGTTAGAGGATCACGCTGGCGCCGCTATGTTACAACCAAAGCATGGCTGCCTTGCTCGATCCGGTGCCGTATACGTCACGTCCCGAGTTATGGGATCTGCGCCGGCTAACGGCGGACGATCTGCACCCGTTGTTGACTGAGGAAGCGCGGGTCTGGCGGGAACAGATGAGCTGGGATTTCGAGCGTTCGGCCGAGTTGGTGCGCAAATTCATTCAACTGCGGGCGCTAAACGGGTCGGCGTTGATGCTGCGCGGCGCGGTGGCCGGGTATTCCTATTTCGTGTTCGAGGATCACAAAGGCCTGATCGGCGATCTGTATCTTCGGGAGGGATTTCAAACCGCCGAAAACGTCAAGCTGCTTTTGGCCGGCGTCGTCAAGGGCCTGATCGCGACATCGCAAGTTCGGCGAATCGAAAGCCAACTGATGATGATTGGGCACATCCCAAACGCCGTCTCCCCGCGCGCGTCCTCGGTCGAGCGCCACATGCAGTTGTTTGAGCGCGAGTTCATGGTGGCCGACCTGAACGGCCCCGACCTTCTGCCTTCGAAACAGCAAACCCGGTTCCTGATCGAACGTTGGGAAGAGCATCACCAGGAACCCGCCGCGCACGTCATCGCCTCCGCTTATCGCGATCACATCGATAGCCAGATCAACGATCAATACCGTTCGGTAGCGGGCGCGCGCAAATTCCTATACAACATCGTGCAGTATCCCGGGTGCGGGGCTTTTTTCAGGCCCGCGTCCGCCGCGGCTTACGATATGGCCACAGGTTACCTGTGTGGAATCTCGCTCACCAGTTTGGTGGAGCCGGATTGCGGCCATATTACGCAAATCTGTGTAAACCGCGAGGTCCGGGGCGCGAAAGTCGGATATGAACTTCTTCGCTCATCCCTTCAGGGACTCCGCGATCATGGGTGCCGCCGCGCCAGCCTGACGGTCACCTCAGCTAACACCGAAGCGATTCAGCTTTACGAGCGCGTGGGATTTCGCTCCATCCGCCGCTTTCCCGCATGCGTGTGGGAAGGGTTTTGAGGCTGCTGGAAACTACGTTAGAATCGGGAGTTTGCACACTGGCATCTAAGAACTACCGTGGAGGAAGCATGGAAGCAGTAGAACAGAAGGTGAAACAGATCATCGTCGAGCAGCTTGGCGTGGACGAAAGCCAAGTGGATAACAACGCCTCGTTCGTTGACGATCTGGGCGCGGATTCACTCGATATCGTTGAGCTTGTTATGGCTTTTGAAGAGGCTTTCGGGCTGGAAATTCCCGACGAAGACGCCGAGAAGATCGGCACCGTCAAGGATGCCGTCGACTACATCGAAGCCAAATCCGCGAAACAAAAGTAGGCTCCGTGCCAGGGATAGGAGGTAAGGCGTATTTCGCGCAGAGTTGTAGTAACCGGGGTCGGCTTGGTGACGGCCGTGGGAATGAGTACGGAGGAGACGTGGAAGTCTCTCCTCGCTGGCAAGAACGGCATTTCCAAAATCACCTCTTTTGATGCGACCGAGTTTGCCTGCCGGATCGCGGGAGAAATCAAGGACTTCGATCCTCAAAAATATATAGAAAAAAAAGAAATAAAGAAAATGGGCCGGTTTATTCAGCTCGCGATCGCCGCGACTGAATGCGCTCTCGCGGATTCCCACCTGAAGGTGACGCCTGAAAACGAGGAGGTGGTCGGCGTTTATATAGGGAGCGGAATCGGGGGTTTCGATGTGATTGAGCGGGAGCATCGGAATCTGCTGGAACATGGGCCAAGGCGCATCTCTCCCTTCTTCATTCCGGCAACGATCGTGAATCTCGCGTCCGGATACGTGTCGATCCGGACTGGCGCGAAGGGTCCGAATTCCGCGACGGCTACGGCTTGCACCACCAGCGCCCATTCAATAGGCGATTCGTTCAAGATCATTCAGCGGAACGATGCGGATGTGATGATCTGCGGCGGGGCCGAGGCATGTATCTCGCCCATGGGAATCGGCGGTTTCGCGGCGATGCGCGCACTTTCCACGCGCAATGACGATCCGGCTCACGCGTCACGCCCTTTCGATATGGATCGCGAAGGCTTCGTCGTTGGTGAAGGAGCCGGTATCCTGGTTCTGGAAGAGTTGGAGACGGCCAAACGGCGGGGCGCGCCGATCATCGCGGAGATAGTTGGCTACGGAATGAGCGCGGACGCCTTCCACATGACCTCGCCTCCGGATGACGGCGATGGCGCATATCGCGTGATGCGGAACGCACTGCGCGATGCCAAGCTCACTCCCGACCAGATCGAGTACGTGAATGCTCACGGCACATCGACGCCGCTCGGCGACAAGATCGAGACCATCGCGCTGAAGCGGGCGTTCGGCGATCACGCGCGCAAAGTAGCGGTGAGTTCGACGAAGTCGATGACCGGTCACCTCCTCGGCGGAGCGGGCGGGCTCGAGGCGGGCATCACGGTCCTGGCGATTCGCGATCAGATCGCGCCGCCGACGATGAATCTGGAACATCCCGATCCGAACTGCGATTTGGATTACGTGCCCAACCAGGCGCGTCACATGAAGATTGAACATGCGCTGTCGAATTCGTTCGGCTTCGGCGGGACGAATGGCGCGCTCGTTTTCCAACGTTACGTTGAGTAATTTCTATGAAGATTGTCGTGGCGGTAAAGCAGGTGCCGGCGCGGGATTCGCTGCTGCGCGTGAATTCCGCTGGCTCCTGGATTCAGGACAGCGACCTCAGTTACGAGATTAATGAGCCCGATGCGTACGCCCTCGAAGCCGGTTTGCAGTTGAGAGAGAAATCGGGCGGCGGCGAAGTAGTGGTGTTGTGCGCGGGTCCGGCGCGGGCCGCGCAGACGATTCGCGAGGCGCTGGCAAAGGGCGCGGACCGCGGGCTGCACATTGAAGAGGAAGATTTCGGCGCGACCGATGCCCTGGGTGTCGCGCGGTTAATGGCGAAGGCTCTGGAAGCGGAGAAGCCCGATCTGGTTTTGACTGGATTGCAATCGGACGATCTGGGTTACGGGCAGACCGGCGTGATTCTGGCCGAGCTTATGGGCCTGCCGCACGCGACCATCATCATGGACGTCGAGGTAACCGGCGCGGCGGTGCGGGTGAAGCGCGAGCTTGAGGGCGGCTGGTTTCAGCATGTCGAAATGCCGCTTCCGGCGCTGTTGGCGATGCAATCGGGAAGCAATAAGCTCCGCTACGCCACGCTGATGGGCATCAAGAAGGCGAAGTCGAAAGAGATTAAGAAGCTCGCCGCGGCGGAGCTGGGCGGAATGTCGGCGGCGTCGGTAAAGAATAGCCGCATTTATCTGCCGGAGCGCACGAAAAAGTCGCAGATCTTCGATGGGCCACCGAAGGAAGCCGCCGCGAAGCTGGTTGACAAATTGAAGTTCGAGGCGCGTGTGCTATGAGCATTCTGGTGGTCTTGGAGCAGCAGGATGGCGTTTTACACAAGATGTCGTTCGAGACGCTGGCGGCCGCGCAGCAGTTCAGCGACGAGACCGGAATGCCCGTGCATGCGGCGTTGCTGGGCAAGAACGTTGAGGCGCTCGCGCAGGAAGTTGCAGGCAAGAAGCTGGAGAGTGTTCATCGCGTGGAGCACGAGCTTCTGGGCGACTACACGCCCGACGGTTACAGCCTCGCGCTGCAGCAGTTGATCGCCGCTTTGAAGCCGGTGCTGGTGGTGTTCCCGCACACTTACCGCGTGCGTGATTTTGCGCCCAAGCTCGCGACGGCGCTGAATCGGGTGCTGGTGAGCGATGCGGTCGGGCATAAGTCGTCGGGCGGCAAGCTCACCTTTGTGCGCCAGTTGTTTCAGGGCAAGATCAACGTGGATGTCGATTTCGCCGGCGATGCGCCTTACTTCGCGTCGATACAAGCGGGCGCGTACCGGGCGGATAAACTAGTGGAAGGGACGGCGAAGGTCGAGACCTTCACGCCAGAGTTGAGTGCGTCGCAGATCCGAACCAAGCCACTCGAACTCTTTCGCGAGTCGGCACGGGCGCTAGATCTTGGGACGGCGGAGATTATTGTTTCCGTGGGCCGCGGCATCAAGGAGCCCGAGAATATTCCTATCGTTCAGAAGCTGGCGGAAGTTCTGGGCGCGGAGATGGCGGCTTCGCGCCCGATCTGCGACAACGGCTGGATGCCCATGGAGCGGCAGGTGGGCAGTTCCGGACAGACGGTTGCGCCGAAGATGTATCTGGCGGTAGGGATTTCCGGTGCCATTCAGCATCTGGTTGGGATGAAGGGCTCGAAGACAGTGGTCGCCATCAACAAGGATCCCGAGGCTCCGATTTTCGAGATCGCCGACTACGGGATTGTGGGCGATCTGTTTCAGGTAGTGCCGGCGCTGGTGGAAGAGATCAAGAAGGCGAAGGGCTAGCGGAACAGTTCATCGGCTGCGACTTGGAAATCGGGCAGAAGAGCCCCGCCGTCAAGAATCTCACCGCATATTTTGGTTTACGCAGGGGCGTTGGGAGTGAGCACGAGAACTGACTTTTCCTCGGGCAGGATGATCCATCCCAGTTGCGCTCCGTTTTCAAAATAGACGGCCATCTTGCGATGGATCATCGCGATGGAATCTTCCGGCGAACGGATTTCGACGACAAGGTCTGGCGCGCGTTGCAGATAGAGCCCATCGGGGTCGTTGTCGTTTAAGACTACGCCGACGTCCGGCAGCATGTAGCGGACGCGCGCTCCAACTTGGAGACGGCAATGCGGCTCGACGTACATCTTGCCATCGTGGTTGTCGCAATGATCATGAGATGCCCCGCGCATCTCCCTTGAATCTGTGAATGCGGTTTCGATCCCAAATTAAGCTCCACGACTTCACCATCGAAGTACTCGCAATGCTTGTACTCGGGATTGGAAAGTTATTCCTGCTCCGAAACGAGAGTCGCAATCAGGCCGGGCATATGACGAGTTTAGCGCGGGTGATCACTATCGAAGCAGTTCCAGCAGCGACGCGAGCTCTTTGCGGATCTTCGGCAACGGGTCTTCTACTTCAAATAGCGGCTGCTGAATCTCCGGCTTCGGCGGTGGCGGCTTATGCGCGCCCGACTGTAGAAACTGCCGCGCGCCTTCAATGGTGTAACGCTTTTCGTAAAGCAAATACTTAATCTGCAGCAGCAGCTCAACATCTTTACGCCGAAATAAGCGCTGTCCGGTGCCGGATTTCTTGGGCGAGAGCCCACGGAACTCCGTCTCCCAATAGCGCAAGACGTACGGTTCCAGGCTCAGAAGCTTGCTGACTTCGCCGATCCGGAAGAATAGCTTGTCCGGAATCTCGAGCGCGTCCGTCGGAGGAACCACCTCAGCCATCAAACACTACTTATAGCTCATTTGAAGATTCGAAAGAGCTTCTTAAAAAATGATTTCGCAGCGCTCTCCGGCGCTTGGTGAAGCGGGCACGGCTGCGTTGGCGTGGTCCCGGCGATGAAGACTTCACTGCGCACGTTCGGGCAAAGTTCGGTAGCGAGTTGGCCGGATTGCGGATCGATGGAAGCATGCACCATACCGGCGGGCTCGACGAACTCGTGCGCATCGCTGTATTCGGGATATCCATGCGCGCGCTTCATGAACTCGGTCCAGATGGGCAGCGCCGATTTCGCGCCTTCCAGATTGAGTTCGCGGTTGTCATCGTACCCGACCCAAACGACGCAGAGCAGCTTCGAAGTAAAACCGGCGAACCAGCCGTCGCGCGATGTTCCCGTTTTTCCAGCGGCCGGTAAAGTGAATCCCTGCGCGCGCACGCCCGCGCCAGTGCCGGTCCGGAGCACCTCTTCCATTAGATTCGTGATCAGATAAGCCACGCGCGGGTCGAGGACTTTGTGCTCCTCCGGGTGAATGTCGAAGACTACCGCGCCGCTTCGGTCGCGAATGCGTGCGATCCAGTTGGGTTTGATTTCAATTCCCTGACGGGCGAACAGTGTGTAAGCGCCGGCGATGTCGAGAGGCGTAGTTTCGTATGCGCCGAGGGCCATAGCGGGAGTCGCGGACGCCGGCACGTCGAGACCCGCACCGCGCGCCAGGTTGGCTACCGCATCGTAGCCGGCAAGTTCAGCAACCTTCACTGCGGGAATGTTTAGCGATTCCGCCAGCGCAGCGCGCACCGTAACGGTCCCATGAAACTGATCGCGAAAGTTGCTCGGGCTGTAGGACTGGTTCTGATATGTGAACGTGGTCGGCTCATCCTGGATCAGAGTGGCGGCAGTCACGGCGGGCTTTCCGGTAACCGGAGTCATCGCCGCGGCATAATCGAACGGCTTGAATACCGAACCGGGCTGGCGTTTGGCGAGGACATGATTCAATTGGCTGGCGTTGTAATCGCGGCCGCCGATTAGTGCCTTGATCGCGCCGGTCGAAATATCCAGAGCGATGAGCGCGACCTGCGGCACAGCTTTATCCGCGGTTGGCGCACGCTTCGCCCGGCGCACCTGCGCGTCAACCAGCTTCATGCCGAAGGCGACCGCGTTGGCGGCTTCGCGTTGCAGATTGAGATCGAGCGAAGTATAGATGCGGTGCGCCATGTGGATGTCGTGATCCTGGATCTGGGCGGGCAGTTCAGTGTTTACGAGATCGAGAAAGTATGGAGCGTCGCGCGATTCGCTCGATGCCGGCGCGAGCCGGAGCGGTGCGGCAGCAGCCGCGGAAAACTGCGCGGCATCGATATAGCCGTTCTGCCGCATCAGCGTGAGGACGATTTGCCGCCGCGCGATGGCGCGATCGGGCCACCGGAACGGATTGAAGTAGCTGGGCCGCTGAATGGTGCCGGCGAGCAGAGCGGCTTCGGGAAGCGTGAGCTGGCTGACTTCTTTGCCGAAATAATCGCGGGCAGCCTCGCCGAAGCCGTGAATACTGAACGTGCCTTTCTGGCCGAGATACACCTCATTGGCGTAATACTCGAACAGTTGCTGCTTGGAAAAGCGCGCTTCCAGCAGAAACGTCAGAAAGGCTTCGCGCATTTTGCGGTTCCAACTCTTGTCGCTATCGAGGAACACGTTGCGCGCCAGCTGCATGATCAGCGTGGAGGCGCCTTGCTCCTTGCGTCCTTCTCGTAAATCGACGTAAGCCGCCTTCGCGATCCGCCGGACATCGAAGCCGGTGTGCTGAAAGAAGCGCTTGTCTTCGGTTGATGTGACGGCTTGTTGCAACACCACTGGGATTTCAGCAAAGTGCACGAGGCGGCGCTTGGTACGCGATTTGTCGATGAGGTTGCTGATGAGCTCGGGCTCGAGAAGCACTTCATCGTGCGGGCGATTGTCGTTCAGAGAAACGATGCGCGCGACATGGCCGCGCGCGAACGCGATTAGCACCGGTTCCGGAAGGAAGTCGGAACCGGGGCCGGGCGTGATTTCAATGCCGTCCCTGCGCCGAACATAGCGACCCTGCGCCGCAGAGGCGTTTTCCGCGTACCCGCTGCGCCGCAGTTGCGCGACGAGTTCGGCGGGCGTGAGACTCTCGTTGATATGCAGTGGCCTCGGCGCTGCGTAAACCTCCGAGACGGACTGGAAAGATCCCGACTCGAACCGGCGGTCAATGAGAATCGAGTATCTAAACAGGAGAATTGCGAAGGCAAGAACAACAAAAACGAAGAGGCCCACCACCCACGTGGCTGGCCTCTTCAGAAAGAGCAACCAAGTATCCCGGCTGCATCCAGGGCGGGTAAGGTTCGGGCTTGCCGCCATGCCGAATCAGCGGTTCAAATCGGGCCAGTTGTACTGGCTGTCAGCAGACAACTGAAAACTATTAAGAGTTTGCGCAAGTCAAATGACCTCTACAGAGATAGAGCACTCCTTCGGCCATCTAGTTCCACGCAACTTCCCGCAGCAATGGAGATGAGGCGAATTTAACCGAAGACGGTCATTCCGCCGTTAGCGAGACAAGGTGCTGCCCGCGCGGGAGCAGCAGGGCGAAGTGGCCCGCTGGAGCATTCAGCACATCGGGCTTGGAGGCGAGTCCGTCGATTTCGAGTTGCGCGGGTTTGCGGTCGAGCAGCGCGATGGCTCGGCTGGCGCTCTCGTATGCAAAATCGAGCTTGTTGGACCCGGTGATTTGCGCCGCTCGCAAGGTTCCGTTCAACGCCAGCAGCCGCACGGAGGCGGGCTGCGATGCGGGCTCGATAGTATGCGTGCCGGCGGGCAGCCATAGAGTGTTGTCGTCCTGAACCGGCCACGGTTTTCCGTCCACGAGCGCACCGCCAGACCAAGTGACGCCGACGCCGCGCGGGGCGTCGATGATGGTTTTGAGTCCGACATGTTCCACACGATTGACGTTGGCCGAAGCCGCGGCCAACAACGCGAGATCCGGCGCAAGGATCGAGTTTTCGAAATAAAGAGCCACGCGCGGAAAAGCATGCGCGGCGAGGTGCACCAACTCGAACAGCTCCGTGCCGGTCTGCTGCTTGGTGGGGTAGACGTCCTGATACCGATCGACCACGTTGATGTCGATCGCCATCTTCTCCGGCTTCGGCGTAATCGGTTGATAACGCCGCGCGATCTCCGGATAACGCTGCGGTCCCAGATTCCAAACCGTCGCTGGATCTTCAATCAGAAATGTGAAATCGTGCGTGCTCAGGAGCGGCAGCACGCGGGCGGCGTCGGCACCGATCGCATCTTTCATCCCCGTGTCGAAGCGATCGTCGACATGCGTGAGTACGATATCCAAATGCGGGCGCAGGCGGCGGCACTTTTCAATTTCGGCCATCCACTCTTCCTGCATCTTCTTCACCAGGCCGGCGCGGAAATCGAGAAACTGGCGCAGCGACGCGGCGTCTTTGTGCGTGGTGTAAATTTCGACCGGATCGAAGCCCGCGGCCTCGCGGAATTGCGCGCGCACGGTGTCGTTGAACGGAGTGAATCGCGCGGGATTGGAGGCGCCTTCGAGCGATTCGAAATAGAGCTCGGCGAGATTCACGCCGTCCCAGTCGAAGCGGCCGATCAGGTTTTGAACTCCAAGACTGACGGTGCGAAAGCAATCGCGGTTGGTCAGGTTCATGAGTTTGCGCCAATCGAGATGCGCGTCTTGCAGCACGGCGGTCTTCTCGCGCCACTCGGGATGATCGCTCCAGAACTTCTCGCTCACGTGCGGCAGCTCGACCCACGCATACACCAAAATCCCTTCACGATGGCAGGCTTCAATCAGGCGCTTCAGATACGCGTCGCGCTCCGGATCGGAATCGTAGAAATGCCAGGAGGCCACGTGAAGCGCGCTGATTCCAGCCTTGCGCCACCGGGCCGCGAAGTAATCCAGATCGACGCGCGTGCGGTAAGAATAATCGAAAAACGCCCAGAGACGCGTGTCGCGAAAGGGAAGCTGCACGCCGAGATCGGCGAGCGCGTGAAGGATGTATGGGAAGCGTTCGTAACCCAGTTGGCCGGGGCTCATGGCGACCCAGAGGACCGCGCCTTTGCCTTGGCGAAATCCCGCAAGCGTGGGGGCACCGGTCCAACGTTCCTTGGTGAAAACGCGCGCCTTCTCAGGAATGCTGAAGCGCGAAATCTCGATCGGTTTCTGCAAAATCAGAGGCAACTTGGGCTCGTGGACGTCCTGCATGCTGGCGAGCTGAACGGTTTGTTTCGTCGAGCGGAAACCGAATGCGGCGGCCAAGGGCGATTCGCCTTCAAGCACCAGCACGGCACCGGATTCCAACTTGGCGGGCCAGTGCGGCGACGCCGGCGTTCCGGGACGCGCCACGTAGATGCCCGCGGTGGTGGCGGGTTCGGCCGTGAAGCCGACGCTGGAAAGTATCTGCGGCCACGGGCCGGGGTCGTTGGCGATCACCGAATATCCGACGGTGGCGGAAGCGGGAACTACGGCTGCGATGAGCAGAAGGGCGGAAATTCTAACGGGTGAGTGCATACCAGAGTCCGGCGCGAAAATCGTTAAAGTTGGGGCGGCGAGGGTTGCCGGTGTTGATCAAATAAACACCACGCATGACGCTAAAGGAGAAAAGCAGCGAGGGCGGCATTGCAGCCATGTGAAAGCGAATCCCGGGGCCCGTCTCGACGAAATTAGCCCAATACTGGTGCTTCGCGTCCGTCGTGATGTTGGCATTCCACACGAGCTGAATCGGCGCGAGAGTCCAGCCCGCGCGGTTTTGCGAATAGGCCAGGAAATCGTTATTGAAGCGGCTGACGAAAACTCCATCGGCCGTGGTTTCGTAGAAGAAGCCGGGCGTCTCCGAGCCGATGCCTTTACCCCGCGAGCGCGCCCACGATGCGCCGCCGCGATAATCCGGCAGCATATGGTGGCTCAGATATCCGATGGCGCTGCCGGCTTCGGCCCACTCGGTGATGCCGTGCCATGGCTTTGAAGATGCCACGCCGAACGCCAGGATGAACGAGCTTTCGGAAAGGTTCTGTGGAAGCGCTCCGGCGTAAGCCCCGGGGGTGGTCCGTCGCAAATCGCCTACGAAGCGCGTCGAAAGATAAGGCCGAAACGGAAGCCGGTCGATGCGGAATTCCGTTTTGATCTGGCCATACGAGAAGACGTCTTTCCACCGCGACGAATAGAACGGAAACATCCACGCCGTGGTGCGGACGCGTGCCTGCGAAGGTCGCAGCGTCTCCCAGGCCTTCTCAGCTTCTTCTGAAATCGCGCTGTCGGGACTCTTGCGCGCAAGCGCGAACCACCGCATCGCGACGCCGTCTTCCCGAAGCATGTTGTAAGCCCAAGCCATCTTGAGCATCACGGAGAAATCGACCGGGTCGGCATCATGCGCCAGCTTTAAATATTTGAGGGCGTCCTTCAAATAGCCGGCTTTAAGCGATTTCTCGGCCATCACGCGGGCTTCAGTGCCCGATTCGCCGGTCGTATGCAGCGCGTTGGCGTAAACTTTTGCCGGCATGTGCAGCGCAGTGCGCACATGGCTGGCGAGTTCCTCATCCGAACCGGCGAGCACGCGTTGCAGCAGCGGCATGGCGCGAATCGTGTCCTTGCGAGAAAGATAAAGAAAGCCGAGTTGCGCGGCGGAAAGCAGGTCGTCGGGATTGGTTTCGGTGATCGCGCGGAACTCATCCTCGGCCTCTTGCGTTCGAGCCTCGCCCTTCTCCCCCATGCGCATCAGCAGGTAGGCCAGTTCGCGATGGAGTTCGGCATTTTGCGGATCGAGCGCAAGCGCGCGGCGGAATTCATAGACGAAGGGATAGCGCTCCGGAAGCAGTTCACGGGCGCGCTCGGCAACACGCGGTTCACCGCCTCGCGAGGCCGCAAGGAGTGCCGCATTAGCTTCTTCAAGCTGATTCAGATTCTTTCGCACGCGCCCAAGATCGAGCAGCAGCGATTTGCGCGCAGGCAGCAGATGCCAGGCCTTCAGGTAGTGTTCGGCGGCCAGCTCAAGCTCATCGCGCTGTTCGCCGAGCGAGGCAAGTTCCTCATGCGCGCTGAGGCTATCGTTGGTGGCGAGCGCCTGTGTCCAGCGCGCGATGCCAGTTCGCAAAGGCTCGTCGATGTTTTGGAAAGCCTGCTCGGCGGTGGCGCGCGATACCGTGTCTCCAGATTCGCGAATGCGATTGAAGATGCGGCGGGCGGTGGCTTTGTAAGTAATCGCGTCGTCCTTGCTTTCAAAGCAGAGGAAGGCAAATTCCAGGGCGACGTGGAAGTCGGCCGGATTGATCTTCATGGCTTCGCCGAACTGGTCGCGCGCGGCATCGGCCTCGCCGATTTTCAGGTACGTGTAGGCCAGATCCTTGCGCGTGGCGGTGTGGCCAGGGGCGGCTTTCACGGCATCTAGGAAGGCCGCAATGGCGCCGTCGTAATTCTTGATTTTGAGTGCCTCGTACGCGCGAGTAAGCGCCGCGTAATCGGGGCTAGCGGCGGGGTCGGGGGGCGCGGCGACGCAGGTAAGCGCCATTGCCGAGGCGAGAACGAATCGGGTGAACAAATCCCTCATGATGACTGGAGGGGTAGTGGGGGCGGGGCAAGAATCCTCGCACGGAAATTTCGGTCAGGCTACCCATTCCTGCCGCTCGGCCGTGGAGATAGTCAGCCAGCCTTGCTGCGGCAGCGCGTCGACCGGCAGGCCGCCGTGCCAAAACGAGCCGAGAAATTGCACCGATTCCAGATTTTCGACGCCAATCGACTTCAGCGGAATCGCGATTTCCAGAATCGTCTGGAAGCCCAACTCCACGTCCTTCGCATCGAAATTGCTGTCTTTCACCGAAACCTTCCCATTTTCGAGATGGACCGCCAGTGAACATTCGCTGCCGAAACCCTGCCGGCGCATGGTGAGCCGCGCGTCCAGTGACGCGAGCAGGTCTTCGGTGCCGTCGTGGAAATCCGCGCGGAAGTAGAGCTTCTGCGCGTCGGCGCCATAATGCAATTCGCGCACCAGAAACCGCTTCCCGTGCATGGACCCGGAGCGCGCATCCACGCGATAAACGCCGGCTCCCATCCACTCGAAATAAGAGCTGACCACGCCGTCGATGCGAGGCGAAATCGAGCCCGACGGGTCGTCATGCGTTTCGCTGACCGCCGCTTTGAGGATCGATCGCGAAATGTCTTCCGGCGGCAACTGCCCCAAAGCCCGGTATACGTTGGCGATATGGCTTCGGAAGAGTTGATCGAACTCCTGGCGGTTGGCCGAATCGTGCTCAGGCCCGTACCACCAGCACCAGTCGCTGCCCTCCGCGATGAGCAATTCTTCATACGCCAGCGCCCGCTGCTCGGGAGTAACGCCCGTAGCGAAAGCGTAAGCCTGCCTCGCGGCCAGAAGAAACTCCCACGCCCGGTTATCTTCCTCGGCGCCAATCCAGATGTCGAAGTTTGCATTAATCCATGAGCCCGGGAAAATATGGTCGAGGGGATCGGGCTGAATCCGCTCGAAGGCGTCACGCACCGTGATCGCAACCATCCCTGGATCCGAAGTAATGCCTCGATAGAGCTCGCGAAAGAACGGACGGCCGTTGCGATCGTAGTATTCCCATGCATTCTCGCCGTCGAGAATGATGGGGACCAGCGCATCGCGGCCGCTGTCCAGAATGCCGCGGCAATTGGCGCGAATGCGCCCCAGGAAATCACGCGCGGCGTCGCCCGCATCCATGCCGGAGTAAACGAAGCCAATCAGATCGCTGAGGAGATGGTCGCGGAAAATCACCTGCATCTTGGATTTGCCCTGCTGCCATAAGTAGGGGCGATACGTCCCGTCGACTCCGGAGCTGCGACCGAGCGTCCGGTCGAGAACGCCGTTATCGGTGGCGGCCCATTCGAAGCCGCACTCGGCGGCGATGCGGAACACCTCGTCCGAAACCGAACCTTCCGAAGGCCAGAGCCCAACGGGAGCCACGCCGAAGACGCGCTCGATATATTCGCGCCCCATCTGGAGTTGATGCCGGGCGTCTTCCGGATAACGAAAGCCACGCGGCAGCGGCACATTCGGATGCGCCATGGCGGCAATATCCGAATCGCAAAGCAGCGGCAGAATGGGATGGTAGAACGGCGTAGTCGAAATTTCGATCTGCCCGCTCGCCGCCAACCGCTTATAAGTGGGAATCACGAGCCCCAGAATTTCGAGCTGCTTCCGGCCCATCAACATCTGATCTTCAATCGAAAACCGCCGTCCTTTTTCGATCAGAGAGCGGACCTCGGCATCATGCTGCTGAAATTCTTCATCGAACCAGGCGACCTGGCTGAGAATTTGCAAATCGCGGAACTCCTGGACGCCGAAAACGCTTTTCGAGCCCGGCAGGCGGCTCTGCGCTGTCCAGGCTTCATAGAGTTCGCCATAGCGCGGGTAGCGGTAGATCATGCGCCCGGCATGGGCGTGAAAGAAGTGCTTCAACATGAACGCATGCTCGTCGGGGGAGAGCGACTCCGCCGGCTTTAGAGCTACGTCGAGAAATGGATCGCGCGCCTTACCCGAGGCGTATTCTTCCACCTGCACCATCATCGAAGGCACCAGATTGAACGTCTGCCGGATGTCGGGGAACTCTTCGAGAATCCGCGCCATGCCGTAGTAATCTTTCAGGGCGTGAAACCGCGTCCATGGGAGCTTGTATTCACCCGACAGCAGATCCTTATAAAACGGCTGGTGCATGTGCCACAAAAAGCACAAGTGAATTCGAGGCATGGTTTAACGAGCGAAATAACTCCGCACCGGCGGAGGAGGCGCGTGGTCTTTTCGGATGGCGAGCCAAAGGATGTCATTTAGCTCATCGTCATCGTTGCGATCTTCGCCGTCGAAATCGAGACGGGCCGACCGGGCTTCGGCCGCGGATCCCGGCGGGTTGCGGTCATCCAGCGGAATGCGCGGCGGGTCCGCCGTATACGGCGTCGCGACAGACGTCGATTGGAACAGCGCCGTCATCACGCGCGCGCCTGCGTCGAAGTGCGTCATTGGCCGCATCCCGAGAACCAGCTCTATTGTTCGCAGCATGGACGTGGTGTTGTACATGGTGCTGTCCACCATCCCCCGGCGCACGTAGGGCGAGATGACGAAGGCGGGAGAGCGATGGGAATCCACATGGTCGGCGCCGTTCTGAGAGTCATCTTCCAGCACGAACACGGCGGTGTCGTTCCAGAACCGGCTTTTCGTGAGACCTTCGACGATCATCCCGAGCGCGTAATCGTTATCGGCCACGGACGAAAGCGGCGCGATTTTTCCGCTCACCGTCCCGTTGGTATGGTCGTTGCCGAGCCGCATGAAAAGAAGCTGCGGAAGATCGCCCGACTTCTCGTAATTCGCCAGATCCGCAAGAAAGACTTTGGCGCGCTCGACATCGGGATAGTTGAGATCGAAGCCGCGGTACAGCTTGTTGGTCACGGGGCCGAGAACCGAATCGCGGACGGAATCGACTTGAACGCCATCATCGCCCGGCTTGGCGCGATTATTCACGAAATACCCGTAGTTGCGCATGGAGATTCCGGCTGCGCGGGCATTGGTCCATAGATAACCAGCGGGCGGCAGAGCGGTCGGCTCCTGGCCTTCGAAATCATAAAAGTCGCGGCGCTTGGCGTAGCTGTTCGGCCACAATCTCTGAATGTAATCGGGCGCGATGCCGGCGGTGCTCCAGCTATGACCGTCGGCGCTGACGTCGGAGTTCACATAGAAGTTATCGAGCAGCACGAACTCACGGGCCAGCTTGTGAAGGTTTGGTGTGATGCGCTCTCCGAAAAGCACCAGGGAGGGATCGCCATTGCCGGCCTTGATGTCACCCATGACCTGATCGTAGGAGCGGTTCTCTTTGACGATATAGAGGACGTGGTGGATGGGCGCGGGAGATGCGGCCGGCGTTGCGGGATTTGTGTCGTGATACGGACTGTTGGCCAGGACCGTCTCGGAGTATGCAGCGAGCGTGCGGTCCTGCAACGCCGGGATGAATGACACTGTGCCCGTCTGGAGCTTGCCGACGTATTCATCGGCGCGGATGCCTTCGTGCGGCGGCGCGGGAAGGCGCGTCGGGTCGGGGCCTTTTGGATTCGCATAGGAGCGCAGCCCGCGTCCATTGAGCACCACAATCCGGCCATCGTCCAGGCCGCGCACGGCGGTGGGATACCAGCCGGTCGGAATGAAACCGGTAACATCGCTGCGCTCTAGCGAGATATCGATCACCGCAACGGCGTTGGCATCGGAACACGCGACGTACAGCAGCTTGCCATCCGCGCTAACACCCAGCGCGCTCGGCGTCATGCCTACGGGCTGGCGGGGAGTCATCGATACGTTAATGGCTTCGATGCGCGTCATCTCCCCGGATTCCGCAACGCCCACACTAAACACGCTGTTGGTATTCGATGCGGTGACGAAAAGCCGCCCGTTATGCCACAGCATATCCGTGGTGTGCGGCCCGAGGCGGAGGCTGTTCACCGGCAGGCCGTTCACGGTCTGATACTGGGTCAGCGTGCCGTCGGTCCAACTGGTGACGAAGAAGTTTGCGCCGCTCGATGCGAACAGGATGCGGTACGGACGGCGGCCCGTCTGGATGCGCTGGGCGACGCGGCCTGTTGCGACGTCAACGGCCAGAACCGAGTCATGATACAGATCCGCGGCGAGCAGTGTTTTTCCGTCGGGCGAGATGGCGACGTCGCCGGTGAAATCGCGGAGCGTGCGCGGCTTCTCCGGCGTGGTGAGCGCGAGCGTGCGGCTAAGTTGCAGCTTGCCGGCGTTGAAAGAAAGCTCAAATATCGAGGCGCGAGAACCGCCGCCGACGTAGACGAAATCTCCCTTGGGCGAGAAGGTGAGACCGAGCCATGCGTCGGGGACGCGCACGCGGCTGGTCTCGCGCGCGGTGGCGACGTCGATGACGCTGATGGAAGGCGGATTGTAACCTCCGTTTAAGACCAGAAAATACTTCCCATCGCGCGAGAGTGCGCTCGACATCGGCAGCGTGTCGACCGGCACCTGCTGCCCGGCGGGCTTCAGCTTCCAGCCGCTATTGAGCAGGAACGCGCCATCCGGAAGCGGTCCGACGCGCTCGCGCGGCGCAGGCTGAGAGACTAAGACTAAGGCTGCGAGCAGCAGCAAGGCGGGAAGGATAAATTTCATTCGGAGTACCGTTGCGCGATGGGGAAACGCCGGCCGATGCCGAAGGCCTTCGTCGTCACTTTCAATCCCGGGGCGGCCTGCTGCCGTTTGTATTCGTTGCGATCAACTTTGCGGGCGATGTCGTGAACCAGATCAAGCGGCACTCCGACAGACTCCGCAATTTGCACTGGCGTGCGATATTCCTCGACATATTCACGCAAGATGGCATCGAGGATATCGTATTCCGGCAGCGAGTCCGTATCCTTCTGATCGGCACGGAGTTCGGCCGATGGCGGCTTCGTAAAAACCGACTCCGGAATGGCGCCTGGATGCCGTTGGTTGGCAATGCGCGACAGCGAGTAGACCAAGGTCTTAGGCACATCGCTGATCACCGCCAGGCCGCCGCACATATCGCCATACAACGTGCAATAACCGACCGCCAGTTCGCTCTTGTTGCCGGTGGTCAACACCAGCGAACCAAGCTTGTTCGACAAGGCCATCAGCGTGACGCCGCGCAGCCGCGATTGCAGATTTTCCTCAGTCACATCCGGGGGCGCGCCGTGGAACAACGGATTCAGTATTCCGAGAAAATCGTGATACACAGGCTTGATCGAGGCGATCTCGAAATGCACGCCGAGATTCTCCGCCAGCGCGCGCGCATCGCTGACGCTTCCCTCGGATGAATAAGGCCCGGGCATCCCGACGCCGATCACATTTTCGGCGCCTACCGCATCGACCGCAATGGCCGCCGTAAGCGATGAATCAATGCCGCCGCTCAGCCCAATGAGCACACGCGCGAAGCCGCACTTGCGGATATAATCGCGGGTCCCGAGCACCAGCGCTTCATAGACCGCGTCGCACTCGTTGTCGAAGTTCATGTGCTGGTCGCCCTGGACCGTCCCGGTATCGACGACCACCAGGTCTTCGCGAAACGATGCGGCCGAAGCGATGACATTCCCGCGCGCGTCCATGGCAAAACTCGACCCATCGAACACCAGAGAATCGTTGCCGCCCACCTGATTCACGACGATCGCGGGGACGCAATGGCGTTGTGTCATCGCGGCGAACATCTCGTGCCGCAGAGCGCGCTTCCCCATGTGAAACGGCGAAGCATTGATGCTGATGAGCACGTTGCCGCCAAGCGCAATCAGCTCTTCCACGGGGTCCCGCGCGTAGAGCCGGCGCTCCCAGAATTTCTTGTCGTTCCAGGCGTCCTCGCAGACAGCGAGGGCCAGCGTGCGTTCCCCGAGAGGCCACACGTTCTGGCGCTCGCCCGCCACGAAATTGCGTGCTTCGTCGAAGACGTCGTAAGTCGGCAGCAGCATTTTGATCTGCCGGAATGCGACCTCGCCGCCGCGCAAAAGTGCGGCGCAGTTGGTGGCGCGCTTGCCCGTGGCTGCCGTCGAGCGTCCCACGTAGCCGACAATGCTGGCTAGCGGCAAGTCGGCGGTGCGACGCGCCAGATCCTGAAGAGTGGCTTCGGACCGGTCGAGAAAACTCGGCTTTTCGACCAGGTCGCGCGGCGGATATCCGGTAATTGAAAGCTCCGGGAAGACGATCAGCTCCGCGCCCCTCTGTGCTGCTTCGCGCGCGAATTCGACCATGCGATCCGCGTTTCCCGCAAGATCCCCAACAGTTGGATTGATCTGGCCGAGGGCGATGCGCATTCAGAACCATTCTAACCGCGCAGGCCCGGCTGCCCTACTTCGGCCGCCAAGCCTGCTGCAGTATTCCAGCGAAGGCCGAAACAGTCGCGGGAACAGGCACTGGTGGGGGTTCAGGGATCGATACAGGCGCCGATAAAGGCGCCTCGACGGGGGCTTCCGAAACGGAATTGGCGGCGCAAGGCGGTTCCGGCTCCGGGGCGGCGGAGGCAACCGCCACGGGGCCCGCCAGATACTTCAGCTTCTTCAGCACCACGCGTTCCAAAGCCGCGTGATAACTGGTGAAATCGTTCTCGCTCTGCCGGTCGCCGTCGATGAGGGCGCGCATGCACTCCATCTTGGAATCCAGATCGTCCAGATAATGCAACAGCAGCGCTTCTGGAAATTGCGGAACCTTCGGCGATCCGAAGTCCAACTGCCCGTGGTGGCTGATGATCATGTGCTCCACCAAATTGCGCAACTCGATCGGAAAATCCGGCAGGCCGCGCAGCTTGTCGCCCATCATGCGCAGCGCAATCATCATATGGCCCAGAAGCTGCCCCTCGGTGGTGTAACCGAACCCACGCTCGTAGCTGAGCTCGTAGATCTTGCCGATATCGTGCAGAATCGCGCCCGTGAGCAGCAGGTCAAGATCGATGGTGCGGTAGTGCGCCGCCATCGCCTTGCAAAGGCCGCAAAGCGAGAGCACGTGCTCAATAAGCCCGCTCAGAAAAGCGTGGTGGATACTTTTCGCGGCGGGGGCAATGCGGTAGCGGCGCGATACATCTTCATCGTCGAGCATCGCCGTCAATAGTCCGCGCAGATGGGGGTTGCCGATCCCCTCCACAATTTGGCGCAATTCGGCCCACATCTCGTCAGGGGCGCGCTCGGCGGCGGGGAAGTAATCGGCGAAATCGACTTCCGTATCCTCCATGCGGCGGATCTTATGAATCGTCAACTGCGGACGGTTCAGATGAATCTGCGGCATGGCCTTGATCTTGACGAAGTCGTCGCGATCGAAGCCGTCCAGCACCTCGGCGACGTTGTCCCACATCTTGGCGTCAATCTTGCCCGTGCGATCGCTCAGAAGCAGCGAAAGATACGGCTCGCCCGTCTTTTTCTCGCGAATTTCCTTGGATTGAACCAGGAAAGAGGTCGTGATGACCTTGCCCGGCTCCAGGTCCTTTACAAAGGGCGATTTCATTTGGGAGCGGGCGGCGGAGGTACTGGAGTTACAGTCGGCGGAGGCAACGTGGACGCATCACCGCCGCCCCTGCGAGGAATCACTTTCAGGAATTTGCGCTTGCGTCCGCGGGCCGCCACTTCTTCCTTCGTGGTCGTTTCCGGCTTCAGAGTCGCCGGATCTTTCCATGTGGTGTCCTTGCCCGGCGCAGCTCCGCTATCGACATAACCGCCGCGAATTTCAAGAAACGCTTCCTGCCGCAGCTTGGTGAGATAGGTGCGCACCGCGGGCTGCATGCGGGGCATGTACAACTTCTCCATGATGTCGTTCTTCACCTCGTCGAGCGAGGCTTGCCCGGCGGCGTAGCGCTCTTCCACCTTGATGATGTCGAATCCATTATCGGTGCGGATCAGGTCCGTGATGTAGCCCTTGTTGGCTTTGAACACGATGTCCTGAATGTCGGCTTTGAGATCGCCTTTCTTGAACGCCCCCAGTTCCCCGTCGTTCTGTGCCGTGGGCGCGCTGGAGTAGGTGCGCGCCAACTCCGTGAACTTCTCGCCCTTGCGCGCGCGCGCTAGAACGTCCTTGGCTTTCTTCTCGGCGGCGGCCACCGCGGCGGGCGATTTGTCGCCAGTTGAGATCAAGATCTCGCGCAGAAACACCATCTCCTCGCGCACGAAATCTTTCTTGTGCTCGTCGTAGTATTTCTGGACTTCCTCCTGCGGGACGTTGATCTTGGAACCGACCTCCTGCCCGATCACCTTTTGCGTCAAAAGCTGGTTTTTCATCTGCTGCTTGAAATCTTCCAGCGTCTCGCCGCCCGATTGCTCACGAATGAATGCGGCGAACTTATCCGGGTCGCTGATCTTGCTCTGGGCCTGAATGTCAGCCACACGGCGCGTGATTTCCGGATCGACGTTGATGTTCAGATCCTTGGCGCGCTGGACCAGAAGCAACTGATCAATCTGGTCGCGCAGCGCGTCGGCGTGCTTCTGCTTCACGGCGGCCGCGAGCTTGTCACTCGAGGCAGTGGGATCCTGCTGCCGGATTTCGGCCTCAATCTGCTGCCGCGTCTTTTCCAACTCGCCGCGCGTGATGATCTCGCCATTCACCTTGGCGGTGATCTCTTCGATAATGCGAACGTTCGGCGCGTCGGCGGCGCTGAGCAGAAACGCACCGGAAATAACTCCCGCGAGGAGCCAAAGCTTACTGTACATATGTTTCCATTATCGCCCAGTTCGACTTCGACTATCGTGTTGCAGCGAGGTCGTAAGCCAGCTGCATCCTCAGTGCCACCGAACACCTTGATTAGCCGAACCGCCATCTCCGGACTGACACCGGATTTGCCGGTTCACGACATGAATCAGCGCCTGCCGACTCGCGCCGATTCATGGGCATTCGACTCTCCTAGGCTCCGGCCAGCGGCACCAGCAGATGGTCGCGCACATAGGCCAGCACCGCGGTGGCATGGCTTGCGCCTTCCATCGGCAAGCGCAGCAGGCCGGCTGGCGTAAATTGCGCGCCTTGCGTTTCGCTTACCAGGCGCATCAGGCGGGCGGCATCCACGCGTGTTTCCTGGTGGAATTTTATGTTCAACACATTGTGCCGCCGGTCCACCGCTTCGATTCCGATCTTTTCCGCCATCGATTTCAATCCCGAGTACTCCAGCAGATTGCGAACCTCGTCCGGCACCGGACCGTAGCGGTCTTCGAGTTCTTTCTCGGCCTTTTCGCGATCGTCCGCATCGGTCGAATTCGCAATGCGCTTGTAGGCCCGCAGACGCTGGTGTTCGTCACTGATATAAGTCGCGGGAATCCGGATGTCGAGACCCAGATTCAGCGCTGAATGAATCTCCGGCGCGACCTCTTCGCCCTTCAACTCGCGAACCGTGTCTTCCAGCATGCGCACGTACATGTCGAATCCGACGGTGTTGATGTGCCCGTGCTGCTCGCCGCCCAACAGATTGCCGGCGCCGCGCAGTTCCAGATCGAGCGCGGCGATTTTGAAGCCCGCGCCCAAATCGCTGAACTCCTTCAGCGCCGCCAGACGCTTGCGCGCGATCTCGGTCAACTCCGTATCCTGAGGCACCAGCAGATAAGCGTAGGCGCGCCGGTTGCTGCGGCCCACGCGCCCGCGCAACTGATAAAGCTCGGAGAGCCCGTAGCGCTCCGCATTTTCAATCAGCATGGTGTTCGCCAGAGGAATATCGAGGCCGTTTTCGACGATGGTGGTCGAGACGAAGATGTCGAACTCGTGCCGCATAAACTGCAGCATCACCTTCTCGAGTTCCGCCTCGGGCATCTGCCCATGACCGACGCCAATCCGCGCGCTCGGCACTAGCTGCCGCAGCATGGCCGCGCGCGAAAAGATGGAATCCACGCGGTTGTGTACAAAGTAAACCTGCCCACCGCGCGCCAATTCCAGTTCCAGCGCCGACCGGATCAGTTCGGGATTGAACAGCGCAACCACCGTCTGAATCGCGAGGCGGTCCTTGGGCGGCGTCTCGATTAGGGACATATCGCGCAATCCGAGCAACGACATGTGTAGCGTCCTCGGAATCGGCGTCGCACTCATGGTCAGCACGTCGACGCTGTGCTTCATCTGCTTCAGCCGTTCTTTGTGTTTCACGCCGAACCGCTGCTCCTCATCGACGATCACCAGGCCGAGATCTTTGAACTCGACGTCCTTCGAAAAAAGCCGATGCGTTCCGATGGCAATGTCGATCTTCCCGTCCGCGAGATCCAAAATGCCGGCTTTCAGATCTTTCGCCGATCGAAAGCGGCTGAACATTTCAATGCGCACGGGGAAGGGCTGGAAGCGGCGCTTGAACGTCTCGAAATGCTGAAACGCCAGCACCGTGGTGGGCGCCAGCACCGCGACCTGTTTGCCGTCGCCGAGCGCCTTGAATGCGGCGCGCATGACCACTTCCGTCTTGCCGAAGCCGACATCGCCGCACAGCAAACGGTCCATGGGCTGCGGACTCTCCATATCGCGACGGATATCCTGAATCGCGGATTTCTGGTCGCGCGTTTCGGTGAATGCGAACGCGTCCTCGAACTCGCGCTGCCAGTTGCTGTCTGCGGAAAACGCGAAGCCTTCCGCCAACTTGCGGCCGGCGTAAAGCTTCAAAAGCTCCTCGGCCATATCGCGCATGCGCGCTTTGACCTTGGTCTTGGTCTTGGCCCACGTGGCGCCGCCCATGCGATCGAGCGATGGCTTGCCTTCGCCCTCGCCGCGAAAGCGCTGCACCAGATCGATGCGCGTCAGCGGCACATAGAGCTTGCTGCCGCCCGCATATTCGAGCAGCATGTAGTCACCCTGCGCTTCACCGTGCGAAATTTCGCGGAGGCCCAGAAACTGCCCGACGCCATGCTCGGCATGCACCACGTAGTCGCCCGGTTTGAGATCGAACTGATCGGCGGAAAAAGTAGTGAGGTGGCTCTTCGCGCCCGGGTGCGCCACCAAGTCGGATGGATCGAAAAGATCGTCGGACCCGAACACAACGATGCGCGCATCGGTAAACGCCGTGCCTCGGGCGATAGCGCCGCGGATCAGAAATACATTCGCGACCGACCCCGACATATAGGCGCGTCCCGCCAGATACTCGGGCGTGTTTCCGGATTGATCCAGGCCAAGCTGGTAAGGCAGCCCGTATTCGTTGAAGATGTCGGCGACGCGCTCGACCTCGCCCGCCGTCCCCGCGAAAAACGCGACGCGCTGCCCGTTCTCCACCAAAGTTCGAGCTTCCGCCATAGCCGCCTGCATGTTGCCGTGAAAGGCCATGGACGGGCGCGTGGGCACGCGCAACGAATCTTGCGCTTCCGTCATGTCGAGTTCCCGAATCTCCACTTCGGGCAGCCCTTCCACGCCGGCGCGCATTTCGTCCCATTCGCGGAACACCAGTTCCGGCGGGCATAACGATGGCCGATCGGGCGCTTGCAGCCGCTTCCACAATCGGTCGGCGGCCGCGCGGCTTAGCTCCGGCTCATCCCAAAGGACGACAGGCCGGTCAAGAAGCGAGAACATCGATCCAGTGCGCGGCCGAACCAGCGGCAGCAGTAGCTCCCACCCCGCAAACGGCTGGCCATCGACCGGCAAATCGCGCGACGGAACGCCGGATTCCCGTAGCTTCTCGGCAAGCTGCAGCAGCACGCCGCGCGACTTCTGATACTCGGTGAGAGGCAGCAGCGTCGATTCGCGAATCTTCAGAATGGATCGCTGCGATTCCACTTCAAAACGGCGGATGGATTCGATCTCATCCCCGAACAGTTCGATGCGGACCGGCTTGCCGGCCTCGGGCGAGAACACGTCGAGGATGCCGCCGCGCACCGAATATTCGCCGACCATCTCGACCGGCTCGCGCTTCTCGTACCCGATGCTTTCCAGATGCGCGATCAGCTCATCGAGAGGGATCTCCTCGCCCACGCGCAGCGTCTGCGCAAGCTGCCGGTAGTAGTCGCCGGATTCGATGCGCAGCAGTGCCGACGCGACCGGCGTGACCGTAATCGGGACCCGCTGCGTCGCCAAACGCCAAAGCCCGGCCGCGCGGCTCTCCAGGATTTCCGCATGCGGCGACATGCCCTGACCCGGTACCACATCGAGGGCCGGAAGCAGCAAGGGCCGCGCTCGGTCCCCGGTCGGATTCAGCAGATCGAAGAAGGTATCAATAACGGCGAAAATGGCTTCCGCCTGCTTATTGCCATCGACCACGAGCACCAGGGGCCGGTCCGTCAATTGCCACAGCAGAACCGCGTAGAGGGCCTTCGCCATGGTGGTGAGGCCCGAAAGAGAATGACGCCGCGCCGGGGCGCCCGAGTTGAGGCGCTGCACCAGTTCCTGGAACGCCGGGTGGCGGTTCAGGTTGAGGAACAGCTCGCGAATCGATGGATGAATCAAGTTGAGCGCGCGAGAATCGCTTCGACGATGCCGGTGGTCGAGTAGCCCGGCTCGAGCGCCAGGGCCCTCACTTTGCCCCCGGCGGCTTCCACTTCTTCGCGACCCGCGATGAAGTGGGCCCAATCGGCTCCCTTGATCAGGATATCGGGAAGCACTGCGGCGATCAACTCGCGCGGTGTATCTTCGTCGAAGTGCGTTACGGCATCTACGGCGGCCAGTGCACAGGCGATTTCAGCGCGCTCGTCTTCCGAAAGCAACGGGCGATTGGGACCCTTGATTCGCCGCACGCTGGCATCGGTATTCAGCGCCAGAATCAGAACGTCGCCCAGCGAACGCGCCTGCTCCAGCAGCCGGATGTGGCCGGGGTGCAGCAAGTCGTAGCAGCCGTTGGTGAACACGACCGTCTTGCCCTCGCGCTTCCACCGCGCGCGCGCGGCAAGCAGCGCCGGACGTGTATAGAACACTCCCATGTGCAAGTTGAATGGCCGGTTCAGGCCAGCTTAAATTTATCCCGGCAGGCGATGGAGCAAAAGTAAACCAGTTCGCCATTCACCATCTTATTGGGCGATGAACCGGTAGATACAAAGGTTCCGCAGACGGGATCTTTCTTTAAATCGCCGCCTGATTGGATGTCCGAATCCCGCCGCACCGGAACCGGCGCTTTGGCGGATCGGAACATCTCGCCAACGAGCTTCGCGACTATCGAAATCACGTAACGGAGTACTGCAAAAGCGGCGAGGAGGGCGATGAAACGGAAAACGATTTTGAACATGAGTAAGGGCCGGCTAAAAACCGGCCCGCTGGGTCGAAAAACTACTTCTTCTTGGTGGTCTTCTTGGGAGCGTCGGGATTCACGTACTTGGTGGCGATGGTGGTGTCGAATGCCGCCAGCATCGATTTGGCCGAATCGGCGAACGGCCCGGTCGGCTTCAATTCCAGATACTTTTCGAACGCTTCCTTGGTGCCGGGCGCCGGAATCTGCTTGCCGTTCGGATCCATGGTGACTTTCGAGAGCAGCGTAATGCCGTACTGGTAGTGCGCGTCGGCATAAGTCGGATCGGCATCGATGGCCTTTTTGAAGGCTTCGCGCGCCGCGTCCACTTGATTGGCGTTCACCAAAACCGCGCCCAAATTATAGAAGTAACGGCCGGCTCCGGGAGGGTCCAACTGCGCCGCCTTGCTGAGCGCTTCCTGGGCTTCGGGGAGCTTCTTGGCCTTCACCAGCGCAAGCGCGTAGTTGTTGTAATAGGCCGCATCGGTAGGCTGCAGTTCGATGGCTTTCTTGAACGAATCGAGGCCCTTCTCGCGCAGAGCGTCGGCTTCGGCGGGCTTCTGCGTCGCCTGCCCCATGTAAGCTTCCGCCAACTGGGCCCAAACCACGTGCTGCTCGGGGGCGAGCGTGCTGGCTTTGGTCAGCGACTCCACCGCGGCATCGTAGTTCTTCGCTTCCAGCGCCGTCTTGCCCGCGTTGAACGCATCGTTCAACTCTTTATTCTTAGCCATGGAGGCTTCGCGGGCTTTGTTAGCTTTGTCGAACGCGGCCTTTTGCTCGGCCGACATTCCGCGCTCCTGCTCCTTGGTCAAGGTACCCGATGCCGCGGCCTGCTGCAGCGCCTGCTGCTGCTGCTTGGTGGCCTTCAGATCGAAGTTCTGGGTCAGTGGATCGCCGAGCTTGGTGCGCACGTTGTCAATGGAATCACGCACTTGGCCGTCCACTTCGACGCTAATCTTATAGGTCCCGAGCGGCAGGCCGTAGTGCCCGTAATGGCCCTTCTTGTCGGATTTAACATTGTAGTTTCCTTTAATATCTTTGCGCTCGAATTTGACGACGGCGCCCTTGACGGGAGTTCCGTCCTCACCTTTGACGTCCCCTTCGACGGCGGAGGTCTGTGCCGATGCGGCAGCGGACAAGGCGAGAAATGCGAAGGCGGACAAGGCCAGATTTCTAAACTTTATGGACATGTTGGGCAACCTCGAGGAGCAATATTTACCACGTAAATCACTTGTGCAGCGTGCATCACAGTACGTGAAACACCAGCATACTACAGGGACGCGGCAGCAGGGCCAAGGGGTTTCCCCGCGTCGGCTTAAAATGCCTTCATGGCTTATTGCGGTCCCGTCAAACCTTTGCGAGTACATCTATACTTGCATCTAGACAGTCAATGGACGCGACCCTGTCGATCTACGCTACCGCATGAAGGACGTTCTCCGCGCTATTGACCGCGGGGAAACTGTTACCGTTCTCTATCGCGGAAAAGAAAAGGCCAAGCTGATGCCGATCGCTGCAGCATCAGGAGTCTAGGGGAAGGGTATACCTAAGATGCAAGGACCCACCTCTTTTTGGCTTGTGGAGTGACCGCGACGATCTGACCGATGCAGCTTCCTACGTCCGCAATCTGCGCCTGGATTCACATGATTTTCAATCGTGGCATTTCCATGAAATAAGGGCCCTCATGGAGACCAAGCGACGTGCCTTCGAACTTCGCGACAACGAGAAGGAAGCTTGACGTTCCGACCGAAGACGAACAATTCCCCCTCCGCGTTTAGAAGCTGCCACGTTTAAGACGTTTCGCAGACGGACGGAGAGCGACTCAGAGTGAACCCGCGCCTATTCCTTGCGGCTTCCGAGAAATGTCACCACGTGCCCGCGCAAGGCGGCTACGAACCGCTGAAAACTCAGATCCGTGGCGGGCTGCGTCAGGCGGCTTTTCGATGAATTAGTTGCCATCACAAGACAGGCTGCGCTGTAGACACGCTCGAGGACCAGCCGACGACAAAGCAATTCGTAGCGTTTGCTGTAGGATGCCTTGTCGAATGCCCGGTCAACCTTGAAATACGGCTCCTTGTTTCGTACCGGGGTTTTGACCCTGTCGCAGTCCTCCAGAAGGAAGAAATAGCCAAGGAATGGGGTCGGGGACTTCCCGAACCGTCCCTCGCGATATGCGACCCAGATATCCGTGGCGCTGCCGACAGCCTCCTCGGATCGGTTATTGAAATTGTTACCAAACGATGGCCCGACCTGCGATTTGAATTCCATCGCGGTGACCAGCCGACCCTCGGATACAACAATCAGATCCCACTTTTTCTCCGAGCGATAGTATCCGGGCAACTCCAGGGAGGTACGCGTCTTGACGTCGATCTTCTTCAATCCGGCATCACAGAGAATGTCTGCCACGAGTACTTCCATGGCGCCCATCTGAGAACCGCCCGTGACTTCACCGCGCGTGCCGGCATAAATCTTGCCGCCCACTAATTGTTTTTCTTTGTTTTCCCTCGAGCGTCCCAATAGCTCTGAACGGCTTGCTTTAATCGTTTTTCAATGTCCAAGCGCGGTCTCCATCTCGTGTTCGTCGATTCCGTAAACCTCAAGAGCGACACGCGTGGCGCATTCTCGATCGCGTTTGCGGAACGCTTCCTTCAACTTCGCCGCCTGAATTTCAGAAATGCCTTCGGGATCGGGGACGCGTATGCGCCGCAGGTATTGCGCCTGAAAGCGTAAGTATCCGCCGCGCATGCGGACGCCGTAGGATTCGACAAAGAACTGTCCGACGGTCGACATCAGCAGTCCGCCGAGTACTTCTAGATCCCAGTCATTTGACTGAATGAAATACAAATTTTGATGCGGGTAGGTTTCGCCGTTATCGAGCACCGGATCGAGCAGGTTTTTGATGTCTGCGATATAGAGCTTAGGCTTCCCTGTCAGCGCATGCGTCACGCGGTCTATGGTCTTGTACCAGCCGCGGACGTTTTTCGTTGCCGTGTGGCGTTTCTTAAGCGCCGCCCCGTGTTTCTCAAAATAGGCTTGGAGCCGCGGGTATTTATCCAGCTTAACCAGTCCATCGCAATTCCACGGGTCTATCAAGTAATGCCCGGACCATTTCATCG
>JBBROU010000042.1:0-38142 GCA_038229055.1 Bryobacterales bacterium | reverse complement strand
GCGCAGATGATGGCGCTGCGCGAAGGTGTTGTTGCCTTTTTGAAAGACAAACAAGGGCGGCTGCCCGTTCCATAAAAGAGTAGATACCGGAGCTTCCTTGTAGCCGCGCTGCTCGATGATGGCGCGCGCCGTCTCAAGTTTCGATTGTCCGCTGAGGGCCGCCGCGGTAGACCACCCAGATGCCTCGAACGAATCCCGGAGTTGCTGCTCGGTACCGATAAACATGAGGTTAGTTATATCCGAAGGCTGGCCCGAGTTGGCCGCGACGGTTCGGAACGCATGCCGGTTCACCAGATCGATCAATGCGGGTTCGGAGGGGAATGGCTGCAGGCGCGACGCGTCCGCGGGGACCGACGGGATTTCCAGAGGGCTGGTGAGCTTGAGCGTGAGTTCGACGCCGGGTTCGTATTCGATTTCCGGGTCCACGGGCTTCACCACCAGACTCTTGGCCGCTTGCAAAACTTCCGCGAATCCACCGTACCTCTGACTGAGTTTATTGATGCCCTGATCGATCCGGGAGGTCAGCGTCTCCGAACCGAGAATGCCGAGGATCTTGCCGGTAGCGGGGTCCACCGTTTCGCGCGCGTTGTCCACACTGGCGACGGCCGAGCTTAGCTTCAAAACTTTCTTGCCTTCGGACAGCTCATTGAACGAAAGCAACATGGTGGCACGCGTCTTATCCGCCGCGGGCGTCGCCTCTTTGACGGTGCCGGTCAGGGTACTCCCCGCAGGGACCAGGATTCGGCCGTCTTCGATCACAGGAGATATGACTACGGCGTGGACGACTTGTTTGGCATGCGAAACGTTGGAGGCCACGCGATCGGTCAAACGAACGCTGAGTTCGGTGCCGGCGGGAATCTCGACCGCCATTAGCGGGGCAACGAGCGCCAGTGACAAGGCCCAGCGCATAAATTATCTGGCCGTCAACTCCGCCACGGGACCGGAAGCATCTTCAATACGGATGGTCAACTTTTTGCGCGCTTGCAGGTCGGCTTCAGGAATATTGAACTGCCACGCCACCATCCGGTCGATGGATTGATGCGGCGGAACGTGGTCGCGGGGCTTCAGAACCTCATTAAAGCGCTCGCCCAGCAGCGGATAGTACTGGAACAGGTTCACAACGTCGGCGGCGGCGATCACGCTGCCGGGGTCCGCAGACCCATCCTTCTTTTCCAGATCGAGATCGATGCGTCGAACGGTCATGGGAAAATCCGCGTTGTTGGTCAGGCGGAGATCGACCACCAGCGCCGAATCCGCATCGTCCAGCTTCTGCGTTCGCACTTTCAAGATGGAACCGCTAGGCACAAGATGCGCGCCTTTGCTGGATTGCAAGACATAGGCCACAATCGCCACGACCACGACGATGCCAATTCCGAATGTGATCAGAAATCCTTTGCTCATGCAGGCGGCGGCGTCACTATAAGATGATCATATCGAATGTCCTCCGAAAAAATCGGTCTATTGATACATGCGGAAGCGGGGCCCGGGATAATGCATAGGCTGACCGGCGTGATCGCGCAACATCTGGGCGACATTACGTCCGTGGCGATTCTGGACCAAGGCGAACGGGACGCTCACATTTATTTCGAAGTGATCGCGCCCGCGGGCGGCACCATGCTGGAAGATCTGCGGCTGTTATCCGTGGTGAAGGATGTCGAGACCGTGAAGAGTCTCGACCGGATCTACGGCAAGCGCATCATCATTATGGGGGGCGGCGCGCAGGTAGGGCAGGTGGCCATCGGGGCGGTTTCCGAAGCTGACCGGCACAATATTCGCGGGGAACATATTTCGGTGGACACCATCCCGCTGGTCGGGGAGCAGACACTGGCTGACGCGGTACGCGCCGTAGCGCGATTGCCGCGAGCGAAGGCGCTGGTGCTTGCGGGCGCGCTGATGGGCGGCGATATTGAATTGGCAGTGCGGGAAGTACGCGCGAAAGGAATGCTGGTGATCAGCCTGAACATGGCGGGCAGCGTTCCGGAAGCTGCCGACCTGGTGGTCAGCGACCCTGTTCAGGCTGGAGTCATGGCAGTGATGGCGGTGGCCGACACGGCGCAGTTTAATATCGAACGGCTGAAGCGGCGAATCTTTTAAGACGGCTAGCGAACCGAGAGACCGTACTCACGGAGCGATTCCGGACCGGAGCCATAAACACGCACGAAGTAAGAGCCGGCAGGGAGCCGCGTTTGCGCAACACTGCGCAGGTTGGCGCCTTCGGCAGCAGCCGTGCCCTCCCACAAAATCTTTCCGGCGAGGTCAACCAACTGCATGCGGTACGGGGTGCCCACCGGGAGCCCGCGAGCGTCGACCGAGAGATCCAGCGGACGATAGGCAACGGCCGATTGCGGAGCGGCGTCTCCGCGCATTGCATAAAGCTGCACGCGCGCGGGAGAGTCGCCTGTTCGATGTTTGAATTGCGTTCCTACGACCCCGATCAGCGCCAAAGCAGCAATGGGCGCCAGCGTCCAGCGGAAAGCAGGCACCCGCAGCCAGTTGCGCGTTTTCCGGGGCGAATCGAGTTTGTGCATTGCACCCCGCATGGCCCGCAGGTAAACCTCAGTCTCATCCAAATGATCGCGACAATGCTCGCAAACCAGCAGGTGCTCCTCTAAAGACGCGACCTCCGGCTCCGGCAGCCGGCCCAGGGAATAGCTCTCCAACTGCTCCGCATCAGCGTGATTGAACTCAAGCGGCGTCATGAACATTTCCATCGCATACCCCTTATGTCAACTTCTCTTGCCAACAGTGTGGCCGGGCCTGACAAATAATCTCACTTCGTTTGGAGGATATTCTTAGAATTCATTACATGCCTGCCCGGAACTCACCTTTGCGGGCCAGTTTGCGGCGGCCCATCTCACCAAACCGTGCCTTTGCGCGCGACTTCAGCAGCCGAAACTGGGTATCGGTGAGGCCCATCTCCCGGCAAATGCTCTCCTGCGATTCCTCATTGAGATAGAAGCGAGTCAGGATTTCGCGATCGCGGCGGGAGACACCCTTCAAAACGGAGACGGCTAGTTGTTCCTGCTGGCGGTTGACTGCAAAGGTTTCGGGATTCAGCCGGCGATCGGCTATGGCGTGGCCGGATTCGATATCCACCTGCTGGCGGCGGGCCTGGACGGCATCGTCGATATGGCCGGCAATTTGACGCCGGACGATGGTGCGCACGAAACCCATGAGCCGTTCGGGCTCGCGGAGGTCGCCGCGCATAATAGCCTGGACCACAATTACGAAGCAGTCGTGAACTTTGTCATCCAGGTCCTGGGGTCCGAGCTGGCGGCATAGATAGAAGCGGATTCCTTTGGAAAAGACACCGTAGAGCTCCTCCATTCCAGACGCGTCGTCTGCCTTGATGCGCTCTACAAGTGCGAGCCAGTCGGGAGCGGCAACAACCGGAGATTCGGCAACAATAGTCATAGGTCAGGAGTTCCCCACAAGAAAGTACCCCGCCCAGTAAGAGGGATTCGCGCGAAATGTGCCGGAGTGCAGCATATCCAGGCGAGCGTGATATAAGGCGGGAGCCGGGCCCTGCTGAGGAGCAGCCCGGAAGTAGCGATAGAAAGTAAGCAGGAAGACGCCGGAGTCATCCAGCGTATCCCACTGGGTAGCGAGCACGGCGGACGAGCCGGTGGCGATCCAAGCGCGCGTCAGACCCATGAGTCCGGAGGCCGGGAGCGCCCGCGCAGAGCCCGATTCGCAACCACTGAGCACCACAAGGCTCGCGCGGACGGGGTGCAGAACGATTTCGTCCGGACCGAGCACCTCCGGCGAGCCGCCGGATGATAAGCTGAGCGCGATCACGCCCGAGTAGAACCGCTGGGGGGATTTGACGAAGTGCGTCGCAAAGTGGATTACAGAAGGCGTCAGCCCCATGGCTTCGGTCACGCCCCGCTTGTTTGCGTCCGCACCCAGAAGCACGACGCTATGACGGCCGGTCGCATCCCAATCGCGGCCGCAAGCGATCACTTCCCGCCCGGAACCGGTCAATCGTTCCAGGTTGAGACGGGACGCGGCGGGTCGAACCAGATGATGCCAGCGAGGATCGGCGGTGTTGTAGATCGGGTCGCCAACACCGAGGAAGCCGCCGTGGAAATCGGCCGGGACCGATTGATTGAGCATCAGGGCACCGGTCGAGATTTCGATGGAATGTTCCTCGGCAAGATAGAGCGGGCGATTGTCGCGGTGGCCCACCACGAGGGCCGGAAAAGGCGTCGAGAAAAGATCTTCATCAAGAGCGAGCAGCCATCGCCGCCGGTTGCGGAAGGCCGGCTCGACTTCGCCGAATATTTGGTTAAAAAGTGCCTGGCCCTGAGCATCGGCACTGGCTTCGTCTTTGCGAACGGCGGCGGTGAACTTCCGCAGAGCGCTGGAAAGATCGGCGCTGGAAGGCAGCCGGTGAAGCGCGATGCGAGAGGGTGTGACGGCCCACAACCAGGAATTCGGTTGGGCCACGCGGAAGCTGAACAGGACGGTATCCGAAGCAAGACTGCCGCGCGCCTGCGCCAAAGCGTGGCGCGCGACGGGTGCGGATTGAGATCCGGCGCTGGACACGAGCTCGGAAAGCGAGGTGCGGAGGCGGCGCACGCGGTCGCGAGACTCGGCCGTGCCGGCCTTGTATAAGTCCTGTTCGGCGGCCTGAAGTTGCGGCAGGATTTCCCAGTAACGGGGCGAGAGCTGGTTACGCCAATCGTTGGCCCGCGGCAACAAGGCACGCAGGCTGGCCGCGCGGTTGGATTCAGCGGCTTCGAAAGTTTCCGACACCAATCTGGTGTCTCCATTACGCAGGAAAAGCCGCGCACCCGCGTCGATCAGAGCCGCGTGGATCGGCTCCAGCTCGCCTTCGAGAAACACGCGATTTTCATCGCTCGGCACGGCATCGAGCTCATTGGCAAGCTGAAGCGCAATGCGGAGGTCGGCCATGGCCTCCGGAAGAGCGCCCTTTTGAGAATAGATTTTTCCGCGCCCATAATAGAAGGTCCAAAGCGGGGTAGTGGTCTTGGCGGTGCGCAGCAAAGACATCGCGCCGTTGACTAGAACCAATGCCGAATTGAAGTCGCCCTGGTCGGCGCGCAGCTCGGCCAGATTCATGTACGACCACTCCAGTTCGTTCAGCCGCAGAACCTTTCGAAGGCGAAAAGCTTCGGTAAGGGCCCGGTCGGCGTCGGGAAAGAAGCCGTGCCTCCGGTAGGTGTTGCCGAGACGGTCCAGCGCTGCGGCGATTGTGGCCGTATCGCCGATGCTATCGGCGGAATCAATAGCTTGCCTAAACAGGTGAACCGATTCAGGCAGTTTATCTTGCCGGCCGAGAATATCGGCGAGCTGTATTTGTAACTTGGACTGGGTGGCGATGTCGTGGGTGCGAACGGCGGCGTAAAGCCCTTTTTCGGCGGCGGTCGTGGCGTCATCCAGGTTGTTCATCTGCTTGTAAATACTGCAAATGTTGTTGTTTAAGCCGCCTAGTTTGGCTATATCTTTGGATTTTTCGGAGAGGTCCCGCGCTTCCAGCAGAGATTTCAACGCCTCTCGATGCCGATGCAAGGCGAGCTGACAGCCGCCTATATTGTTCAGCGCTTTGCGTACTGAATTCTGGTCATTTTGCGCGCGGGCGGCACGGAGCGATTGCTGAAACGTATCGAGTGCATCGGCGTAATGGCCCTCGTAATATTGCTGAGTTCCGCGCAGTAACAGAGGGCTCGCGCTCTCAGAAACCGCCGGGAAAGATCCTACGAGAAGGAGGCGAGTTAGAAGGATCAAAAACGCCAGATTTGCCGACATTTTAAAGGTGATAGTACTTAAGAGAGGAGTACGGCTCAAAGTTCTCAGTATTTCTTGGAGCACCACTGAAGTACCCTCTCTGGGTGATATTTACTACATATCACCTATAAGAGGGTACCAGTATTTGCGTAATATCCGCAATGATTTGTGGATTTTAGGTTTACGCGCACTCTGTGTATGCGCCGAAATGCTGAGCACTTAGAAACCGAAAATGATGATAATCGGAGGCTCGTGTCGCATAGTCTTGCGATCTTAGAGTAGCTTTTCGTCTCGAATCTATTTGGGCACTTTTGCGTCAAACCATTGAAAACAAGCCACAACCGTCGTGCTGGGGTGACGTGACTAGGCAGCTAAAGAACCTCGAGGCTTACTGAACAAGTCGGGTTTCCGACATCTTTAAACCACATAATGCCTTCCCAGACAAGATCCAATTCGAGCTGATACGAACCGCGAATTTGCGGGGCGGTTACTTCAATATTCAGTTTCACTTCCGCGCCGGGCATAAGCGGCATCATCAGGTAGGAACGCGGATTGTCGTGCTGCAGCATTTGGCCTTCGGCAGACAGCACATGATAGGAAAGCCCGAACGCGCGATCTCCCGCCGCGAACGGTTCCGGACTCACGTTCTTGACGGTCACTGGCAGCTTCATCTTCTTGCCGCGCCGCGAGCGGAGAGCTTGTTCTTCAGGATGGAATGTCGCCCGCGGACCGGCATCCCCTAGCTGTATCAATTTTTCAGGCGTGGAAGCGTAAAGGTCGAAATAGGTCCGCAGCGGCGTGTCAAAAAGATAAACAGGCGTATTCCACATCGTCGTCTCGCGATAGCGGACGTTCGGGAAGGTTGCGGAGAAGGCAGCGTTCAATCGCGAGGGCGCGCTGGGCTGTTTCTGAAACAGAACTTTGTTGTAGCCAATGGCGATTGGCGTCAGCACACCTTCATGGTGCCGCATGAAATCGAGGGCGCCCTCGCAGACTCCGGGGTGCTGGGGATTGAAGTAATCGTCAAGAGCGACGAGGCCACCGGGGGGCAAAATACTGGTGACGAATTGCAAGTCGTCGTAAGTTTCTTGCGGAGAGTGGCCGCCGTCTACATGGCAGAAAGAGAAGGATGCCGGGAAATCGGCAGGGTTCAGCCGGTTCGAGGCGGTGGCGATGGTGACGACGAAATCGAGGGGTCCGAGCATCGATTGCATGTTGTCTTCGAAGATTTTGCGGTAGCTCGCACCGGCGCCGTAACCCTCGTTGTCGCCGAGTTCTTCGAATAAGTCGACCGCGTAGAACTTGCGGCCCCGACCGCGCAGTGCGGCGACTGCAATGGAGGAGAGGCCGTGAAAGACTCCGATTTCTAGAGTGTCGGCGGGTGCGGCGACGCACTGGTTGTAGGCCATGAACATGAGCGCGGCGTCGAAGGAGAACCAGCCTTGAATGCCGTGAAATGCGGCTAGGTAGCGCTGCAGAAAACTGGGATGCACAATTTCAAACGGGGGCCAAGGATTCCAGGCCTTTGATTAAGGGCGGAGGCCCTACAACCTCGACCATCACTGGGTTGCTGGTCGCGCCACGATGGACCGCCGTCACCGGGTGCGATCCGGGGCAGATAAGGGGCCGCAGCCGGACATTTGTCTGGCCCTTCTCGACTTCCACAGACTCGGGATAATGCGGAACTCCGGAAACGAAAATGGTTACATTCCCCGCGTCGGCCTCCTTTGAAAGACCTTCCATCCAGAGAGTCATCCAACCGCCCCCCCCCAATCGACCCTGCCGCTCTGCCAAGTCGTTCCATCCTGGATAGCGCCGATGACGATCTCATTGGTAACAGGCTCAAGATCCATGAAAAACTCTCGCGCCTCGGACCAACCTGAGCGCCCAATCTTCACGCGAGCCTCATGCCGTCCCTGAGGAAGTCCCGGCGGCACGCGCATACTAACCAGCAATCCATCCGGCTTTAACGTGCAGACGAAAGGCGCTACGCCGTATCCGTCGACCTCTGGAAACACATCATTGATCGACGGGGCCTCCTTACCCTGCCATTCAAGATACGTCTCGATGTATTCTTCTTTGCTCGAGAGAAATGACTTGCCCTTGGTAGAGTGAACAGTCAGCCCGAGCAACTTCGCCGGCTCCTTGTCAACAGCCGGCAGATCGCGCCATTTTCGATGAGCCGCAAAGCACGCGAAGCCGCTGGCAACTCGCAGAATCTGCGCGCTGGCAAACCCGGCAGCCCGAATCCACGCTTCGACCACAGCAACCGTAGGGCCACACCAGTTATCCTGCTGGCCCGCTAATTCGTCGCGCTCGTAAAATTCAGCATAAGGCAGAGGTGGACGCCACCCCTCAAGCCACTCTTCGCCATCGATAACAACCGTCTCTACGATACAGACGTCTTGAGTAATCGCGCAGATCTTCTCAAGGGCGAGCAACGGATGTTTCAGGTGATATAGAACTCCGAGACACAAAACAATATCGAAATAACCTACCCGCCGCGCGTCCAACTCGTAGACATCCATCTTTCTGTAATCAGCGCGCGAATTGAAAGCTCGATAGATGGCGCGGAAGGTATCGAGATCAACATAGTCGATCGCCATGACCTCGGCTCCGCGGCGTTCCATCTCGAACGTCATAAAGCCATCCCACGGACCAATATCGAGCACGCGTTTATGTCGAAGATCTTCCGGCAATTGAAACGAGTCCACCCGGCTTTGGAGAAACTCCAAAGTCATTGCGCCTTTCAGCGTGCGCCCGTCCGGCAAACGGAAGCTGTGATACAGGCCGGTGTTGGTCAATCCCTCGCGGACGGAGTTCTGTTGCCGCTTTTCCAGCAGGCCAGTGGGAGTTTTCATAGCTCTATTATCGGCTTAGCTCGAGTGTACCTAAGGAGCAGGTATAAGGCGGCGGCGTAGAGCCAGGAAGATCCCAAAGAGGAGGGCGGCGGCGGTGATGGTCCAGCTTAGGATGCGGCAGATTTTGCGTTCCAGGCCGCCGTCGAAGATGAAGTCGATCGCGCAATCGCCGTCGCACGCGGGGTGAACTTCGGAAAGGCCGAGGCCGTCGCGTGTGATGGCTGCTGGGCGGCCGTTCGCGTGCGCGATCCAGCCCTTGTCGTAGGTAACTTGGACGGAGAGGACTTGGCCGGGATGAAGCACCGTGCGCACGTGGCCTTCGGAGGGAGTAGGCCAAGTCATGATTGCGGGCGGGAGCGCGGGGTCGTCGAGCGATTCGACGTAGCGGGCCGCTTCAGCTACATCCAAGCCGTTGATCGGCCGGTGCTGGACGACGGCACTCTCGGGAACGACGTGTGCCAACGATGGCGTGCGCTGCGGAATGGCATAGATGGTGTCGTCCTCATCGTGCCAGAGCACGGGCAGGATGCCGTTGAACTTCAATGGGTGATCGAAGGGCCTGGCGTCGAGGCGGCTGTTGGGACCGGGAACATAGATAGCGTGGCAGCCGAATGACTTCAGCCAGACGATGCTGTTGGCCGCGTCGTCGGTTCCAGCGTTCATGCCGGAGAAGATGGTGAAAGTAGCCATGCCGATTACCCAGTTCGGACTGAAGGGATCGTGTCCGGAGTTCATCTGCGGCGTATCCGAGAAGACGTTGAGCCAGGTGCCGGCTTGCGCGGTTACGAAGGCGCGGAGGCTGCCAACATGGGCGTTCAACGCCTTGGCAACCTTGTATTCGATAGTTTGAGCGATATCGATTTTCCGCGTGACCGTCCGCGCATAGCGGCCGAATTGGATGATCTGATGCACCGTGAAAACAGCTAGAAGTGTGATTCCCACGACACGGGCGTCGCGGGGAATGCGCCGCACGATGGGTCGGAGCGAAAAGGCGAGCGCAAGCGGAAGGGCCAGGTCCATCTCGAGGCTGTAGCGATTCGGCTGCGGCAGCGCGGACTTATTCCAGATTGCGAACGCGGCAGTGATGCAAAAAAAGGTGAAGGCGAATAGCAGGCTGAAGCGCGTGAAAAGGTCCGGGATGCGGCGCGTGACAAACCAGAGGCAGACAAGCCCGGCGATGATAATGGCCTGCGTCGGCAGCATGGCGCGCATGCTGTAATCGCCGCCCACGGCTTGCGAGTCGATCGAGATGGTGTGGATGAGCTGAGGCGTGAGGAACGGACTGGCCCACGCGTACGCGATGATTGCGAGGGCTGCCACCAGCAGTGCGGCGCGCGGGATCTGTTTCAGGGGAAGCACCGCGAGCAGGCAGACGCAGCCGATCCCGAGATCGACAGCGCCGAACGCATTCACGAGCACTAGAAATGCCATGGAGAACGACGACGCCAGCATCCAGAGATAACGGCGTTTCTCGATAGCGAAGTACGTGACCAGCAGCGCGAGCGGCAGCGCGGCGAGGATGACGGTGTGCGGGCCTTCGCCGTAGAAGACAAGAGTTTTGACGCGCCACGGATTCCAGATGCTGCCAGCGTCATAACGGAACACCCCGAACATAAGCGACGGCGAGAAGAGCGAGTAAATCAGCGCGGCGAAAAAGCTGGTTTCCAGAAATCGCGAGATGCGCCACGAAAAAAGAAACAGAAATACGGGGCCGGAGACAAAGAAAAATCCGGTGACGAAATTAAACGCACGGGCAGTCGACCAGCCCGCCATCGACGCGACGCCGGCATCGATCAAGTGCAGCATGGGAGTGTACGAATTTTCGAAGGGTTCGCCGGCGAACCACCACGGGTACCAATCGAGATGCGGCCAGTGCATCTGAATGAAGCGGCTGATCGCCATAAACGACCCCGCGTTGTGCTGCATGTTATTAGTGAAATCGACTACGAATAGTTTCTTGACGAAATAAAGATTGATGGCCAGCAGAATGAACGCGTAGACGGCGGCGCGGGCGCGGATGGCGAGGTGCAAATGACTAGGCTACCGCAGGACAGAAGGGGTCTTGGTATGCTGGCTGGACAACATTTAAGGAGCGATTTTATGTCGAAGCAAGCGGAAGCCGAACTCATCCTGAAACTGTACGAACTGCGGCGCGACCCTATCATGCGCCAAGCGCGGGACTGGTTCTTCACGGAGTTCCATCCGGAAACAATGGAGGACATGAACAATGTGCTGTTCACCGAGCACGGCGCGCATCTCCGAATGGTGATGTCTTACTGGGATATGGCCGCGGCGCTGGTGAGGCACGGGGCGATCAGCGCGGATCTGTTCAACGACACCAACGGCGAGCACATCTCGGTATTCACGAAGCTGGAGCCGTTGTTGCCCGAGATGCGCGCGGCATACGGGCCGCAGTCGCTGGCGAACCTGGAAGCCGTGATCGACGCGACGCCCGGAGGCCGTGACCGCGTGGCGGCAATGCGCGAAAGGATGAAAGGCATGCGCGCGAGAATGGCGGCCATATCGAGCAATGCGAGCGATGGCTAGGAAACGGGTTGTCGGGCCTACGAGATCGTTCTGAGGAACTCGCGGGGGTTGACAATCTTGGTCGTCATCCACAGTTTCGGGAAGTGCTTGGCATTCCCCGTAACGAGATGGCTCGCCTGGGCAGCGTCGGCGCATTCCAGAAACCGGTTGTCTGGTTCGTGTTTGGATTCTGAGAGAGAGAGATGACTGTTTCGACCAAGGTTACGCGACCGCGAATCAGCGCGAGCAGCCGGTCGGCGTTGGCTCGGGAAATCGGAAATTTCCTGTAGTGCGGAACGCGGGTATACTCAGCAAGAATGGCGTCAGAAACATACCATTGAAAAGACCCGGCCGGGCGCAGGGCCAAAGCCAAAACTACGGCTTCGTTGCCGTTCGGGTTCAGTTGTGCCGACACCAAAACATTGGTATCGATGACCAGCCCTAAGGTCCTTTCTTACCGCCGCAGCAGGGGACCAAACCACCATGACCCTCCACACCCAACCCGGTGAAGTTCGATCAACCGAATAAGGGCACGGCGCCTGATAGGGGATGAGCACGCGGACGCGGTCGCCGTCCGAGAAATAGACATTGCCGGTTGCGTCGGCGGCTATGCCCTGCGGTGCCGTCAAATGGGCAATTGTGGCGGGACCGCCATCGCCAAAAACGGCGCCTCCGCCCGCGATGGTGGTCACGAAGCCCTGAGAAACTTTCTTCACCAAGAAGACATCGGACACGTAAAGATTCCCGGCGGAATCGAAGGCGATCCACATCGGCTGAGTGAAGCCCGAGGCCACAGTGGTGATGATCCCGTTGGCGACTTTACGGATCACGCCGTTATCGCTGTCGGCGATGTAAAGGGCGCCCGCGGAGTCCAGCGCGAGACCGTTGGGATGGCTCAATTGGGCGTTGATCGCCGGTGCGTTATCGCCCGAATAACCGGCGGTTCCCGTGCCGACGATGGTACTGATCACGCCGTTGGAAATCTTGTTGATGACGCTTCGGAAGATATCGGAAGCGTAGACGGTGCCATCGCCGGCCACAACAAAACGGGTGTCGTTATTGAGTCGATCTTTTTGAGAACCTCCACCGGCGAAGGCGTTGACAAATCCGTTAGCGACTTTTCGAATCGCGAATGAGTTATCAGCGATCAACAGATTCCCGGCTCCATCGAAACCAAGGCCAGTAGGCTGAATGAAGGCAGCGTCCAAGGCCGGGCCTCCATCGCCGGTATCGCCGACGAATGAGGTGCCAGTGCCGGCAACGGTTGTGATGATGCCGTTCGACACGCGGCGGACGCGGTTATTGCCTGAATCGGCGATGTAGAGGTTGGACGCCGGATCAAGCGCCAAGCCCACGGGCCCGCTCAATTGCGCCTGGACGGCAGGCCCGCCATCGCCGAGGCTGAAGCCACCTCCGCTGACAGTCGAGATGGTTCCGCCGGAGACTTTGCGGATGCGCGCGTCATTGCTTCCAAAGCCCGCGTCACCGAAATACAAATTGCCCGCGAAGTCGACGGCGACCCCGGCAGGAATCCCGATTCTGCCCTGCGTGGCCGGCCCTCCATCGCCGTTGTTTCCGCTGGAACCATCCGGGCCGATGCCGGCGACCGTGGTGATGGTTCCATTCGACACCCGGCGGACGCAGTTGTTGGTGGCGATATAGAGATTGCCGACCAGATCGGTTGCGAGGCCGGAGAGCGCAAACATGTTCAGGTCTGCGCTTGTGGCCGGCCCGCCATCGCCGACGGGTCCGTAATATCCGATGTTGCCGGTACCCGCGACGGTCGAGATGATCCCGTGAGAAATTTCGCGAACCCGATTGTTTCCCAGATCGACGAAATACAAATCGCCGGCGGCATCTACAGCCAGCGCCAATGGGCTGGCCAGTTGGGCATTGACCGCGGCGCCTCCATCGCCGCTGAAACCGTACGCACCGTTATTGCCCGCAATTGTCGTGATTACGCCGTTCATGACTTTCCGAATCCGAGCGCCCTCGGAGATATAGACGACGCCGCTCGAATCTACGGCGACACCCTGCGGGCTGATCAATTGCGCCTGGGTTGCCGGGACGTTATCCGCTAACGAATCACCGCCGCCCGCGAACGTGGTGATAATTCCGTTGGAGATTTTGCGTACGCGCTTCGCGAGGAAGTCGGTGATATAGATGTTGCGGGCGGAATCCAGCGCTATGGCGCCTTGATAGCCAAGCTGCGCACTGATCGCGGGGCCGCCATCGCCATCTTTCCCGATGGCGCCGTTGCCGGCTACATGGGTAAGAATTCCGTCTGAACCCATTCGCAGAATCACTTCGCCGGTCTCGAAATAGATATTCCCAGAGGTGTCAACGGCAACGGAGATAAACCCGCTGAGGCTTGCCAGTTTGCCGGGAATGTTCACCGGAAGCCCGCCACCGGCGAACGTGCCGATGTTGTAGGCGGTATAGGTTTGACCGCGGAGGGCGGCGCACAAGACGAACCCGCACGCTAATGTGGTGGCTCGACGCGTTGTGCGTGGCATTGGACAAGGACAAGGGTAACGCATGCGTCGGGCGCTGCCGTTGCTATACTAAACAATCTTGAACCGGTCATCCGCCGCATCTGCTCAGGAACACCTGCTGCACGGTTACGATCTCGGCGCGTTCTATGACGAGATGTTTTCCGCGCCCGGTGTGCCGCGTCCTCACTACGCCAAAGTGCTGGACGGAATCCTGAAGATGACGGCGACGGAGTTCGAAGAGAGCCGGCAGCTTGCCGACCTTTCTTTCCTGCTCCAAGGCATCACGTTCACGGTTTACAGCGACGGTCGCGGCACGGAACGCCTCTTTCCATTCGACTTGCTGCCGCGTGTAATTCCTTACTCGGAATGGGAGCGGCTGGAACGCGGGCTTTCGCAGCGGGTGATGGCGCTGAACCATTTCCTGCGGGACATCTACGGCCCTCAGAGGATTCTGGCCGATCGCAAAATTCCACGCGCGCTGGTGCTTTCCTGCCGCCACTATCTACGCGAAATGATCGGCGTGAAGGTGCCGCGCGGCATCTACACGCACATCGCCGGCATCGATCTGATTCGCGATTCCGCAACCGGCGATTATCTGGTGCTCGAAGACAACGTGCGAACGCCGAGCGGCGTTTCCTACGTCCTCGAAAATCGCCTGGTGATGGCGCGGACTTTCCCGAAGATCTTCGAAGTTTGCCAGGTGCTGCCCGTCGATCATTACGCATTCGAGCTGGGCAACATTCTGCGCAGCATCTCGCCGGGGCAGGCGCGGAGCCCGGTCGTGGTGCTGCTGACTCCGGGCATTTATAACAGCGCGTATTTCGAGCACAGCTTTCTGGCGCAGCAGCTCGGCATCGAATTAGTGGAAGGCCGCGATCTGGTGGTGGATAAAGACGTGGTCTACATGAAAACCATCCACGGCCTGACGCGCGTGGACGTGATCTACCGGCGCATCGACGATGAATTTATCGATCCGCTGGCGTTCCGTCGCGATTCATTGCTGGGAGTGCCGGGTTTGATGGGGGCGTATCGCGCGGGCAACGTGGCGCTGGCGAACGCGATCGGCAATGGCGTGGCCGACGATAAAGCGATTTACGCGTACGTTCCGGAATTTATCCGCTACTACCTGGGTGAAGAACCAATCCTGCGTAACGTGGAGACTTACATTTGCTCCAGACCGGATCATCTGAAATATGTTCTGGATAACCTGGAACGGCTGGTGGTGAAAGCGGTGGGTGAATCGGGCGGCTACGGGATGCTGATCGGGCCGATGGCTGCGGCCGAGAAGATTAGCGAATTCCGCGACTGCTTGAAAGCCGACCCGCGCAATTACATCGCTCAGCCCGTTATCGCCCTGTCGCGGTGTCCGGCTTACGATCCGCGCACGGGGCATATGGCGGGGCGGCACGTGGATTTGCGGCCGTACTGTCTGTTCAATGGCGATCGCGTGGTAATCGTACCGGGGGGCCTGACGCGTGTCGCGCTCGAACCGGGATCGCTGGTGGTGAACTCATCGCAGGGCGGCGGCGCAAAGGACACCTGGGTGCTGCGAGGAGAGAGCTAAATGCTTTCGCGAATTGCCGAATCGCTGTTCTGGATCGCGCGGTACATGGAGCGTGCCGAAGACACCGCGCGCATTCTCGACGTGAACTACCACATGCTGCTCGAGCAGAGCCAGCAGACGTATCGCCTGCGCTGGGAGCCGTTGGTTTATATCACCGGGGAGCAGGACCGTTTTTTCAAACTGTATTCGGTGGCGACCACTCAGACCGTCTTCGAATTCCTGGGATTCAGCCAGGACAATCCGAACTCCATCGCGCAGTGTATTTATCGCGCGCGCGAGAATTCACGCACCATCCGCGATCGCATTTCCCGCGAGATGTGGCAGGACATCAACAGCCTGTACCACATGGTGAGCCGCTTCCGCGCCGAAGAGGAAATCGCCGTGGGCCCGCACCGATTTTGCAGCACGATCAAGTTCGGGAGCCATCGCTTCCACGGCGTAAGCGACGACACCCTGCCGCATGACGAAGGCTGGCAGTTTCTGCAATTGGGCCGTGCGCTGGAGCGCGCGGAGATGACGGCGCGCATTGTGGACGTGGAGTATCACAACCTGGTGGAGCGCCGCACGCCCGACGAGAAGCCCGACAATCACCAGTGGATGGCCGTGCTGAAGTCGGTCGCCGCGTACGAGATCTACCGGCGTCAGTATCACTCGCGCATCGATCCGGAAAAGGTCGCGGAACTGCTGGTCCTGCATCCGCAGCACCCCCGGTCAATTCGTTTCAATCTCGCAGTGCTTCAAAGTTCGCTGCGCGCGATCAGCGGGAGCGCGCCGGGGTACTACACCAACGAGGCCGAGCGGCTCACGGGAAAGCTTCACGACAGCCTGATGTACGACCGGATCGACGAGATCTTTGCGCGCGGTTTGCACGATTTCCTTACCGACGTGCTGGCGACTTGCCGGGAGATCGGCGACCACATCGCGCATTCATATTTTTATTACTCCGCCTCCGCGGCTTAGGACCTTCGATGCCGAGCATGAACCGATACCGCCTGCTCCATATCACCGAATTTCAATACGACGGTCCGGTTTCGGAAAGCTATAACGAAGTGATGCTGCGGCCCATGCAGGATGAGTGGCAAAGCTGCCTCTCTTTCCGACTGACGACGCAACCGATGTCGCATCCATCGTCGCACCTCGATTTCTTCGGCAACTGGGTTCATCAGTTCAACATTCTGCCCGACCATCGCCAGCTTCGCATTGAGACCGACACGGTCGTTCTGATTCATGAGCCGCCCGCCGCAACCGGAACCGGAGTTCCGCTGGCGGAAATTGACGGGATGAAGGAGGCGCTGCTGGACGACTTTTACGATCTGCTGATCCCGACTATTTATACTCCGCATCTGCCCGGGCTGACTGCACTGGTGGAAGCCGCCGAAGAGCAATCCGGCGGCACGTCGCTTGGATTTGTGGAAGCTGCGACGCGCATCATTCACGAGAGATTCCGGTATGAAAAAGGCGCGACGCACGTGAAGTCGTCCATCGCGGATGCTATGAGTTCCGGGGCGGGCGTGTGTCAGGATTTCGCACACCTTTTGATTGCGACGGCGCGTGCGCGTGGTCTACCGGCGCGTTACGTTTCCGGTTATCTGGTGCCGCGGCGCACGGCGGAACCCGGCGCAAGCGTCGAGGAGGTGATCGGCGGGCAGGCGAGCCACGCGTGGACCGAAGTCTACGTGCCGGGGCTCGGCTGGTCGCCGCAGGATCCGACGTTGGGCCGTCCGGTCGGTCTGCGCCACGTGCGCATCGCCTACGGTCGCGATTACGGCGATGTGGCTCCGGTCCGCGGCGTATATAAAGGACACGCGGGGCAGAGGTTGTCGGTGGACGTGCGCGTGAGACCGGCGCTCGACGATGAAGGGTGCGAGCATCTGAAAGAGACCGCCGCCGGCCCGGCCGCGCCTCCCGCCGAGCTCGAGCCGCCGCAGCAACAGCAGGAACAGCAGCAGCAGTAGGGGCGGTTGCCGGCGTGCAGGTAACACACGCGAATGAAGCCGGCATTCATCCTCGCGTTTTCTCTTTCTCTGCTTGCCCAGCAACCTTCGTTCGACGCCCGATCCCGGCTGGTCCAAGTGCCAGTGAGCGTTACGGATGCACGCGGCAATTCCATCGATGGTCTGGATACAGCGGATTTCGTGGTGCTTGACAACGGGCGTTCCCAGAAGATCGCTGTTGATACCATCGACACAGGTGTGGCGCCAATTGCACTCGTGATCGCCGTGCAATCTTCGGGGATTTCGGCCGCGGTGCTGGATAAGGTGAGGAAAATCGCGAGCATGATCCAGCCGTTCATCACCGGCGAGCGCGGTTGCGTAGGGCTGGTTTCTTTCGCCGAACGCGTCACTTGGCTGGCAGATTGCACCAGTGACGCCGCGGTGCTCGCCGGCGCTTTCGCGCAAATACGGCCCGGCGATCCCACCAAGGGCCGCATGCTGGATGCGGTTAGCGGCGCAATTGAGCGCCTGCGCGTGCGCCCGAATGTGCGGCGGGTTGTCTTGCTGATCTCGGAGTCGCGCGACCGCGGGAGCGAAACGGATCTCGCCGTGGTCACCAGCGCAGCGCAATCTGCGGGCGTCACTGTTTATGCGGCAACTTACTCGGCATATAAAACCGCATTTACATCCAAAGCTCCGATTCCCGAGCCACACCCGCAGGGGCCGCCACCCGTGATACCGAATCCGAATCACACGGGCAATGGTAATCCGCCGAGCCGTTGGAACCCGCGCATACCGCCTCCCGAAGATCGAATCGATATTCTCGGAGGCGTAGGTGAAGTGGCGCGGCTGCACAAAGCGAACACGACCAAGGTTCTGACCATTGGCACTGGAGGGGCAACGCTTTCATTTACGCGGCAGAAGGGCCTGGAGACCGCCATTGAGAAGCTCGGCGCGGAGTTGCATTCGCAATACGTGCTGAGCTTCGCACCGGACTCGGCAACGCCCGGTTATCACCGCATTGAAGTGCGGCTCGCACGCAGCGGAGCGACACTGAGGGCGCGTCCCGGCTACTGGCTGGCGCGATAAAATCGTCGAGGGCGGTCTGACCAGATCCAAAATGAAGGTAATCATTTTCGGCGCGACGGGGATGGTCGGGCAGGGAGTCTTGCGCGAATGCCTGCTCGATCCAGATGTGGAACAAATCCTTACCCTCGGGCGCAAAGCGACAAGCCAGCAGCATCCGAAGCTGCGCGAAATTGTGCATGTGGATCTGTGGGACTACTCAAGTATAGGAAGCGAACTGGCTGGCTTCGACGCATGCTTCTTCTGTCTGGGAATCGCCTCGGCCGGGATGACGGAGGAGCGGTACCGGCGTGTGACGTACGACCTCACGCTAGCGGACGCGCGGGCGCTCGCGCGGCTCAACCCGCAGATGACGTTCCTATTTATATCCGGCCAAGGCACCGACAGCACGGAAAAGGGCCGCATGATGTGGGCGCGGGTGAAGGGCGCAACCGAGAACGCATTGCTGCGGCTCCCCTTCAAAAGCGCTTATATGTTTCGTCCCGGCGTGATTCAGCCGCTGCACGGCATTCGTTCCAAGACCAAGCTCTATCAGACGTTTTATACGCTGTTGGGACCGGTCCTTGCGGCAGTGCGGGCGCTCTTTCCGAGTTTGGTAACTACGACCGAGCAGCTAGGGCGGGCGATGCTGAAGGCGGCCAAGCAGGGTTGGCCCAAACATGTGCTCGAGATGCGCGACATCAACCGGGTCTGACCTGCGCGCAAATTGTACGTTTGACGTCACTCATCTATACTGATGTATGCGACGGGATGATAAAAAGCTACCGTGGGAGGGAAACGGAGCAGTTCGCGGCTGGCGCGAAAGTCCGCCAGTGGGAACGGTTCCGGCGGCAGGCTGCGAAACGCCTGCGGATTCTCGATGCCGCAACGTCGCTGGGAGATCTTGTTGCGTTGAACTCCAACCGGCTGGAGGCCCTGAAGGGAAACCGCAAGGGGCAGTATTCCATTCGGGTGAACGACCAGTGGCGCATCTGTTTCGAGTGGTCGCAAGATGAGCCAGGCGCGGCGAATGTTGAAATTGTGGACTATCACTAAGTAGAAGGAGAAGACCATGGCACGCACGCCCATCCATCCCGGCGAAATCCTCAACGACGAACTGGAGGAGATCGGCCTTTCGGCGAAAAAGCTCGCCGACGTTATCAAAGTTCCGCCGAACAGGGTTTACCAGCTTCTGGCAGGCAAGCGGAACGTAACGGCGGACACAGCCCTGCGTCTTAGCCAGTTTTTCGGCATGTCCGCCGATTTCTGGATGAATCTTCAGAGCGCATATGAGCTGGACCTGGCCCGCAAGCAAAGCGGGAAGGATATTCAGCGCATCCCGAAGCGCGTTGAAATGCCTGCCGCGCCGCGACCGGCGTGAAGCGCCGAGCGACCATATCGAGGACCTGATGGCCAAGCCCGCGGATTCTGAGCACCTCCAGTAGCACTTAAGAGAAGGCGGCCGATTCGGTCGTCACGCCGCGGCAGGTTGGGTAGGCGGCGCGTGGGTGTTCCGAGGAACCAGGACTCCCGTTTCGGTAGTATTCGAAAACCTCGAGGACATGAGCGTTGATGAGTTGATCGAAGAATTCGAGCCGTTCCGCGCTTCGCGGCTAACAGCACGGAAGCGAGTATGTCGCGGACCGGATTCGAGGTGCTGGTGACAACGGATAAGACGCCGGGTCGTGAATCAAACGGCTCACAACGTCAAGCTTTCTCCTTATCAGTATCAATCGCCGGTAGCCGTTCTTCATCAGGTGCCGGCACGTAGCGGTTCCCGACCAGGATTTGCCTTGCGGCCTCTAGCATTTCCGGTAGCACGTAGAAGAACGCGCCGATGCGGTCGTTTTTGAAGATCACGCCGCCGCGGTAGGTGTCGGCTTCCACCCCGTAATGGATGCCGGCTTCGGTCAGCACGGCCTCCAGCGCCAGCGCATCGTTCAGCTTGCGGCCGATATACAGGAGGCGCGCGTCCCGGCCTTCAAAAAATTCGGCGTCTTGCTTCATGGACGGTCTTCATAGGCTGCTTGGAGAATTCGAGTGCATACCGCGCACTTCCAATGTTATGCCCTCAGCTACCGTGAATCGCGACGAGGAATTGCACTGGCTGGCACTGCGGATGACGCCCGGCCTCGGGACACGCAAGGCTGGAGTTCTGGTGGAGCGGTTCCGGTCGCCGCAGGCGATTTTTCGCGCGTCGCGGACGGAACTGGAAGGCGCGGGAGTGAGCGGCGCCGTGGCGCAGAGCATCGCCAGCGGCTGCGCGTTTGAGGAAGCCGTGGAGCAGCAACAGAAAATTCTCGACAGCGGCGTCTCCCTGATTTCTATCGGCGATGCGCGGTACCCAAGGCTGCTGCGCGAAGTCTTCGATCCGCCCGTAGTGCTGTTTACTCGCGGCAACGTCGAGTTGCTGCAAACCGTAATGTTCGCCGTTGTTGGCACACGCCGGCCGACCCCATATGGCGCGGCTGTCGCGGAGAAATTCTCGGGGGATCTGACCCGCGCCGGGCTGACCATCGTCAGCGGAATGGCCCGTGGCGTCGACACCATGGCGCACAGAGGAGCGCTGGCAGCGGAGGGAAAAACCATCGCGGTGCTGGGCTGCGGAGTCGACATCATCTATCCGTCGGAGAATCGCAAGATTGCCGCGGAACTGGCCGGAAAGGGGCTGCTGATCTCCGAGTTCCCGATGGGATCGGTCGCGTTCCCGCAGAATTTCCCCATCAGGAATCGCATCATCAGCGGAATGAGCACGGGGCTGCTGGTTGTCGAAGGCGCGCAATATAGCGGCTCGGCGATCACTGCCAAACTCGCGCTGGACCAGGGGCGGGAGCTCTTTGCCGTTCCCGGAAACGTGACCTCCAAAATGAGTTGGGGCCCAAATCTGCTGATCAAGCAGGGAGCGAAACTGGTGCAGGACTGGAACGATGTGATCGTGGAACTGCCGCCCGAGGTGCGCCGCAAATTAATTGATGACGGACGCAATCGCATTCTGAATCAGGGGCTTACGGTTCCCTCTGCGACTTTTGACGGCGTCCAGACATCCCTATCTATTGGGCCGGAGGGGGAAATTAGTCGTAAGGTATTGGAGAGGCTCCGGGTCGACGCGGCCAAACACCTCGACGGATTGATGGAGGAGATGGACACTTGTTCCGCGTCGGAATTGATTGCCGCCCTGTTCGAATTGGAGATGCTCGGGTTGGTAAAACAACTGCCCGGCAAAAATTTTGTTAGAGTGTGGTAACTTTTGGCGGGATGTGGGTTCGGGTTGGAATCAAGGAAGTAAAAGTCGAATATGGCAAAGTCTCTGGTAATCGTAGAATCGCCGGCAAAAGCGAAGACGATCAACAAATATTTGGGCAGCAACTATATCGTCAAGGCGTCGCTGGGTCACATTAAGGATCTCCCGAAGAAAGACCTCGCGGTTGACGTGGACCACGGGTTCAAGCCGAATTACGTGGTGATCGAGGGCAAGAAGAAGCTCATCGGTGAACTGAAGGCCGCGGCGAAGAAGGTCGACAACATCTATTTAGCGGCCGATCCGGATCGCGAAGGCGAGGCGATCTGCGCGCATTTGCAGGAAGAGCTGGATGGGTCGGTGAACGGGGTGCGCCCGGCGAAGGCCCCCAAAATTTTCCGGGTGATGTTCAATGAGATCACCAAAAACGCGATTCAGAAGGCGTTCGAAACTCCGCTGACGGTGAACCTTCACCTGGTTGAAGCGCAGCAGGCGCGGCGCGTGCTGGACCGCCTAGTGGGGTACAAGATTTCGCCGCTGCTGTGGGACAAGGTGCGGCGCGGCCTCTCGGCGGGGCGTGTTCAGACCGTGGCGGTGCGCGTGATTGTGGAACGCGAGCGCGAGATCCGGGCCTTCGAGAAGAAGGAATACTGGACGGTAGACGTCGATTTGAACGCAAAGAAGGCGCCCGTGCTGACGGCGCGGCTCTTCAAGCAGAACGACGAAACGCCGGTGATCGCGAGCCAGCAGACTTCGGGTGAGCTGGTGACGGATCTGGCGGATGTGGAGTACAAGGTCCGCTCGGTGGGGACCAAAGAGAAGCGGCGCAATCCGGTCGCGCCCTTCATCACCTCGACATTGCAGCAGGATGCATCGCGCAAATTGCGGTTCAGCGTTAAGCGCACTATGATGCTTGCGCAGCGCCTGTATGAGGGCGTGGAGCTCGGCAAGGAGGGCGCGGTCGGCTTAATCACTTATATGCGCACGGATTCTACGCGTGTTTCGAATGACGCCGTGGAGGAAGTCCGCACCTTCATCGGGGAGAAGTACGGGCCGCGGTATCTGCCGAAAGACCCCAACGTTTATAAGACCAAGAAGGCGGCGCAGGACGCGCATGAAGCGATTCGGCCGACGTCGGCTATGCGAATGCCTGAAGAGCTGACCAAGCATCTCGCCGAGGATGAGCTGAAGTTATACCGGCTGATCTGGATGCGTTTCGTGGCATCGCAGATGATGCCGGCGGTATTTGACCAGACCACCATCGATGTAGTGACCAAAGGTGCGTCCGGAACGGATTATCTTTTCCGCGCGACAGGTTCGGTGCCGAAGTTCGACGGTTTCCTCGCCGTCTACGAGGAAGGAAAAGACCAGCGCGACGAAGAGGACGAGGAGTTGAAGCACCGGCTTCCGGTGGTGACCGAGGGCGAGGTGCTGCGTTTCAAAGCACTGCGTCCGGAGCAGCATTTCACCGAGCCGCCGCCGCGCTACAACGAAGCGACGCTCGTTAAAAAACTCGAGGCCGACGGAGTAGGCAGGCCGTCGACCTATGCGTCGATCTTGTCCACCATCCAAGAGCGCGAGTACGTCACCAAAGAAGGCGGCCGTTTCACGCCGACCGAGCTCGGCATGGTGGTTTGCGACCTGCTTCTGGAAAGTTTCAGCGACATCTTCGAAGTGAAGTACACGGCGCGGATGGAAGAGGAACTGGACGCGATTGAGGAAGGAAAGCTGGACTGGCGCGAGGCCATGTCGGAGTTCTACGACCGCTTCACGAAGGATTTGGACCATGCCGCCGAGCACATGACGGACATCAAACGCATGGAGCGGCCGACGGACCAGATCTGCGAGAAGTGCGGCAAGCCGCTCGTGATCAAGTGGGGCAAGCACGGCAGCTTCATCGCTTGCACCGGATATCCGGAGTGCACTTATACCCGCGAGTTGACGGTCGATTTGCCCGACATCGAAGGCGCCGATCTCAGCGAGCAGGGCGAAGAGGAATATTGCGAGAACTGCGGGCGTCCGATGGTGCTGAAGAAGGGCCGCTTCGGCACCTTCTATGCCTGCACCGGATATCCGGATTGCAAGACCACCAAACAGATCGGCGGGACGCAGAAGAAGGCGGACGTGCAGCTGGATGAGAAGTGCCCGAACTGCGGCAACAACATGGTGCAGAAGTTCGGGCGTTTCGGCGAGTTCACGGCCTGCAGCAATTACCCGACGTGCAAATACGTCAAGCAGAAGACGATCGGCGTAAAGTGCCCGGACTGCTCGGAAGGCGAAGTGATCGAGCGGCGGTCGAAGAAGGGCAAGACTTTTTACGGCTGCAACCGCTATCCCGACTGCACCTTCGTGGCATGGGGCAAACCGGTTCCGGAGAAGTGCCCTGAGTGCGGCAGCCCGTACATGATCGAGAAGTTCTTGAAAGCCGGGCCCTTGCTGCAGTGCCCGAACGGCGAGTGCAAGTTCAAGAAGGACATGGAACCAGCGGCGGTCGAGGTACTGGCGAGCTAAATAACCTGAAGTCCGTCCGGGCGCCCGGGAGTTCATCATAACGGCGAGATATATGATGAACTCGATGCCCAAGTTGAGATCGCTGTTCCTCCTAGCAGCTACATCGATCCTGCTACCTGTTGATCTTTTTTCGGCGTCTCCGACCGTCTCCTTTACCCAGTCGGCGCCTTCCGTGGATGCGTACGATTTCGTTGAAGTGTTGGTCAAGGTGGAAGGGACGAATTCGCGCAATCCTTTCACCGATGTGTCGACGCGCGGAGTTTTCGCAACATCCGACGGACGCAAAAGGTGGCAGATCGATGGCTTTTGCGACTCGCCGGACGGTACTGCGTACAGGGTCCGTTTCATGCCGCCCGAAGCCGGTGACTACAAATTCGAAGTGTCTTATCGGGATGGCACCTTTCAAAAAAAGCACACCGGCGAATTTCATGCGGTCGACCGCCATCGCCGCGGTCCGATAAGAGTCGACCCGCGGTACCCGTGGCATTTCATATGGGAAGGAACGGGCGAACACTACTTCTTCAATGGCACGACCGCCTACTGGCTGACCGGGTGGAAGGATGAGCGAATCATCAGGAATAGCATCGATCGCCTCCACCGTCTGAAAGTCAATCGAATTCGAGTGACTGTTGCGGGACGAAGCAATCTCTACTTCGGCGAGCCTGTGATGACAGGCGAGAATTATTCGAACCTGCCAACCGCGTGGCTAGCCCAAAGCCCCGACGACTTCACCCATCCCGAATTCGATTACTCGCGATTCTATATTCCGCTATGGCAGAAATTCGAGCGCATGTTGAAATACGCGCGCGATCGGGACGTGATCATTTCCGTGGTGCTGGACATGAACGACAACAAGGTTCATCCAGCCGCGGGCAGTGAAGACGAGTTGCGTTTTATGCATTACGCAGTTTCGCGATTCAGCGCGTTCTCAAACATAACCTGGGACTTGGGCGACGACCTCGAAGGATACCGCGACGACCAGTGGACGCATGATACCGGGACCAAGATTGAGCAATGGGATCCCTACCGGCATCTTGCTACCAGTCACCCGATGAAGACCGTTCATCAGGACCGGGCGTCCTCGTGGTTCGGATTTACCTCCTACCAGGATTGGTCTCGCAAACAACACGCTTTGATGCTCGAGTCCCGTGAGTTACAGAAGAAATCCGGTCGCATCATCCCGCAGACGAATGAGGAATACGGGTACGAGGATCACTACCCTCGGTGGGCGGAGCCGGGAAGCGACTCCGCCGAAGCGTTGCGCCGCGCTGCATGGGACATCGCGATGGCCGGCGGCTATCAGACCGCGGGAGAGACTTGCCGGCGTGGGACGAACATCGCGCCAGACACCGGCGGCGGCTGGATGAACGGACGCGGTGACGACAGCATGACCATGTTCCTGGGATATGCGCACATCGTCGATTTTTTCACGAGCTTCGAATGGTGGAAAACCGAGCCTCACGACGAACTTGTAGACCACGGCGCGTACTGTCTCGCCAAGCCGGGCGAGTTGTATGCCGTGTACTTGCCCAAGGGCGGAGAGGTAACAATTCGGCTGGACCCGGGGAGCTACGATGCAACGTGGTTCTCGACGCTGAGTGACGAGAAGTTATCGCTCCCGACCGCGAATGGGCCGTTGTGGATCTCTCCCGAAGCGCCAGACCACAATGACTGGGCACTGCTGCTTCAAAAAAAGATGCGCTAAGCAGGTACCGTGAGCCCAACGCCCGTTCCAAGATTCTCTGTTATCCGGTTCAATTTATGAAATACTGAGGCCCCGCCCCCACGGCTGATGTAATAACGCGAAGGAGGATCTTATGTCGCGCATACTCGGGCTCATTCTCTCCTGTGGCCTGCTTCATGCGGCTCAGGTTAACTTCCGGGCACCTCAAACGATTTCCCTGTCTTTCGTAACCGGTGCCGCCTACGGTGATTTCCGCGGGACCGGGCGGCAAGACCTCATCGCGGTTGATTTGGCGCTTCAGCTTTACCCCAATATGGGACACGGGCAGTTCGGACCGCCAACGACGATTCTTTCTTCACCGCAGGGAACAGCCTGGCGAGCGGTCGCTGCAGACTTCAACCGCGACGGCAAACTGGATGTCGCGCTGCTCTCCTTAGCGGGCGGCCTCAGCGCCACGGGCAGCATCACCGTGTTGCTGGGCAATGGCGACGGCACCTTCCAGCCTCCATCGGTCTACTCGACCGGTAGTCTTTCGAGAGGCTACACTATCGTCGTTGGCGACTTCAATCATGATGGGATTCTCGATGGGGCCGCAGGGGGATCGTCTATCCAGGTTTTCACAGGAAAGGGCGACGGAACATTCACCGGTCGGATTGAGACTGGCTTGAACGGCGCGGCCGTTTCGGATATGACAGCGGCTGACTTCAATCGCGATGGCAAGCTCGACCTCGCGGTCGCGACTAATACAAACCTCTTTAGCGGTGCGCTTTCCATCTATCTCGGCAATGGGGACGGCACGTTTCAAGCTTCCGCCAGTGCTGTCGCCACAGGCCTTTTTGCAGTAGCTTCAGGAGACCTGAACGGCGACGGCCTGCCGGACCTCGCGGTCGCCACTACCACCGCCGGCAACCGGAACATCATGCAGGTCTTTCTCTCGAATGGCGATGGGACTTTCCATTCGCCGGTGACCTACGCCCTGCCGCGCTTGGGCTTTGCAATTGTAATTGCAGACTTGAACGGAGACCGTAAGCCCGATATCGTCGTCGGAAGCTACGAGCTTCCTGGTCTCATTGCCAGCGGGTCGGTGACCGCGTTTCTGGGGGCGGGCGACGGAAGTTTCGCTCCAGGGATCACCTCGCTCACGGGAGTGGAGATTCAGACCATGGCGATCGCGGACTTTACAGGAGATGGCCATCCCGATGTCGCTTTCACCCAAGGAGTTTGTTGCCTCAGCTTGGCTGCAGGCGACGGCAAGGGCCGATTTGAATCCTTCGCGCTCTACAGGACTCCGGCGTATGCTTACGCCGTCTTCGCGGCTGATTTCGAGGCCAGCGGACGGCTCGATCTAGCCGTGCTGAACGGAGCAATCGATCTGTTTCCCGGAGCGGCGGGTGGAGACTTCGAGACTCCTCTGGCTTCGCCGCCTAATGGCTTCGACGCGATTTACGGCGCGGTCGCGGACTTCAATGGCGACGGAATCCCCGACCTTGCCGCCGCCGGGGGGTCGGGACCCGATTCGTTGAGATTGTACTTCGGCCAAAGGGGCGGAAATTTCATAGCGGGCACCACTGTTACTTCTGTGCTGCCCCAGATCAGCTCCATGGTGGCGGCGGACTTCAACGGCTACGGGAACCAGGACCTTGCAATCAGTTCTGCGCCGTCGGGCAACTTTCCCGGGCTCGTGCAAATTCTTCTCGGGGATGGCAAGGGCAACTTCAAGATTCACTCGGTCATTCCGTTTCCGGGCTCGTTGCTCGGGCAAATTGTGGCAGCCGACTTTAATGGAGATGGCAAAATGGACCTCGCCGTTGCCAACCGGGGTTCGGCATTCGCCTTCCTCTTGCTGATCGGGAAAGGAGACGGCGCATTCCAATCAGCGGTGGGGCAAGGCACGAGTCAGGACGGTACCGGTTTCCTCGCGGTCGGCGACCTAAACCACGATGGCAAGCTCGACGTGGTAGCCAGCGACGGTCTTCTTGGATACTTGTACGTGTCGCTTGGAAATGGGAATGGTACGTTCCAGCCAACCACAGCTTTTCCAAGCGGATTAGCCGCGACGAGCCTGAGCGTCGCCGATTTTAACTGCGACGGAAACCTTGACGTCGCGGCTACAGGAGGCTCGCTCGACAATGTCAGCATCTACGCAGGAGATGGCTTCGGAGCGCTGGGACAGCCCGTAAGTTTTTCGACCGGAGCGGGCGCTTACGCGATGGCCGTCGGCGACTTCAACGGGGACGGGAAACCGGATATCGCGGCCGCGAACAATAACGGCCGGAGCGTCTCGGTACTGCTGAATACCACGCGATGCGGAGCCAATTAAACTCATTTCGCCGAAGCGAAGTCCAACACTCCAACGGCGACAGCGATTTTCCACATTGAGCCATCTTATATGCCGTTGGAGCTTTTCCCACCCGCCTCGGCAGCCATGTGCCGCGCCGTGCGTGCGGCCAAAGCCATGATCGTGAGCGTCGGGTTCTTTTCGGGAAAGGTGACGAAACAACTGCCGTCTACCACGTAAAGATTTTTCACGTCGTGCGTACGGCAGTATGGATTCAACACCGACGTCCGCGGCGAATGTCCCATGCGCGCGGTCCCCACTTCATGGCTGGCGAAACCAGCCGGCGCGGGTGCTGTGTCGAACATCAGCCGCCGCAGCCTCGGCAAGATTTCGAAGAGCCGCGCGGCGCGTGGTTGTTATCGGTTGGGGCATTTGTAGACCTGTTTCGGCTATTAGCAATTAAGATCCGCTTCGCGAGCGCGTGATAGAGTGCCTCGTATTACCGCCCATCATAATGCGACTCCTGCCGCACACTGCTGTTCTTTTCGCTTTCCTCGCCATCGAAGCTGCCGCGCAGCAGGCGCCCGCATGGCCCGATCCGTTGATCTTCACCGACGGCCGCCCTGTCACCACAACAACCCAATGGCAGCAACGCCGCCGCGAAATCCTCGCTCTGTTCGAAGAGCAGGTCTATGGAAGAATTCCCGCCAACGCTTACCGGTCCAAGTTCCGCGTGTTCTCCGTTGACCCTCGCGCGCTTGCGGGAACCAGTGTACGCAAGCAAATCCACGTCGATCTCACCGGCAAGGCGGGCGGTTCCGCAATGGATCTGCTGCTGTATCTTCCGGCCACTCACACCGGTCGCGTTCCCGTATTTCTCGGTCTCAACTTCGGTGGCAACCAGACCGTCGCTTTCGACCCCGGCGTGCCCCTGCCACAAATCTGGGTCCGCAATTCGCAAGCCCAGAAAGATTCCCGATCGAAGGAGCTCGTCTCGCATATTCGCCAGCAAGCTCCGGAATCGTCGCGCGGGTCGGCCGCCCAGCAGTGGCAGTTGGAAAAGATTCTGGCGCACGGTTACGGGCTCGCCACCATCTACTATGGCGACATCGAGCCGGACTTCGACGGCGGTCTTCCTTACAGCGTGCGTCATTCATTTGCCTCGACCGGAGCACCCGACGAATGGGGCGCGATTGGAGCCTGGGCTTGGGGCCTCAGCCGAGCTCTTGACTATCTCGAAACCGATCCCGACGTCGACGCGCACCGTGTGGCGCTTATCGGCCACTCGCGCCTCGGCAAGGCCGCCATGTGGGCCGGCGCGCAAGACCAGCGATTCGCCCTGGTCATTTCGAATAATTCCGGGCAGGGCGGAGCCGGTCTCGCTCACCGCCAAAAAGGCGAGACCATCGAGCACCTCAACACCACCTTCCCGCATTGGTTCTGCGGCAATTACAAGAAGTACACGCATAACCCGGCCGCGCTGCCCGTTGACGGCCACTTACTCGCCGCTCTGATTGCATCGCGCCCTCTCTACATTGCCAGCGCCCAGGACGATACTTATTCCGATCCCGAAGGCGAGTTTCTTTCCGCCGTAGGCGCGAGCCCCGTCTATGAATTGCTCGGTAAGCGAGGGCTGCGAACAACGGCGCTGCCGCCAGTGAATCAGCCGGTGATGAATGACATCGCGTATCACATGCGCACAGGGAAGCACGATGTCACGGCGTACGATTGGGATCGTTATCTCGAATTTGCCGACCGGCAATTCTCCGGGCCGGATGGTTGGCCCGTCTATGGTCACGACGTTGGAGGCGCGCGTTACTCTCCGCTGCGCGACATCAACACCGCCAATGTAGCGCGATTGCAGCGCGCCTGGGTCTATCACACCGGCGACGCCGCGCCACTGGCGCCCGATGCCCCGCGCGGCCAGCACAGCGTTGCTTTTGAAGCGACTCCACTGGTGATCGACGACGTGATGTATGTATCGACGCCGGCCGGGCGGGTGATTGCTCTCGATGCCGATACCGGCCGCGAGTTGTGGACCTTCAGTCCGTGGACCCGCCGCAAGCGGCCCGCGCACGATCGACCTAGCCGCGGTGTGAGTTACTGGCCCGGCAATGCCGGAACGCCGCCTCGTATCTTCGCCGGTACCGCGGATGGGCGACTGCTAGCCCTGAACGCCCGTACGGGCATCCCGGTTCCAGGCTTCGGCGACGAGGGCGAGATCGATCTGCGCAAGGGCGCGGCTGACGCATTTCCCGATGCCGTGTACGACGTCACTTCGCCGCCCGCGATCTATCGCGATCTCGTAATCACCGGAGCCGAAGTCCCCGAGTCGCCGGGCCTCGGCCCCAGCGGAGACGTTCGCGCGTTCGACGTGCGCACCGGGAAGCTGACCTGGCGATTCCACACCATTCCCCAACCCGGTGAAGCGGGACACGAGACTTGGCGCGGCAACGGCTGGCAGCGGCGCACCGGCGCAAACGTCTGGTCGATCATGACCCTCGACGCCGCGCGCGGACTCCTGTTTCTGCCGATCGGTTCGCCTTCATATGACTTCTACGGCGGCGATCGCAAAGGCCAGAATCTCTATGGAGATTCGCTGGTGGCATTGCACGCGGCTACCGGTGAGATCGCATGGCACTACCAGTTCGTGCATCATGACGTTTGGGATTACGACCCTCCGGCGCCCCCGGCCCTGATCACCGCGCAGGGCAAGCCCGCCGTAGTCGAGGTCACGAAGATGGGGCTCGTCTTCATCCTCGACCGCCTGACCGGCAAGCCGCTTTTCGAAGTGAAGGAGGTTCCGGTCCCGCAAAGCCGCGTGCCCGGTGAAGAGACGTGGCCGACTCAGCCGGTTCCCCTGAAACCCGCTCCTCTTTCGCGCAGCAGCATGAGTGCGGCGGACCTGACCACGGTCACTCCGGAGTCTCACAGTTACTGCGCGGATCTCTATGCGACGCTCTCGAATCGTGGGCGGTACACGCCATTCGACCTGACGCCGACACTCGTCTTTCCAGGAACACTCGGTGGCGCTACCTGGTCGGGGGTCTCGTTCGATCCGGAACGTAAGCTGATATTCGTTAACGCCAATGAGGCGGGTGCGATCGGACAGTTAACCAAACAGCCCGATGGCTCGCCGAATGCATTCACGCGGACGAGCCCGCTGGGAGGCTATGCGCGCTTCTGGGACACCAATCACTGGCCGTGCCAACAGCCGCCCTGGGGAACGTTGTCGGCCATCAACGTGGATACCGGCGAGACGGCTTGGAAAGTCCCGCTCGGAACCGTCGATGAACTGGAGAAGCGCGGGATTCACAACACCGGAACTACGAACATAGGCGGCTCCATCGCCACCGCGGGCGGACTGGTGTTTATCGGGGCCGCGTCCGATGAAAGGTTCCGCGCCTTCGATGCGTCCACCGGAAAAGAGTTGTGGACAGCCAAGATCGATGCCAGCGCATATGCAACGCCCATCACTTATCGCACTAAGAAAGGGCGGCAGTTTGTCGTAGTCGCGGCCGGCGGTGGCGGATTCTTTAGCGATAAGGCGGCCGATACGCTAATTGGGTTTTCACTACCATAAGGAACCGCGCCCGCGCGATAATCTTACATGAGTCTTACTGTGGAAATTGCGCGGCTTTCCGCCAAAGCTCAGGTTGTTCCTCCGAAGAACATACGGGGATCGCGCTCGTGGAAGGCGGGCACCGAATTCATCGTAGAAGAAGCTGGTGAAGCAATTCTGCTCCGGCCCGTCGGGCGTTTCCCCCGCACGCGGCTGTCTGAGGTCGTCGGATGCCTAAGCAGCCATGGGAAGCCGAAAACGCCTGCGCAAATGCGCGCTTCCGTGGTTCGCGAATTAGTTCGACGTCATAATCGCGGTCGATACTGATCGAGGACGATTCGAAGCAAGGGCCGTCGCGGTCGCCCGGTGCTCCCGACGTTAGCGTTAACTGAACCTCGCCACTCGCGGTAGAATACAAAGATTCCCTCTATGCTCCGTCTTGTCCGCCGGCTGCCTGCGATTTTTGTGCTCTTCGGTTGCGCCCTCTCCTCGCGGGCGGAAACCGCGCCGCCCTCGTTTGACGCCGATGTGAAGCCGGTCTTCCAGGCCAAGTGCTTCCCGTGCCACGCTGCTGCCGCGATGGGCAAGCTCGACCTCCGTACGCCCGAAGCGATCCTGAAAGGCGGCGAGTCCGGCGCCGTCGTCATGCCCGGAGCGGCCGACAAAAGCCTTATCATCGATAAGGTTGTAACCCGCCAGATGCCTCCGGGCAAGGTCAAGATGACGGATGCCGAGATCGATATCATCCGAACCTGGATCAATAAAGGCCTCGCCGCACCGGCTGAGGTTGCGGCGCCTGTAACCGAATTAGAAGCGCGGGCCATCTTCCAGGCCCGGTGTGTGCGCTGCCATGGCGGTCTTGCGAAAGAAGGCGGGCTCGACCTGCGCACGCTGGCTAGCCGTCTCGCGGGCGGCAAATCCGGGCCGGCGCTGGTGCCCGGCAAGCCCGAAGAGAGCCTCCTTTATAAGCGCATGGCCAATGGCCAGATGCCGCCCTCCGACATGGCGAAGGACCTGGCGATCGAACTTCCCACGGACGGCGAAATCGCAAAAATCAAAGCTTGGATCGCTGAAGGTGCGCCGGGTCCGGTTGTCGCCGCGGTTGCGCCAATGGTGAAGGATTCCGACCGGAAATGGTGGTCGTTCCAGCCGCCTGTTCGACCCGCGGTGCCGGTAGTGAAGAACTCAGCCCAGGTCCGCAACCCCATCGACGCATTTTTGCTTCAGAAGCTTGAAGCCAAGGGGATGCATTACTCGCGCGAAGCCGGCAAACTGCAGCTTCTGCGCCGGGCTTACCTCGACCTCACCGGCATGCCTCCCACAGCCGCCGAAGCTGCCGCTTATCTGAAAGACGTCGCGCCGCACGCGTATGAAAAGCTGGTCGATCGCCTGCTCGCATCTCCGCATTACGGAGAACGATGGGGCCAGCACTGGCTCGATCTGGCCGGCTATTCGGATTCCGAGGGCTTCGGTCAGGACGATGGCGTCCGGCATTATGCCTGGCGCTACCGCGACTACGTGATCCGTTCACTGAATGCCGACAAACCCTACGACCGTTTTCTGACCGAGCAACTCGCCGGCGACGAAATGTCCGACGATTGGAAGAAGCCCGGCAATGCCTCGCCCGAGTTGATCGACCGTCTGGCCGCTACCGGGTTCCTGCGCAACACGCCCGACCAGACCGATTCCAGCGAGCGCGGCCTCCTGGCCGAGCGCATGAACATCATCGCGGATGAAACCGAAGTGCTCAGCTCGTCGGTGCTGGGGATGACGGTCGGCTGCGCGCGCTGCCACAATCACAAGTACGACCCCATTCCGCAGCGCGATTATTACCGCCTCAGCGCCATTCTTCAGGCCGCGTACAATCCCTATGAATGGCGCACTCCGAAAGAGCGTGTAGCCGACCTGTCGCAGGAGCAGGAACGCACCAGCGTCGCGGCGTTCAATGCGCCCATCGAAGCGGAGGTCAAGAGCCTTGAGGATCAGGCCGTCAAAATTTCAGAGCCCTTCCGCGCCCAGGCCACTGAAAAGCTCACCGAAGAAGAACTGATCAAGAAATTTCCCGAGCTGAAGGAAAAGATCCAGCCCATTCACCGCGATCTCGAAGCCGCCAAACAGAAGCTAAAGCCCAAGCCTTACGTCCGCATCCTGACCGACAACCAGGAGCCGTCGCAATCCTATCTTCTTCGCCGCGGCGATCCGATCGGCTTTGGAGATCCGGTGGAGGCCGGGGTTCCGACCGTTCTGGAGAACGCGGCTCTGAAGCCCTACCAGGCGGTTTCGCCGTTCCCGGGCGCGAGCGGCCGCCGCCTCGCACTGGCGCAATGGCTGACTCAACCCAACCATCCGCTGACCGCGCGCGTCGCGGTGAATCAGCTTTGGCTGCGGCACTTCGGGCGCGGCATCGTCGCCAGCGTTTCGAATTTCGGCCACTCCGGCGTGGCCCCGTCGCACCCTGAATTGCTCGATTGGCTCGCGACCGAATTCGTCAGCCAGGGCTGGAGCATGAAGTCGATTCACCGGCTCATCATGACGTCACAGGCTTACCGGCAGACTTCGACCGTTGACGCGGCGTTAGTGGCTGCCGACCCGGAAAATGAGCTGCTTTCGCGCATGCCCCTGCAGCGCATGGACGCCGAGACGCTGTATGATTCCCTGCTCACCGCAACCGGCCGCATGGATCCGACCCTCTTCGGCGAGCCCGTCGAAGTCGAGATCACGCCCGATAAAGAGGTCACCGTGAAGCCGACCGCCGCCGGCCTTCGCCGCGGGATTTACGTGCTACATCGCCGCCAGACGCCGATGTCGTTGCTAGACGCTTTCGATCAACCCGCGATGACGCCGAACTGCACCGAGCGCCGGCATTCCAACGTCGCCACGCAAGCTTTGCACATGATGAACGGCTCCATGACGTGGGAACTGGCGCGTTATATGGCCGGCCGCGTGATCGATGAAGCCGGTGATGTAACAGGCAGGCAGATTGACGATGTTTACTGGCGTGCCTTCGCGCGCGCGCCCTCCGCACTTGAGTCAAAGGCCGGAGAAGATGCCATCGCAGAATTTCGCAAAGCCTGGCCCGCGCGCCTCGCCAGCGAAAACAACGATTCTCCGCGCGCGTCTACGGCCAAGTGGATGGCGCTGGCCAATTACTGTCACGCATTGCTCAACACCGCCGAATTCAGCTTCATTGATTAAATTGATTCGATCGACCGACTAGAGAGGACCATTCGAACCTATGTCCAAATTCACGCGCCGCGATTTTTTCTCCACCATGGTGGATGGCCTCCACGGTGCCGCGCTCGCGGCCATTCTCTCCGGCGAATTACGTGCCAGCGATGCGCCGCCGGTTTCGAACGTCTTCGATCTGAAGCCCAAAGCCCCGCACTTTCCGGCGAAGGCGAAATCCGTCATCCATCTGTTCATGAACGGCGGGCCCAGCCAGGTGGATCTGTTCGATCCCAAGCCGGAGCTGAAAAAGCAGGCCGGCAAATCGCCTAGCCGCGAGCTGGCGTTCGCGATCTCGAACGGCAAGAATGCCGGTGTCCTTCACCCCGCGGTTTTCGAGTTCAAACGGCACGGCGAATGCGGTATGGAAATTTCCGACGCGCTGCCGCATCTGGCAACGTGCGCCGACGACATCACGCTCATCCGCTCCATGTATGGTGAGCACGCCAACCATGAGCCCGCGCTGTTCCTGATGCACACCGGCCGCACCATCGCCAGCCGGCCTTCCATCGGTTCCTGGGTGAGCTACGGTCTCGGCACCGAAAATCAAAATCTTCCCGCATACGTGGTGCTTGACGACCCCAAGGGCCTGCCCATCAACGGCATCTCCAACTGGCAGTCGGCTTGGCTGCCGCCGATCTATCAGGGCACGCGCTTCCGCGCTGAAGGCCCGCCCGTGCTGAACCTGGAGCCGCGCGCCGAAGTGCCGTCGCAACTGGTGGAAGCCGAGCGCACGCTGCTGCGCAAGCTCGACGAAGCGCATCGCAAGGAGCGCCCCTTCCAGCCGGAGCTCGATGCCCGCATCTCCAGCTACGAACTCTCCGCGCGCATGCAGCTCGCCGCTTCCGACGCGCTTGACGTCACCAAAGAAACCGATGCTACGCGCGAAGCCTACGGCCTGAACGATCCGCAAACCGCGTCGTACGGAAAACGCTGCTTGATGGCCCGCCGCCTGGTCGAGCGCGGCGTGCGCTTCGTGCAGCTCTACATCGAGAACCAGATCTTCGACACCCATGGCGACCTGACGACGGGGTTGAAGTACGCTTGCGGCAAGACCGACAAACCTGTCGCCGCGATGCTTAAAGATCTGAAACAGCGCGGTCTGCTGGATTCGACGCTGGTTGTCTGGGGCGGCGAGTTCGGGCGCCTGCCCATCTCCCAAGGCAGCGGCAAAGATCCCGGCCGTGACCACGGTCCGCAGGGGTTCACCGTTTGGATGGCGGGAGCCGGCATCAAGCGCGGCTATGTTCACGGCGCAACCGACGAGATCGGCTTCAAGGCCGCCGAGAATCGCGTCAGCGTCCATGATTTCCACGCCACGATCCTCAGTCAGCTCGGCATGAATTACCGCGACCTCGCGTACGAGCGCCATGGACTCAAGGAACGCCTGACCGACCAGTTCCCCGCCCGCGTAGTGTCCGAAATCCTGGCCTAACCCGCGGCCCGAATTGGCTATTAAAAAATGTATTAGCTATTATTCGGCTACAATACAAGAGTTTGACGCTCGATCCAGGGCAAACAAGATCTTTGGATCAGGCAAAAGCCCGAAGTGCTTAGGGTGTTGCGCGAGCAGGCAATCATCCAGAGCACTGAGTCATCGAATCGTATTGAAGGCGTGATAGTTTCCCCCGAGCGACCGCTCCCTATCGTCATCGGGAGGGCCCGGCGACAAGACCGTTCAGAGGAGGAGCTAGCTGGTTACCGGCAGGCACTCGATTGGATCTTTTCCAGGAAACGCGCAGTGCCAATTACGCCAAATGTCGTACCATCGCTGGCGTCACCATGGCCGTCGCCAAGGGCGATCTTACGACCAAGATCACCGTCGACGCGCGCGGCGAAATTCTCGAGCTCAAGAACACCATCAATACGATGGTGGATCAGCTAAGCTCCTTCGCATCCGAAGTCATCCGCGTGGCTCGTGAAGTCGGCACCGACGGCAAGCTCGGCGGACAGGCCGTTGTGAAAGGCGTCGGCGGCGTTTGGAAGGATTTGACGGGACAGCGTAAACTTCATGGCCGGCAACTTGACCCATCAGGCGCGTAACATCGCCGAAGTAACTACGGCCGTAGCTAATGGCGACTTGTCCCGCAAGATCACCGTCGATGTGCGCGGCGAACTTTTAGAGCTGAAGAACACCATCAATACCATGGTCGATCAGCTCAGCTCGTTCGCCTCGGAAGTGACTCGCGTGGCGCGCGAGGTCGGCACCGAAGGGAAGCTCGGCGGCCAAGCCGAGGTGCGCGGAGTCGCCGGGACGTGGCGCGATCTCACCGAAAGCGTCAACTCCATGGCGAGTAACTTGACTAACCAGGTGCGAAACATCGCCGGAGTGACCACCGCCGTCGCGAATGGCGATCTGTCGCGCAAAATCACGGTGGACGTCCGCGGCGAAATCCTGGAGCTGAAGAACACCATCAACACCATGGTGGATCAGCTCAGCTCCTTTGCCTCGGAAGTAACTCGCGTCGCGCGTGAAGTCGGCACCGAAGGCAAGCTTGGCGGCCAGGCTCAAGTGCGCGGCGTCGCCGGAACGTGGAAGGATCTCACCGATCGCGTGAACTCGATGGGCGGCAACTTGACCGATCAGGTGCGTAACATCGCCGCAGTGACTACCGCCGTCGCCAACGGCAACCTTTCTCGCAAGATTACGGTGGATGCGCGCGGCGAAATTCTCGAGCTCAAGAACACCATCAACACGATGGTCGACCAGCTAAACTTGTTCGCCTCGGAAGTGACCCGCGTGGCGCGCGAGGTCGGTACTGAAGGGAAACTCGGCAGCCAGGCCGATGTGCGCGGAGTTGGCGGAACCTGGAAGGATCTCACCGACAATGTGAACTCGATGGCGGCGAATCTGACCACGCAGGTCCGCGGCATCGCGAAGGTAGTTACCGCTGTCGCCAACGGCGATCTCAAGCGGAAATTGGTCCTCGAAACGAAGGGTGAAATCGCCGAGCTCGCCGACACCATCAACGAAATGATCGACACGCTGGCCGTGTTCGCGGATCAGGTCACCACGGTAGCGCGCGAGGTCGGCATCGAAGGGAAACTCGGCGGCCAGGCTCGCGTGCCCGGCACCGCCGGCATCTGGCGCGATCTCACCAACAACGTAAATCAGCTGGCCGCGAACTTAACTACGCAGGTCCGCGCGATCGCCGACGTGGCCACCGCCGTGACCAAAGGCGATCTGACCCGGACCATCGCCGTCGAAGCGCAGGGCGAAGTCGCCGCACTGAAAGACAACATCAATCAGATGATCAGCAATCTGGCGCAGACCACGCGTAAGAACAACGACCAGGACTGGTTGAAAACGAATATCGCCAAGTTCACCGGCATGGTGCAGGGTCAAAGAAACCTGCTGACCGTTGCGCAGCAGCTTCTTTCCGAGCTTACACCGCTGGTCGGAGCGCAGCATGGCACGTTCTATGTGACGGAGAAATCGGAGACCGAT
>JBBROU010000041.1:0-38648 GCA_038229055.1 Bryobacterales bacterium | reverse complement strand
TAAACCGGGCTGCCACTCATTCCCTGCAGCACGCCGGTATGCTCCAGCGGCCCGCCCGAGAGCCGCGCCAAAATCAGCGACTGCTTAGGCCCGATATTCTCGAGCACACCCAGAATTTCGACCTGGAAATCTTCAATGCGATCGCCCTGGAACACGGTCTTGCCGGTACCGTGCATACCAGCTTTTAAGTCTTTGATGGGGAAGAACGGAGTGGCCGCAAGGCCCGGAAAGGCACACCACAAGACACACGTAAATACCGCGGTCGGGAAAAAACGGAACACTCTTTATTGTACTCTGAAACCCACAGAAGCCTTGGAAACGTTTGGGCTGAATGTGGCGATGTTATACTAGCAACGGCATTTGGGCATGGCTTCCGTCGTCAGTGTAACTCCCGGGCAACAACGCAGTTCGACGTTTTCGTGGAGCACCATTGTCTGGTTTGGTGTCCTGCTCGGTGTTTGCTACGGGCCTGTCCTGATCATGTTGGTGCACCAGTGGAACACCGACGACGACATGGGCCACGGGTTCTTCGTCCCGGTCCTTGCCGCCTACATCGCGTGGCAGAAACGCGGCGAATTAGCGGGTATTGCCGCCAAGCCGAACTGGTGGGGGCTGGCCATCGTCATCTATGGCGCGTTTCAGCTCTATATCGCGACGCTCGGAGCCGAACTGTTTCTGGCGCGCACGGCGTTTGTTATATCGATAACCGGAATTGTGCTGCTGCTGGGCGGCATCGAATACCTGAAAGTTTTCAGATTCCCGCTCCTGCTACTCCTCTTTATGGTTCCGATTCCGGGCGTAATTTATAACCGGATCACATTCCCACTCCAGAAATTCGCCACGCAAGCCGCCGAATGGGCGCTCACCGTCCTCCAAATTCCGGTGTTGCGCGAGGGGAATATCTTAGAGCTGCCCGAACAGAAATTGAACGTGGTGGAGGCGTGCAGCGGCATTCGCTCGCTGCTCTCGCTCACGTTCCTTTCGCTCATCTACGGATATTTTTTCGAGAAGCGCACTTGGATTCGCGTGGCATTATTCGCCAGCACGATTCCAATCGCCATCATTGCCAACGCCAGCCGCGTTACCCTGACCGGCATTCTTGCCGAATATAAACCGGAACTTGCGGAGGGATTTTTTCACGAAGCATCCGGCTGGGTCATCTTTATGGTGGCGCTGGTCATTATGGCCGGGGTGCACCAACTGTTCGTCCGAGGGTATTCAAAAGTTTATGGCCGTGCCTGACGTTCGAGGTTTCCTGCGCGGCAAGTATGCGCGCATTCTAAGTGTGGTGTTGCTGGTTCAAGCGGCGTTGTTTTACACCGCCTCGCATGGCGAAAGCATACCGCTGGAGCGCCCTCTCGATGCGTTCCCAACGCAGGTTGAAGACTGGCATTTGTCCAGTGTGGGCGTGATCCCGCAGGACGACTTAGCGGTGCTTCGAGCCGACGATACGCTCACCCGTTGGTACGAATCGAAGTACGGCGGCGCGAACCTGTTCATCGCGTTTTTCAAGACGCAGCGCACCGGCCAGACGCCGCATTCGCCCAAGAACTGCCTGCCCGGCGCCGGCTGGAGTCCCACGGCCATTGGCTATGTCGACGTGCCGATCCCGATCCGAAACGAAACCATTCAGGTAAATCGCTACATCGTCACCAAGGGTGACCAGAAGAGTCTCGTTCTCTATTGGTATCAGACCCAGCACCGCGTAATCGCGAACGAGTTCTCCGCCAAATTCTGGTTAGTGGCCGATTCGGTCCGCAACCACCGCAGCGACACCGCGCTAGTCCGCGTGGTTGTCCCCGTAACCGGAGACCATGACGACGCCGCGACCAAAGCTGGCATCGCGTTCGTCCAAGCCATGTACCCGGCCTTGCGCGCTTATCTGCCAAGCTGAAAAAGCCACTAGCCGCGGATGGACGCCGATGAACGCTGATAAAGGCAGAGCCAATTTTTGTCTTTTTTTATCAGCTTTCATCCGCGCCCATCAGCGGCCCTACTCGCTTTAGGCTAACTGCTTCTTGACCGGCAGATCCCGGATACGCTTGCCTGTAGCCGCGAAGATTGCGTTGCAGATCGCGGGGGCCATGGGCGGAACTCCGGGTTCCCCCACACCGGCTGGCGCAGCATCGCTCGCGACGATGTAGACGTTCGTCACAAGCGGTGCCTGGTTCATCCGCGCAACCGGGTAGCCATTGAAGTTCGATTGCACGATGCGCCCGCCCTTCGCGGTGATCTCGCCCATCAAGGCGATGCTTGTGCCGAACACCGACGCCCCTTCGAACTGTGCTTTCACGCGGTCGGGATTGATGACACGACCGGCGTCGATGGCGATATCCACGCGCGGAATCGTAACTTCACCGCCCGGCTTCACAACCACCTCTGCGACCGCGGCAACATAAGTTAGGAAGCTGCGATGCGCGGCGATTCCCAACGCACTGCCCGCGCCAGGTTTTTTGTTGGCCCAACCGGATTTCTGCGCGACCAAGTCAATCACGTTCCGCAGCCGCGCGGTGTCGAACGGAAATTTCGGATTGGCAGGCGCGTCCTCCTTCAAGCCTTCCTTGCTGAAGTCGATTACTCGCGCCGGGCCGATTAAATCCAGCAAGTATTCCACACGGTCGCGCCCCGCCGATGCCGCAAGTTCGTCGGTGAACGACTGCACGGCGTACGCATGATACACGTTCGACACAGATCGCAGCCAGCCAATACGCACGCGCGCCTTGGCCGGACCGTTCTCGACACGAAGGTTCGGGATCGGGTAGGGTAAATCGGTCCAGCCCATGCCGAGTTGAAAGCCGCCGTACCGCTCCTCGGGATTGTCTTGCATCGCGATCGGCGGAAAAACGCTGCGCTGGAGCCAAGCAGTGGGGCGGCCTTTGTCGTCGACGGCTGCCTTTAGATACATCCCGGCGGGCGAGTGGAAGTAATCGAATTGAACGTCGTCCTCGCGGCTCCAAACGATCTTGACGGGTTTGCCGACTTGCTTGGAAAGCAGCGCGGCTTCGGCCACGTAATCGGGTTTCGATTTTCGGCCGAAGCCGCCGCCCAGCAGTGTTACGTGGCAGGTGACATCCGTCCCCGCAATTCCAAGTGCTTTCGCAACGGTGTCCTGCACGGCCTGCGGATTCTGTGTCGCCGCCCACGCGATGACCTTGCCGTTCTTAAATTCGGCCACAGCCGCGGGCGGTTCCATCGGTGCGTGCGCCAGCATCGGCGTGTAGTAAGAAGCTTCGACAATCTTGCCGCCCTTGGCGAATTCCGCATCCACGTTGCCGGCTTCCCGCGCAACGCGTCCCGGCTTCTGCGCCGTCTCGATCAGCTCCTTTTGGTAGGCGGCGGAATCGTAGGAAGCGTTATCGCCGAGGTCCCAATTGGCTTTGAGTTTCTTACGACCTTGCAGGGCGGCCCAGCTATTGTCGGCAATCACCGCCGCACCGCCGAGCGGCTTAAATCCGTACGGAGGCTTTGCGATGTCGAGCGACACCACTTGCGTGACGCCCTTTACCAGCTTGGCTCCCGCATCATCCAGCGATTTCATCGTCGCGCCCATCACGGGCGGACGCTCGATCGCGGCGTAAACCATCCCGGGCATGGTTGCGTCGATCCCGAAGATGCCCTTGCCCGTGACCAGGTCGTTGAGATCGGTCAACGGAATACTCGTGCCGATGTAGCGAAACTCCTTCGGCGTCTTGAAATGCACCGCGTTCTGCGCCGGCGCGGTTGTCGAGGAAGTCAGCGGAACCAATTCGCCGTACGACATCTTGCGTCCGCTTTTGGCGTGAATCACGAAGTGATTGCGTCCCTCGCATTCTTCCTGCGAAACGCCCCACTTACCGGCAGCCGCGTGTTCGAGCATCGTGCGCGCGGCCGCCCCCGCGCCGCGCATCGTATCGTAGAAATCGCGAACGGAACAGGAGCCGTCCGTGTTTTGCGAGCCATACTTCACGTCGCCGATGGCTTGCACGATTTGGACTCGGCTCCAATCGGCTTCAAGCTCATCGGCGACGATCATCGGAAGACACGTGCGGGCGCCGGTGCCCATTTCAGAGCGATGAGCGACGATTTTGACGGTGCCATCGGGCTCGATGCCAAGATAGACGCTCGACTGCCAGATTTTCGCGTCGCCCGACGTTGCGGCCTGCTGAGCTTCGGCGAAGTTGGGAATCAAGGGCGCGCTCAGCACCAGCGCGCCGGCTGAAAAAATCTGCCCGAGAAAACCACGGCGCGACGATTGAATTACTTCGCTCATGCTTTCACCCCCGCGGCTTGTTTGATGGCCTGACGAATGCGCTGATAGGTGCCGCAGCGGCAGATGTTCCCTTGCATCCCGGTATCGATATCGTGATCGGTCGGCTTGGGCTTCTGCTTCAACATAGCCGCGGCTTGCATGATCTGGCCGCTCTGGCAGTAGCCGCACTGCGGAACGTTGCAGGCCTTCCAAGCCTTCTGGAGCGGGTGCTCGCCCTTCACCGCGAGCCCTTCGATGGTGGTGATCTTCTTGCCGGCGGCGGCGCTCATGGGTGTGAGACAGCCTCGCGCGGCGGCGCCATTCACATGGACCGTGCATGCGCCGCAAAGGCCCATGCCGCATCCAAACTTGGTTCCGGTGAGCTGAAGTTCGTCGCGCAAAAACCAGAGCAGCGGCATGTCCGGATCGCCATCGAACTGCCTGCTTTTTCCGTTCACGGTCAACTGGATCATCAAAATTCCTTTCGGTGCTTGAGGATCAGTTTACACCTGACGTTCCAGTTATTTCACCGGTGCGGAATAAAGATCGGGGACACGGAACGTGCGGTAATCAATCACGCCGTCCACCTGCTGGACGTACACGATCTTTCCGTCGGCCGAAGTTTCAACTGCGCGCGAGTAAGGCGAAGGTCCTGGGTTGATGAATCCGGCCTCGAAAGTATATCCGCCGCTGCTCAGCTTTTGCGCGGAACCGACCGCGATCGAATAAGTGCCCAGGTCGGCGTTATAGATGAGCTCCGCTGTTTTCGTCTGCTCGTCAATCTTCCACACCTGACCCCGATTGTTCGCTTCCGGGTGCTTCTTCTTGCGCTCGTGGCCATCGTCCAAGATCGAAAGCAGGTTCGAGCCCGCGGGCTCAAAGCCGGCATCATGCTGAAAGGAGAACCACGGTTCCGGATCGGTGGTCTTCGGTCTGAAATCCCCTTCGTCGCCGAGGCGCCAGAGCACTTTCCCGTCGCCTTTTCCGTTCTGGTAGTTCACCTTCACGACCCAGTTCTGCTCGGGCATGGAGACAACTACACTGCCGTCGGCTGGCACGTAGTTCAGCGAGTTGCTATGCAGCCATCCATTGGCGGAGTCGGCCAGAAACACGGCCGTGCAACCGCCCCCGCCCGGGCCGATTTTGCATTTAGCGTCCGCACGAGAGGCCCGCTTGAGATCCATGTGATCGAAGGAATTCCAGACCCAGGCGACCTGAAAATCTTCATCGAGATCGAGGATCAGGTCGCCCAGAATGTCGACACGCTCCTTCGCGCCTTGTGTCCCGGCGGGCTGCATGCGCTCAAGCCCGGCGAGCACCAGCGTGTGGCCGTTGGCCAGGCGAATGGCTTCATGGTGGAAGCTGGGCACGCACTCTTCGCCCCCCTTGCGGCAATCCGACTTGATGCCGCGGGATGCAAGCTGCTCGGCAACGCGACTAATGTTCGTTTCTCTCAGGACATTCCCCGCAAGGTCAAACTCGCGCAGTAACTGCAAACGCCGCATATCGTTCACCGAGTTCTGGCCCTCCGACAATGTCAGAAACCGGCCTCCCGGAACGATTCGCGTCAGAAATGCCGTCGTGCGCAGATACCAGATCAAATCCCCTTTAAGATCCGTCGCGAACGGACGCACCTGATCGCTCATCGAGGCTACGCTATGGACCAGTACCGGCTCGGCCACACTGGTGCGGGATGCAGGAACCGGAACGCTCACGGGCGGGAAATTCCCGTCGAGCATGCCTGTGTGAAATATCTTCCAGACCCCGGGCTTGTTGCCGGATTCGTTCACTACTTCTTCACGCATTTGGTAAACGGAATCGGCGCGCATGCCGGCCACATAGATGTTCGCGCTCGCACCGGGCTTGCAAGGCTGAGAAGAGGTGTGAGCCGTCGGCGCGTTATCCGATGCACGAAACGCCACCCGAATCTGACTTCCTTCCGGGCAAGCGGAAGCGCTGAAGAGCGCCACCAATGGATGCGACGTTGGGGTCACAACGCTGTCGGAGCCCTTCACGCGCGAAGCAATGCGGAACGGCAGTTCGCCGTCGACGGCTTCACCAGTCTTGCTGTTTTTCACCGTCACGCGCACGCGGGCGTCATGCTCCACCAGCGCGGGCGTCCAGACGAAGCCGGGCGCCTGACTGAAATCGCGGATTACATGGAAACCGCCGCCATCCGCACTCACGCTATAACGAAACACGTACATACCCGGCGGGGTGTTAGCGACGCGCGGCAGCAGGCCGATACTTGTGCCTACCGGTTGCGGCGACGGAGTGCTGGAGAGAAGCTGCACCTTCATCGGCTCGGCGTATGCAGCAGCGAGGCAGGATAGGGCAAGACAGATTACGCGGAAGATGATCATGGTCACTTAGTGGGCGGTGAATAAAGATCGGCGATCCGGTAACTCCGGTATTCAATGGCGCCGTCCAGCTGCTGAACATAGACAACTTTGCCATCGGCTGCCGTTTCTATGGCGCGCGAGAATGGCGATTGCGGATTTAAGATACCGGCTTCGAAGCTATAACCGCCGTTCGCAAGCCTTTGCGCCGAGCCCACGGCGAATGAGTAAACGCCCAGGTCGGCGTTGTAGACCAGCTCCGCGGTTTTCGCCTTCTCATCGAGCTTCCAAACTTGACCGCGATTGTTGGCTTCCGGATGTTTCTTCTTACGCGCATGCCCGTCGTCGATCAGGGTCAGCAGATTGGAACCTGTCGGCTCATAACCTGCATCGTGCTGGTAAGAGAACCAGGGATCCGCGTCGCTCGACTTAGCGGTGAAATCGCCGCCCGCGCCCAAACGCCAAAGAAGCTTTCCGGAGCCGCGTCCGTTCTGGTAATCGACCTTGATGACCCAATCCTGCTCGGGGATCGATAGCAGAAGGCTGCCGTCGGAAGGCACGTAATTCAGGGAGTTCGAGTGCAGCCAGCCGTTTCCGGTGTCGGCCAGAAATACCGCTGGGCAGCCATCGTCGCCAGGCCCGATCTTGCACTTCTCGCCGGACAGGGAGGCGCGCTTCAGATCCAAATGATCGAACGAATTCCACACCCAGGCAACTTGCAGGTCTTCATCGAGATCGAGCACAAGGTCGCCAATCACATTCACCCGCTCTTTTGCGCCTTGCGTGCCGGCGGGAAACATCCGTTCCAAACCTGCGACGGCAAGCGTGTGGCCGTTGGGAAGACGAATCGCCTCATGGTGAAAGCTGTCGACGCACTCTTCGCCGCCCTTCTTGCAATCGGATTTAATGCCGCGGCTTTGTAGTTGCTCGGCGATGCGGCTGATGTTAGTTTCCCGCACTAAGTTACCCGCCAGATCGTACTCCCGGAGTAACTGGAGCCGCTTCATATCGTTGACCGAGTTAGTGCCATCGGATAGCGACAGAAAATGACCGCCCTTGACGATGCGGGTCATGAACGCGTCCGCCCGAAGATACCAGAGGACGTTGCCATCCAAATCAGTCGCAAATGGGCGAGGCGTATTACCGGCCACGACGCTGTGCACCAAAATAGGTTCGGTGACGGCGTTCTTTCTCGCGACGGATACGGGAATCGTAATCGTCGGGAAGTTGCCGTCGAGAAGTCCGGTATGAAACAGCAGCCAGTTTCCCGACTCTACTTTCGGCCCCATCAGCAGTTCCGCACGCATCTGATACGCGGTGTCAGCACGCATGCCGGCCACGTAGAGGTTGTTGCTCAGTGTGCCGCGACAGTCTTCGGGGCCGGCAAAACTTACTGCGGAAGTCTCCGCCGCCCGGAACGCAATTCGAACCTGGCTGCCTTGGGGGCACGCGGGAACGCTGAACAGGGCCACCAGAGGATGCGCGGTGGGGTTCACGGCTGTATTTCCATTCTTCACGCGTGAGAGCAGGCGGAACGGAAGGATCGCCTCGCCCGTGTCGCCGGCGTCACTCTTCACAGCAACACGCAGTTGCGCTTCATGCTCGAAAAGCGGTGGCGTCCAGATGAACATCGAATCCTGGCTTAAGTCCCGGATGACATGAAAAGGACCGCCGTTCACACTCGCGCTGTACTGGAATGTGTATTTAGCTCTCTTGGAGCTTTCGACTCGGGGATGCACGCCGATGCTGGTTCCGACTAGCTGCGGTGACGGAACCGTGGTCGCGATTTGGAGCTTAACCGGCTCGGCCCCAGCGGCGGAACACAACGCGGAACACAACAGCGCTAAACAAAGTGAACGGAATAGGAACATACGCATTCAGGACAGTATGTCAGAATTGAGCAGGTTTGATCGGGAACCGCGGGATCCGCAGAACTAGCAGGAATGTAATTGTCAGCAGGCAAATGTTGACGGTGAACGCGGTGCGGAGCGCATGCACGAAAATCGGCACACCAGTTCCACCGCCGAGCGATCCGAAGAAAACGGTCCCGATCACGGAAACACCCATCGCGAAAGAAACCTGCTGGACCGTGGTGAGCACCCCGGAGGCGGAACCGGCGTCGCTCCCCTTGATGTTGATCAGGATCGTGCTAATGAGCGTCGGCATAACGAAGCCCTGCCCGGTTCCGTAGATCAGCAGCGCGGGCGCGAGTTCAATGCCGGTTAAAGCCGCGCCGTAGATGGCAGTCAGCCACAACAATGTCACAAGGCCGGCGATCATCAGCAACGCGCCGAGATTGATGATCCGGCTTCCAAGTTTGGGTTGGATCCGCGCTGAAGATAGCGAACTGAACAAAAAGGCGGCTGCGAATGAGGCAAACGTCAGGCCGGCATCTTTCGCCGAATAACCGAGTCCGTTCTGTAAAAAGATTGTGGAGATCAGGAAAAATGCCGCGGCGCTATTGAAGAAGCAGATCCCGCTGAACAGGCCCGTCACAAACACGGGATCGTGAAACAGTGAAAGCTCGACCAGCGGGGACCCTCCGCGCGCCGCGACGACCTTCTCGAACTGCACGAAGAGTACGAGCATCAACACCGAACCCGCCATTGATGCGAATGTCCACAGCGGCCAGCCCGCTTCCCTGCCCGCAATCAACGGATACAGCAGCATGGTGAGCGCAATCGAGACGATGGCCACGCCCCCCAGATCCAGCCGCTTGGCTTTCAGCGATCGCGATTCCTTCACGATGCGGGCCGCCGCCCATAAAGTCAGCAAACCGATCGGCAAGTTGATCAGGAAGATAGGACGCCAGCTTAAGCCGAATAGATTCGCGTAGACCAGCAGCCCGCCGAGCACGTTGCCACTGAATGACGCGATGCCGATCGTCATACCGAAAAAACCGAATGCGGTCGCGCGCTCTCGTCCGGGGAACGTCACTTGAACGATCGAAAGCACCTGCGGAAACAGCAGCGCTCCGGCAATGCCTTGCAGCGCGCGCGCGGCGATCAGCACGCCGGGGCTGCGTGCCAGTCCGCAGAAAAGCGAAGTGACGATGAAGCCCAAAATCCCCAGCATAAACATCCGCTTGCGGCCATAAATGTCACCGAGCCGCCCTCCGGAAATCAGCAGGACCGCGTAAGTCAGACCGTAACTGGCAATCACGAGTTGAATCTGCGCGAACGTAGCATGCAGATCCGCCTTGATGGACGGAATCGCAACGTTCACCACGAAGAAGTCCAGCGCGACGAGGAAGGCGGCGGACAGAATCACGGCGAGCGACCGCCAGCGGTTCGCGTCGAGTTCCAGGGCCGGGGCTGGCTGATTCATTTGCTGTTACACTCGTCCCGGTGAATACCCTGCACGGGCTGCGGCTCTGGATGGCAATCTTTCTTCTGATCCCGATGGCGTATCCATCCGAAATGGCGCGCGTGGTGATGCTGGGTTCGGGCACGCCGATCCCCGACCCGGCCAGTTCCGGTCCGGCCGTCGCGGTCGTGGTGAACGGGCAGGCTTACCTTTTCGATGCGGGCGCCGGCGTCGTCCGTCGCGCCGAAGAAGCTGCGGAGAAGCATCGTATTGGGGAACTGCAGGCTCCCCTTTTGACGCGCCTGTTCCTGACTCATCTGCATTCCGATCATACGCTCGGATTTCCCGACGTGATCCTCACTCCATGGGTCGTCGGCCGCACCCAGGCGCTGGAAGTCTACGGTCCCAAGGGTACCGCCGCGATGACAGAGCACATCAAGCAGGCCTACAGTGAAGACATTCAGATGCGTTCCGAAGGGTTCGAGCACCTTTCGCCCGCAGGTCTCGCGGTCAACGTGCATGAGATTGAAAAGGGCACCGGTGTTATTTACCGCGATACGAATGTGACGGTGCGGGCGATTCCGGTCTGCCACGGCTTGTGGAAACAAGCATTTGGTTTCGCTGTTGATGCGGGCGCGCGCCGGATTGTGATCTCGGGCGACACTGCGCCGTGTCCGGCGCTCGCCGCAGCCTGCCAACAGTGTGATGTCCTGGTGCATGAAGTCTATTCGGCGGCCCGTTTCGCGCGCTTTCCGGCAGGTGCCAAACGATACCACGGCAGCTTTCACACTTCAACGCGCGAGTTGGCCGAGATTGCCGCGAAGTGCAAGCCCAAGCTGCTGGTTCTTTACCATCAGTTGTACTTCGGCCCGAAGGATCAAATCGATTTGGTGAAGGAGATCGGCGAGACTTACTCGGGACGCACGATCAACGGAGAGGATCTCGGCGTTTATTAAGGACGCGGCGTTCGCACTACGCGGAAGCCGACGTTGTAGAAACGGCTACTGGGAAAATCGAAGCGGCGCAGCGCCGGGCGGCAGTATTCTTCGGCATCGAACCAACATCCGCCGCGATATACGCGATACGAATCCGGGGCCGGACCTGGCGGGTCGGCAGCGGGGCTGTTCGCGTAATAATCGGCGCGATACCAATCCTGCACCCACTCGCTGACATTGCCGCGCATATCGTGAAGGCCCCAACCGTTCGGCTCTTTCTCAGCGACAGGTTGCGTCTGTCCGTGCGAGTTGGATTTGTGCCAGGCGGTTTTTTCCAGCTCGGTTGAGCTCGAACCTGGCTTGCCCGCCTTACATGCGTATTCCCATTCGGCTTCAGTCGGCAGCCGATAAACATGAGCCGGATCGCGCGCGTTCAAGCGCGTGAGAAAAACTTGAATGTCGTCCCAGGAAACGCTTTCGACTGGCAAATTCGGGCCTTTGAAGTGACTTGGGGCAGAGCTTACGGAAACTCCCTGCGGTGTAAGACGAGTTGCGCCGGGTGCGTGCGGGTCGATCATCACGGTCTCCCACTGCGCTTGCGTGATTTCGAATTTGCCCATCTCGAATGCGCGGGTGATGCGGATTCGGTGCTGCGGCTGCTCGTCGGTGTTGCCGAAGTTCGACCCCATGACGAACTCACCGGCCGGAATCTTGGCCATGGACGTGCCTTCGATCAGCGCGTCGATCCCGAATTGGTCGGGACGCTGCATCGCGCGAACGGTGCCGGGCGAAAAGGCGGCGGCGGTCAGGAAGGCTCGCCGGGAAAGACGTCTCATTTGAACTGATGGCTTACAAATGCGAGTTTGCGGCTGTCGGGTGACCACGGAGATGTATCGAAGGAGTCCGGCCAAGCGTTGAATTTGGCCAGTGTTCGGACACTCTTATCGCTTAGCAGCATCACGCGCAGGGTTACCTCACCTAAGCCGGCGACGCGATTGACTTGAGTATCTCCTCGGCGACTCATCGTTAAAAACGCCACGCGGGTGCCGTCGGGCGAAAGATGTGGGAGCACGTTAGTCAAACCGTCCCCCGTGTCGGGCGCTACTTCTTTGTTGTTTACCGCAGCTCGCAAACTTGTTTCGACAACGGTGGGCTCTCCGCCCGCCGCAGGAACCTGACTGAGCTCGCTGTAACCACTGTTGAACAGCAGTGACGTGCCGTCGTGCGTCCAACTGGGAGAACTTATGTAGTGGGTCGTGGTGTAAACCACGCGACGGTCGGTGGAGGCGACCGCGATGGTTTCGAGGGTGCGATACGCAGTGTGAGAAGTGTTGGCGGTGGGTGGCGGTGTGCTAATAAGATCGACGTTTGAGAATACGGCGGATTCGACGGCATCCTTGTTGTGCGCGCAGACGCCGATGCCGACGTAAAAGGGATCGGTCAACGGCACGTACATCGCTGTACCCGCGAATTGCGGCTCTGCGGCCGTGGCGGATACAGATAAGTAGAAGGACTCACCTTGCTTCTCGATGCGGACGCGTTTCGGGGCGGAAATATTGCTCTGGATTTCGTGCGTGGCAGCGCCGGTCTCTTCGCGCCATTGGAGAGAAGTTAGGCCATTGCCGTGAAATGCGATGTCGGCGTACGCACTTGCCGGGTCGAGACTCTGCCGCATAACTAGCATGGCTTTCTTATGCGGATCGCCGCTCTCGTTGGAGAATGCAATGTCCGCGGTTAACGTCACGTTGCCGGACACTTTCTTCCAGACATAGTGAAATTCATCCGCCGTGGACCACATGTTCACGCCGCTGCCGCTGATGGTGTAGGTGCGCTTGGCGGCGTCGTATTGCGCGGAACCAGGGTGCAGCACCGGGCCGACGTCGCCGTGATTCTCGAAGATTCCGATTGGCGTGGCCGCATTCAGCGCGCGGCAGCCCATCAGTGCGATCACACAACAGATGAGACTGTTGATCATTTTCGGATTTCCGCGAGCCGCTTTTTCAGATACTCGTCGTATTCCTTCTTGAGTTGCGGATCTTTCGGGCTCGGATAAATCTCGCTCGACTTATACTTGCCTTCATCGAACTTCTTGCGCGTCCATTCATCGTGAACGTGAACCTCGTCGGCATTGTCGACCACCTGTTTCGCGAGCGACGGCGGAATGAAGTAGACGCCCTCGCGATCGCCGAAGACTAAGTCGCCGGGCATCACAGTCACGTTTCCAATGCGCACCGGAATGTTGATTCCCGTCAGCATCACGTTGGCAATGGCGCTGGGATGAACGCTGCGAACATAAGCCGGCATGCCCATTTCCGAAATGCCGTCAAGATCGCGAACCGCGCCGTCGACCACCATGCCACCGCCGTGGGTTGCTTTGTTGACGTAGTAGAAAAGATTGTCGCCGACGATGGTGCCGCCGTCTTTTTTTCCGAAGATATCCACCACCAACACATCACCGGGCTGCAACATATCCAGCGCCATCTGGTTGCCTAGCTTTAAGCCGCCTTTGGCTTTCGCGCGATTGACTGCGACGCCTTCGACGTCCGGGCGCACGGGCATGAACTGCACAGTAAACGCGCGACCGACTAATTTTTTCTCCGGAAAAACGACCTGAAAGCCGTCTTCATACTGATTGCGGAATCCTTTGCCGGGCAGCACGGCCCAGACCTCTTCGGCCGACATTCCCTTCGCGCGTTGGATAATGCTGTCGGGCACCATGGGCCGGCCATCGGGAAAACGCTCAAACGGATTGCCCGGCGTGAATTCGATCAACTCTTCCTTGCTCATGCTGAAAATTTGGGCGGAAAGAGGCACGCATGTTGCAGCAGCCAGAGCCGCGGCAATGAAAAATTTGTGGTGAGTCATAGTCCTGTCTCAGCTTACCGATAGCGCAGCCTGCATCATGGCACGAGCGTATCCGACGTTGAAAGCGAAACCCGCATAGCCACCGCCGCCCGGATACATCGAACGGAAATTGGGGTGCTCGCGATCGTAGTCGATAGCGCGCGGATGCTCGGGATAGAGCAGGCGCGGATACTTCTGGCGCACCAACTCGCGCATGATGGCGAACATATCGTTCACGCCCTCGTCGATGAATACCTCGGCGTATTTCTCGTAAGGCTTCGTGACCCGCACGTTGCGATAGTGTACGTGATTGACGCGGTCGCGCGATCCGAAGTACCGGCAAATTGCGACCGGATCCTCACCCATCTCGCGCGTGACGCCGCAGTCGAACGTGATCCCATTCGAAGGGCTCCGCACGATTTCAATGAGGCGCTTCCAGCCGTCGATTGTCCCCATAATCTGCTGCGAGCCGCGGCTTATCGGGGCGGGCGGATCGTTGGGGTGCAGGGCCAGACGCACACCCGATTGCTCAGCGACCGGAACTACTGCCTTGAGGAAGTAAGTTATGTTCGCCCACATCTCTTCCAGGTTGTGAGCGCCTTCCTCCGGCAGCGGTGGCAAATCTTTCATGCGCTCGTAGTCGAAGCCGGTAAGCCCGGCACCGGCGCGCCCGATCTCTTCGTAGTAGCCTTCCATCGCGCGATGCGCATAGAAGTTGTACTCGATCACGGGCAAGCCGGCTTTACCGGCCGCGCGGACGGATTGAATGACCTTTTCAATTTCCTCGTCACGCCCCGGACGTCCATAGATCGTATTCGGAAACCCACCAATCATCAGATTTCCGAGCGTCAGACCGCCGGCTTTGAGACGGCCTATCTGATCTTTCAGCTGCGCTTCGGTCCACGGGATCTTCGGGCCGCCGCTCAGCACATGCTCAACGCCGAGCTGCGCAACACGTTTCATGCCGCCTTCGTCGAGCGTGCCCGCGGATAGCGCACCGTTGCCGATTTCCAGACAAATTTTCGGCGTGTCCTTGCCCTCGACGCGCGGTGCCCCCAATGCGGCAACACCGGCCAACTGCATCAGTGCTCGTCGGGAAAGATGCGCGTTCACGATGGGATTCTATCGCAGCGCCGCTTGCTGCTGTTCATGACAGAAGGCGCAATCGATGCTGACCTTTTTCACGCGATGACAATTCATGCAGCCGCCCATAGAAATGTCGGCTTCCTTAAAAAGTTGCTCGCGCTCGGCTACTTTGCCGTGGCAGTCCTGGCACGTGTTACTCGCTTGGATATGGACGCGATGACTGAACCGGACATACGAAGGCGCCTCGTAGACACGCACCCATCTGATCTCGCGTTCGTTCTTCGCGAATGAGGCCAGCTTTTGGATCGCAGGGCTGTCCTTCTTCACCGCGGAGTGGCACTGCATGCATTTGGAAGCCGCAACCACGGTCATCATCTCGCCCGGATCGGGATTCACATGGCACATTCCGCACTGCAGTTTCAGCGCTCCAGAGTGCGTTTTGTGGCTAAACGGGATGGGCTGCTCGGGCGCGGGGATGGGTTGCGCCGACATAATAAGCGCTATGAGCAAAGACAGCGATGCTTTCAAAGATTTCCCGCGCGCATCTGTTCCGCCATGTATTCCGATGCGCGCATCGAGAGAGAAAGGATCGTCATGGTCGGGTTTTGATAACCGCCGGTTACAAAGCTGCTGCCATCGACGACAAACAGATTCTTGACGTCGTGACTCTGATTCCACTTGTTTAGCACACTGGTCTTGGGATTGTCGCCCATGCGGCACGTGCCCAACTCGTGGATGCTGTAGCCGGGCGGCAGCATCTTGTCGTGCTTGGCTAGAATTTCAAAGCCCGCATCGTGACACACTTCTTCGAACGTATTGGTCGCGTGCGTCATCATATTGAATTCGTTTTCGGAGTAACGCGCCTGAATGTGCAGCACCGGGATGCCCCACGCATCCACCACCTTCTTATCGATGGCGGCGAAGTTTTCGTAGCGCGGCAGCACCTCGCCCATCAGCGTCACGGTGACGCCCGCGCCACGATAGCTGTTCAGCGCTTTGTCGAGGTCCGCCCCGTATGCCGGAATGAATTTCGGATCGGGCGTGCCGCCGGTTGAGAAGTCGAAAGCATAGCCGCGAATGAAATTCTGCTCCTTGCCCGATTTCAGATTCACGAAGCGAGGCGAGTACCCGCCGCCGCCCATCAAGCCACGCGGCGCCTTGCCGTCCTTAGCTTCCGGCACGATGGCCTGCACGCCTTGCGTGATGTACGTCTGGTCGTGAAGATAATGCCCGAGAACGCCGCTCGAATTCGCGATCTTCGAGTTCAGCAGAATTCGCGTGCTTTCCAGACACGATGCGCCCACCACGACGATCCTCGCCTTCGCATGCATCTCGCGGCCCGAATGGCGATCGTGGAAATTCGCGCCGTTTGCGAGCCCGGTGTTCTTGTCGACGGTGATCTCGCGAACCACGGCGTTGGGAATAATCGTCAGATTTCCGGATTCCAGCGCGTCGGGAAGCAGCAGATTGAACGAGCTGGCGAACTGTCCGCGGCCGGTCGCGCGTCGCATTTTGGTCACCGGAATATCGCGCTTGCTCGCCGCACCGATGAAGCGCTTCATCGCGCCGCTCCACGGCGAATCGTCTTCCAGAAACACGCCGTCCGGGAGCTGGCTGTATCCCTCGTTGCGTCCCGCCACGCGGAAAATGGGCTCGACGCGGTCGTAAAACGGCTTCAGATCCGCATAGCCGATAGGCCAGTTCTCGCCGAAGCCATCGTGATCCTTGGCTTTGAATTCGTAGTCGCTCAGACGGAAAGACATGCGCGCCCAGAAGAGCGATTTGCCTCCGATCATGCGCACCCGCACCCAGTTGTACGGGCTCTTCGGGTCGTGCGTGTACGGAACTTCGGTCTCATCTACCCACTGATTGGCGTTAAATTCGTTGGCCTGCATCACGTGCGGCAGACGGCCGGGTTTGCCGAAACCGCGATACGGAAGCTCGTACACCGGCTTGGGACCGCGCACACGATTGAAATCGACCAGCGGCCCGGCATCGAGCATCAGGCAGGAGATGCCCTTCTTGGTGAGAGTGTGCGCGGCCATGCCGCCGGATGCGCCGGAACCGATGATGAGAACGTCGTAATCTTTCTGGGCAATAAGTTAATCGAGCGGATACCAGTAAGTGCCGCTGCCGCCGAATCGCCTGCCGCCGGCAGCCGCGTTGTTGAACTCGCGTGAGTTCACGGTGGCGGTGCGGATGTCGGCTTTCGCTACCCGAAGAAATCGTGCCAGCGGATCGGCCGGGTCCTCATAAGTCCACGGCTGCCGTAGTGGCGCGAGGACAGCGTCGGCCTGCGCGGCGTCCAGTTCCGAAAACGGCTTGTTGAAGCGCTTAGTTGCGGCGGCATTCAGCGCATTGAGGCCAGCCCGGTAAAGATGCTGACGATCCGACGGCGAATCGCCGATTAGAAAATCCAAGAACTCAGGCGCCTTCGCTTCGAGCGCGCCGGCGGCGCCGTTCACCGAAGGCATTAAAATTCCGCTCAGCCTTTGTAGCGCGGCAAATTCCGCACGCGCGAAGAAATGCGGCATGGGCTCGGCCGCGGCATCGGGCACCATGATGTCGATCTTCGGAAGCTCATTCGATGCCGACGCGGGCGGCGGCACGGACTGTGTGGGATTCAGTGGAATACCCGGCGCGGGATTCGCGGGAACCCCTGGGGCGGGCGCCTGTTGACCGAGTAAAGCAGGCGCGGCGGGCGCCACAAAAAGTGCCTTCACGAAACCGCGGCGTTTCATATTCACGGCCATCATAACAGCCGTGGGCGGCCTCTTATGATATGGTTCGTGAAATGATTCGCGCCACATCGCGCCGTTCCTTTCTAACCGCCGCAGCCGCAGCGCCACTGGCCTTAGCAGCCGCTCGCAAACACATTCCCATCGGACTTGAACTCTACTCGGTGCGCGACGAACTCGCCAAAGACCTGACCGGCACAGTCACCGCCGTCGCCAAAATGGGATACGAGGTGGTGGAGTTCTATGCGCCGTATTACAAGTGGACTCCAGAGCAAGCGAAGGGTGTCCGCAAGCTGATGGACGATCTGGGAATTCGTTGCAACTCGACGCATAACGACTCCGGCGCGTTCACTCCCGAGGGTCTGCCGCACGCCATTGAACTCAATAAAATTCTCGGGGCGAAGTATATCGTGATGGCGTCACCCGGAAAAGTGGACGGACTCAAGGGGTGGAAGGAAGTGGCGGACCGGCTAACTGAGGCCTCCGAAAAGCTGAAGCCGCATGGTCTGCGCGCCGGTTACCACAATCATCTGGCCGAATTTCAATCCCTCGACGACCAGCGGCCTATCGAGGTTCTCGCGGTCAACACGCCGAAAGAAGTGATGCTGCAGTTGGATGTGGGAACGTGCCTGGAAGCGGAGGATGACCCCGTCGGCTGGATCGAGGCGAATCCGGGCCGCATAAAGTCCCTTCATCTGAAGGATTGGGCGTCGGGAGAAGCCAAAGGCTTCCGCGTATTATTCGGCGAAGGCGACGCGCCCTGGAAAGAGATTTTGGATGCCGCCGAGAAGACAGGTGGCGTGGAATATTACCTGATCGAGCAGGAGGGCAGCCGTTATCCCGCGCTCGAAACGGCGAAGCGCTGCCTGGAGAACTTCAAAAAGCTGAGAGCATGAGTGACTTCACGCGGCGTGAATTCCTGGGAACCATTCCGGCGGTCGCGGTAGTCGGCAGCTCGCTGGCGGCAACACCCGCCTCGCAGGATCTCACGCTTTGGTACCAACAGCCCGCGACGATCTGGACGGACGCCCTTCCGGTCGGCAATGGGCGCCTGGGAGCGATGGTCTTCGGCGGCATCGAAACCGAGCGGCTGCAACTGAACGAAGACACTCTCTGGTCCGGCGCGCCGCGGGAGTGGAACAATCCTGAGGCGAAGACGCACCTCGCGGAGGTCCGCCGGCTCATTCTGGAAGAGGAGAAATATCATGAAGCTGACGTGCTCTGCCGGAAGATGCAGGGCCCGTATAACCAGTCGTACCAGCCGCTCGCAAACTTGTCGTTAAAGTTCAAGAACGCTGGGTCGCCCGCGAATTATCGGAGACAACTGGATCTCGATATGGCCATCGCCAGCGTCATGTATTCTACCGATGCGACGGCGTTCGCGCGCGAAGTTTTTTCCTCCGCCGTGGATCAGGTGATCGTGGTGCGGCTGACGGCCGGCAAACCCGGCCAGCTCAATTTCACGACGGCCCTCGACAGCCCGCTGCATTCCACTTCCGAGGCAAGCGGCATCAACACTCTGCGCCGGCATGGCAAGGCTCCGGCGCACGTGGAGCCGAACTACGTCAACTCCGAAAATCCGGTGGTTTACGACGACGCCGAAGGCAAATCCATGCGCTTTGAGTGCTGGCTCCGCGTGCTTAACGAGGGCGGCACGGTGAGCGCCGGAGCAGATGGAATTTCGGTGGAAGGAGCGAACGGAGCAACGCTTCTGATTGCCGGCGCTACCGGATTCAAAGGCTTCAATCAAGCGCCCACGACAAGCGCGGATGAGATCGCCGCGGCCTGCCTCGCGCAACTAGATTCCGCAGCCCGCAAACCATATGCTCGCCTGCGCTCCGACCACATCGCCGATCATCAGAAGTTTTTCCGGCGCGTGACGCTCGATCTCGGCGCGAGCGGCCGCAGTGCCTTGCCCACGGACGAGCGGCTCAAGAAATTTCAATCCCATCCCGACGATCAGGCATTGCTGGTCTTGTACTTTCAATACGGCCGATATTTGCTCATCGCAAGTTCGCGCCCGGGCACGCAGCCCGCGAATCTTCAAGGCATCTGGAGCGAGTTGGTGCGCCCGCCGTGGAGTTCCAATTGGACCGCGAACATTAACACCCAGATGAATTACTGGTTGGCGGAAACCTGCAATCTCAGCGAACTGCACGAGCCCCTGTTCAATCTGATCGAAGGCTTGAGCCTGAACGGAAAAAACACGGCGGCCGTGAACTACGGGGCGGGCGGCTGGGTTTCGCACCACAATGTAGATCTCTGGCGGCAGTCGGCGCCCGTCGGGAATTTCGGCGGCGGCAGTCCCACATGGGCCAATTGGCAGATGAGCGCCCCTTGGTTCTGCGCGCATCTCTGGGAGCACTACCTTTTTACTGAAGACAAGAAGTTTCTCAGCCGCGCATACCCTTTGATGAAAGGTTCGGCGGAGTTTTGTTTGGATTGGCTGATTTCCGATAAGCAAGGCAATCTGACGACGTGCCCTTCGTGGTCGACCGAAAACTCATTCTTAGCGCCCGATGGAAAGCGTGCCGAAACCAGCGCGGACTGCACCATGGACATCGCGCTCATGCGCGAATTGTTCGCCAACTGCATCGCCGCTGCGGACGTCCTCGGAACGGACGCTGATTTCATCAAGAGGCTTTCAGAGACGCGCGCGAAGCTTCCGCCGTATCGGGTGGGGAAACACGGCCAGCTTCAGGAGTGGTACAGAGATTTCGACGAATCCGAGCCCGGGCAGCGGCATATGTCGCACATGTACCCGCTCTATCCGGGCAGCGAATTCACGTCGCGCAAGATGCCGGAGTTTTGGAAAGCATCGCGCATTTCTCTGGAGCGCAGGCTTGCTGCCGGCGGCGCATATACGGGATGGAGCCGCGCGTGGGCCATCAACTTTTGGGCGCGATTGTGCGACGGCGCGAAGGCACACGAATCGTTATGCCGGCTACTCGATCACAGCACCGGTCCGAGTCTTTTCGACACGCATCCCGCGGGCGAAGGCTGGATATTTCAGATTGACGGCAATTTCGGCGGTGCCGCAGCAGTCGCGGAGATGCTTCTGCACAGCCACGAAGGCGAGATCAATTTTCTGCCTGCGCTGCCCCCAGCCTGGCCCAGCGGAGCCGTTACCGGACTGCGCGCCCGAGGCGGAGTGGAGGTCGATATCACGTGGGCTAATGGACGCGCGGTGAGCGCTTTGTTGCGCCCGAAGATTTCGCGCGAGCATCAGCTTCGCGCCCCTAAAGGCCAGCAGTTTCCCGGTGGCACTGATACCGCGCGGGTCCGTCTCATAGCCGGCAAAGCACACACCGTTCACTTCGCATAAGTCCTATGACCAAAGAAGAAGTAATTCTCGACCACAAGGAATTCCTGTTCCCGTCGGTATTCCACTATTTCAAGGAGCCATTGGTAATCACGCACGCCAAGGATCAATACGTATTCGATGCCGACGAGAACAAGTATCTGGATTTCTTCGGCGGAATCGTCACGGTTAGCGTGGGCCACTGCAACGATCAGATCAATCAGAAAGTTCACGCGCAGGTCGATAGATTGGAGCACGCGTCGCCCGTATTCGCGACGGAACCACAGGCGGCGCTGGCCAAGGCGCTAGCGGCCATCACTCCCGACCAGGCGCTACGCAAATCTTTCTTCACGAACAGCGGTTCCGAGGCCAACGAGACCGCAATTCTCGCGGCGCGTTGCTTCACGGGTTCTACCGAGATCATTGCGATGCGACATAGCTATCACGGGCGATCCGCATTGACGATGACCCTTACCGGGCAGGCTTCGTGGCGTCTGGGCGGAGTTCCGCAGCCCGGGATCGTGCACGCACACAACGCATATTGCTATCGCTGCCCATTCGGATTGACTTACCCGTCATGCGGCGTTCGCTGCGCGCAGGATGTTGAGGAACTGATCCGCACCAGCACTTCGGGCCGCATCGCGGGATTCATTGGCGAGCCCATCCAGGGCGTCGGCGGATTCATCACTCCGCCGAAAGAATATTTCGGCATTGTGGCGGAAATCGTGCGCCGGCACGGGGGCGTGTTCATCAGTGATGAGGTGCAGACCGCCTGGGGCCGCACTGGCAATAAGTGGTTCGGCATCGAACAATACGGCGTAGTGCCGGACATCATTACCAGCGCGAAGGGACTCGGCAACGGCCTGCCCATCGGCGTAACGATCGCCAAACCCGAGATCGCCGATGCCCTGAAGGGCGTCACCATCTCGACCTTCGGCGGCAATCCGGTTGTGACCACGGCAGCCAAGGCCGTTCTCGATTACATCGAAGAAAAGAATCTACGCGCGAACACGGCGGACGTCGGTGGGTACCTGCGCGACGGATTGCTCGAGCTGCAAAACAAACACGCGCTCATCGGCGAGGTGCGGGGTATGGGATTGCTGTTGGCACTGGAACTGGTGGAAGATCGCGAAACGAAAAAGCCGGCGGCTGCCGCGACTCTCGCAATGCTGGAAGCCGCACGCGAAAATCGCATCCTCCTCGGCAGAGGTGGGCTCTACGGAAACGTCCTGCGCCTTTCTCCGCCGATGAATATTTCGCGCAGCGACGTGGATAACTTCGTCACGCAGCTCGACAAGAGCTTCACGCGGGTGAATGCGGCAGCAACTAAAGCATAGTCGCTCAAGACCGCTATAATGGTGACCCATGAAGACCCTTTCGCTGCTGTTCGCCGCCGCGTTTCTGCTTTCCGCCGCTTCGAAAAAGATAGTCGTCGTCGGCATGGGCCCCGCTGAAATTCAGGAGATGGGGCAAGTCAGTCCAGACGTCGCAGTTGTCGCGGCCGACACCGGTAATCTGAACGCCCAAGTGGCCGACGCGGACGCGATCTTCGGCACCATCTCGCCCGAGCTTTTCGCCGCCGACAAAAAACTGAAATGGGTGCAAACCTACAGCGCCGGAGTGGAAACATACCGCTTCCCCGCCTTCACGAACAGCGATGTGGTGCTCACCAACTGCAAGATCATCCAAGGGCCCGAGATCGCCGACCACGCCTTCGCACTGCTGCTCTCACTGACGCGCCAGTTGAATCAGATCATCCCCATGCGCACCAAGGAAGAGTGGCCGCGCGGAGCGTTCCACCCGGTTGAGCTTCGCGGCAAAACGGCGCTCATCATTGGCGTCGGCGGTATCGGCCAGCAGATCGCACAGCGCGCCAACGCGTTCGGCATGAAGGTGATCGGCGTTGATCCGAAGGAGATTCCGTTCAGCCCATACATTTCGAAAGTGGTCCCGCCGGATCGCCTCGACACCGTAATTCCCGAAGCTGACGTCGTCTTCGTCTCCGCTCCGCACACGCCGCAGAGCGAAGGCATGATCGGCCCAAAGCAGTTCGAGATGATGAAGAAGGGCGCCTACTTCATCGCAGTTTCGCGCGGTAAACTCTACAACACTCCGGCTCTGGTGAAGGCGCTCGATAGCCGTCAGCTTGCCGGCGCCGGGCTCGACGTCACCAATCCCGAGCCGCTTCCCGCCGGACATGCGCTTTGGAAATTCGACAACGTGATCATCACGCCGCACATCGCCGGTCAGTCCGACGGCATTGGCGCGCGCCGCATGGATCTGTTTAAAGAGAACATCGCGCGATTCGCTAAAGGCGAGCCGCTGCTCAACGTAGTGGATAAGGTGAAGGGCTACTAGCGCGATATACTTCGACCATATGCGCGCCCGTGCCCTTCTCCTCTTCGCGTTTACGCCGATCCTGATCGCGGCCAAGCGTCCTGCGCGGGGCACCGGTGAAGCTGAGAACGCGGCCGTCTCAATCGAGGCTACCGCATCAGCCGACACGGAAACTGTCGCGCAAGTACTCGGCGGTCCCGACCTCGGCGGACACTACATCGTCCTGCAACTTCGCATCACGCCGAAAGATCCGAAACCATACACGGTGGATCGCGACGATTTCGTTCTGAAGACCGACAAGGACGGCGAGCGCGCGCATCCGTTCGCGCCGAGCCAGATCGCGGGCGACGGCGCGCTGATTGTCACTGAACAAAGGATGGGCGGCCAAAGCCCGGGGGCTGAATCGAACGGCCCGATTTGGGGCGGCATTGGAACGGGATCGCGCCCACGTCGCATGCCCGGCAATGGCGGCGGCATCGGCTCATCGCAGGGGGTATCGGAAGCGAAAGCCACGGCGAAGGCCGGCGGTAAGGACGCCGCAAATCCTCTTATGGCGGCGCTCGAGAAGAAAGAACTTCCGCAAAAACCCGTTATGGAAATGGTTAGCGGCCTGCTTTATTTCCCGCTTGAAAAGCAGCGGCTTAAAGACCTCGAGCTTCTCTGCACCACACCCGCCGGCAAGCTCACGCTTCGCTTCAAATAGAGCTTCACGTAAATTCGTCTAGAATGCACATTTCCGAACTGGATACACCCGCACTCGTCATCGATCTCGACATCTTCGAAGCCAATCTGCTCCGCGTACAGCAATACGCCGACCGGCATGGGCTCCGCTTGCGTCCGCACACCAAGACGCATAAGTCTCCCGAAGTCGCGCGCCGCCAGCTTACGCTCGGTGCGGCGGGCCTCGCGGTTGCGAAAGTGGGTGAAGCAGAAGTGCTCGCTGGCGCGCCGGGCGATGTCGCGCCATTCGACCTTTTGGTCGCTTTCCCGGTCGTCGGCGCGCAAAAATTAGAGCGCCTGATGCGAGTCGCCCGCCGGACTCCGGTCACCGTGGCGCTCGACAGCGAAGCGGCTGCCCGGCCCTTGTCCGAAGCCGCGCAAACAGCGGGTGTCGAGATCGGCGTGCTGGTCGAAGTCGATGTGGGACTCGGGCGCGTCGGCCTCGTCCCAGGTCCGGAGGCCGTGAATCTGGCGATTCTCATATCGACCTTGCCGGGGCTGCGTTTTCGCGGAATCACATTTTATCCCGGCCACATCAGAAATCCTGACGGAGAGGACGCCCAGAAATTTCAGGCACTCGGCACCGTGCTGCGCGGGTTACTGGGAGAATTGAACAAGGCGGGTTTAGAAGCGGAGATCGTCAGCGGCGGGTCCACCCCGACTCTTTTCCATTCGCACCTTGTCGATGGCCTGAATGAGATTCGCCCTGGCACGTACGTCTACAATGACCTGAACACTCATCTGAGCGGCGCCTGCACTCTGGAAGAATGTGCGGCGAGCGTGCTGGTTACCGTGGTTTCGACGCCGCGTAAGGGAGACGCAATGGTCGATGGAGGCTCGAAAACATTCTCCTCGGACCGCCCGAATACGGCGAGGTCGACTTACGGCCTCATCGACGGATCGCCTGAGTCCGTGTTCCATAAAATGAACGAGGAGCACGGGTTTCTCGACATAACTCGAGCGGCAAGAGAATTTAAGGTGGGGGACCGGCTGCGCATATTCCCCAACCACATATGTGTGGTGGTGAATCTGCACGAGTCCGTTTACGGCGTGCGCGGAGAAACGGTGGAGCGGGTTTGGAAGGTGGAGGGGAGAGGCAAGCTACAATAGCCGCTCCCCGCCGGGAAACTACATCTTTACGCTGTCAACCTTAACGGTGTCGCCATCGAGAGTACCGCTGATGGTGACTTTGTGGCCGATATGATCCGCCACTTTGGACGCATCGTCGATTTTGTAGACTTTGCCGTCCACCACGAATACGGGAGACGCACCGCCCTTGACGCACTTGACGGCACAATCGGCATGCTCGTCCTTGGCACCCTTGGCGGCACACTTCGAATCGGAAATATAGCCAGTCCAGTCTTCCGCGAAAGCGCTCACAGCAAACGTTGACGTAACAAATAAGCAGGCAAAAACAAATTTCTTCAAGGTAAACCTCCTCAGGTTTTGATTCACTCGTACTATACCCCAGTTTCGAGGGTGCTGACAACCGGAAGCGGGGCGGAAGGGGGCGGGGTGACGATCGGGATCGGTCGCCGAGACGGGTGCTGGAAACGTTCTTAGGCTGCGTGGAGTTTAACCGGCACGAGTACCGGCGAGTACCGGCTTCGGGGTGCAGATTGGCGTGTCCGCTTCGCACTGCACAACGACGCTCTGCGGATTTTCCCCCTTTACATCCACCACCACCACGGTTAAATCGTCATCCGGTGAACGCCCGGTGTCGTGACCGGCAAAGCGGCGCAGATTCTCGACCACCGCCGTCGCATAATCTTCGGCGTCCATGCCCTCGCCGCTTATGAGCCCAGCACGGACGCGCTCATCGCCGAAGAATTCATCCTCGGCGTTGGCGGCTTCGAGAAGTCCATCCGTGTACATCAGAAACCGGTCTCCGCGCGCGAACTCACGCTCGACCGCAGTGTAGGCCGCGATCGGCATTAGCCCTAAAATCAGCCCGTTCTCCGTGATCGACTCGACGCTTCTCTCGGCGCTGCGCCACCACAAGAGCGGCGGATGCCCGGCGGCCGCATAGCGCAACGTGCGGCTCTCGAAATTGAGGAACAGATACGCGGCGGTGACGAATTGCCCTTGCAGTTTCCCGCAAAGCGTCTGGTTCATCCCTGCCATTATCCGCGCCGGATCGTCGGCGTGCGGTAGTTGCGCAGCGATCGCCACTTTCACCATGGACGCGATCAATGCCGCCGGCACCCCGTGGCCCGAAACATCCGCAACCAGAATTCCGATGCGGTGTTCGTCAATGACCAGGAATTCATAGAAATCCCCAGCCACGGCCGTCATGGGAAGATACCGGGCCGCAATGTTCACCCGGCTCGTTCGCGGCGTTTCACGCGGCAGAATCGAAAGCTGAATCCGCCGTGCGATCTCAAGTTCTTTATCGAGAGCCAAAAGGCGTTCCTCATTCTCGAACGTTCGCTGCAAAATCATCTGCCCCAGGGCGACTAAGACCATGGCAAGCCCGATCGGTTCAGGATTGAAAGGCAGCGGGAAAAGACCCAATGTTGAAAGATTGTTAAGCACGACCGTGAAGATCAACGTGAGCATCCCGATTTTTAGGGTTCGGACCCTAACCGGCGGACGATTCCAGGCAAAGAGCGCAAAAACAAACCCTACGTTGCTCGCGATGACCGCGACATTGTTTACCGTACTGAAGAACATCGGCCTTCTTGTGGCGAGATCTGAGAGAATGCCAGTCACCCCAAAGCCTATTTACACCCACAGCAGCCGTGTCAGCACGCGCCGCCATCCCGGAATCACTTCCCGCAAAAACAAGATCGCCGGTATGGCTATTGAATAGGTAATCGCGGCAATGATAAAAGGCCATGCGGCTCGCCCGGCGTCCACCGTGAATCGAGCCGTTCGCGTATGCATCGCGAGACGAAAGCCATAGAGTGCCGAGAAGATGCCGAACCACAGGACTGCCGGGTCTTGGCTTCGTCTTCTGAAGAGAAAAACAGCGGCAGCCGCGGCGCCTAGTGCCAAAAAGATGAGGCCGAAACCGAGCGCGAAACTGTCGTACCGCAACACGCCGCGGACTTGCTCCGCATCCAGCGTATCCGCCGCCAGCAGCGCGATAAGCCGCATACTAACGCGTGACGACCAAGGGCATCGGGATCTTTTTGCCGTCCGGATTCACCACACTCACCGGCTCATCGGAGCCCGAGATGGGCGTGATCTTCATCGTTGCGCCGTCAATATCCACCAGCAAAAAATGGAATTCCGCAGCCCATCCGGCGATGTGCGCCTTTGCCATTTTGCCGCGAACATTACCCGTCCGCAGCTCGCCCCCCGCGCCGCTCACTACGTAGCGGATGTTCCCAGTCGCCTCGTTCAATTCGGTGAATTGAAAATTGTGTTCGTGACCGCTGAATACCACCTTGACGCCGCTTTTTTGAAATAAATCCGCGAAATGCTGGAGGTCCTTCAAACTCGCCGGATGGCGTGGTCCCGCATTAAAAAGTGGATGATGCCAGTAGGGAATTTTCCAAGGCGCCGTCGAGGCCGGAAGCTGCTCCTTCAGCCACTTGAACTCGGTGCCGCCCTCTCGGAAGACATCTTCTACGTGTCCGGTTTCGCTGTTGTTGGTGCTGTCCAGCGCGAAAAACTGCGCGAAACCACCGTAAGTGAACGTATACCAGCGCGCCGGTCTGTTGCCTGGGAAGTAGAAATTGTCCAGGTAGGTGGTTAGGTCGCCGCGATTCTCCGAGCCGTTGCCGTCATGATTCCCGAGCGTGGGATAAAACGGAATCTGCCGGATCAGCGGCTCATAGGGATGGAAGAATTTAGATTCCCAATGTTCGTCTTCGTCGCCCGAGTGGGCAGACGAAACATACAGGTTCACATCGGCATAAATGTTATCTCCCGTTGTGAGAACGAAGCGGACCGGATTGTCGGTCGCCTGGTAGCGCTCGTATTCTTTCCACATGGAATCCCCAACGCGATATTGCGCCGCCGTGCCATTGCCCCAATCGCCCAGCACGAAGAACCGCAGTTTTTGCGCTTTGTCCGGATATGTACGAACCGTGCCCTGCGCGCGCTTAATCCCGTCGATAGTCAGTTCGTAGGGCAGCGAAGTGTCCGCGGGAAGATCGTTGATGACGATCCAATTCTTCACTGTGTCGCCGCTTTTTTCACCCACCGTGACATGCGCTTTGCCGCTCGATTGCGAATCGCGCCCGATGGTGTTTCCGGTTCCGGCCGTGGTGCCCCAGGCGATCAAAACCGAGTGACTTTCGATCTGCCCGATATACGTGTGGAAGCCCTGCGCCGGAAGCCCCGTTGCAAAGCAAAGTGCCGCCGCCAGCACGGCCATGCGGCGGAGCCGTTTCACACCGAAGTGCAATGGTTCATTCACATTCCGAGCTTATCAAGCCCTAAACCGCGCATGGTATAATTTGCAGATGTCATAGTTACTGTTGCCGTCCCGGCATCCTTCCTCTGGCGCGGAAACCACCTTCCCGCCCTTCGCTTTGATTCTTCTTCAAGGAGCTTCTTCAGTAATGAAAAAATTTCTCTCGCACGGAGTGGTAATTGTAGCCGGCGTTGTGTTTGTGCCCGCCTTTGGCGGCACTGCCGATCAAAATATTCCGCCCTCTAAGGAATGCAAGAAAAAGGATCCCCGACTGGACAAGCTGCGCCGCTTCTTTCGCGCGGCCAATTGCCCGATAGAACGACTTTCGTCCGTCTTCCTCGCTGCCTCCGATGCTAATAAGATCGACTGGCGTTTGCTGCCCGGCATCTCTATGATCGAATCCAGCGGCGGTAAGGCTTTGAAAAATAACAACTTGTTCGGGTGGAATAATGGCCACACCCCGTTTCACTCACTCAGCGAAGGCATCCGGACAGTAGCGTCCCGCTTGGCCCATTCGCCCTATTACCGCAACAAATCGACGGATCAGAAGCTTCGGGTATACAACGCAAGCGCCGAATACGCGGTGAACGTGGAGTCGGTGATGCAGCAAATCTCGCCCAAGCGCGAGCTCGATTGAGGGCAAACTAGGCAAGCAACGCACGCCGGACCGCATCGGGTTCACTTGCAATCACGGTAAGGAAAGCCCGAGCCGGACCAGTGGGTACGCGTCGGCCATGCTCCCGATGTTCCAGTGTCCGCTTGCTCAGGCCGAATAACTTTGCGAATTCGGTCTGGGAGAGACAAATTTTCTCGCGGATAGCCCTGACATCAATTTCAGCAGGCACGTGTACTTCGCAATGGGTATCTTGCTCGCCTTTGGCGAAAGCAAGGGCCTGTTTCGCGCTCGCGATCATTCGCTCGCCCGCAGTTAGTTTTTTCTTCTTCATATCTTTATCCTTCGAGATCGGTAAGATCTAACAGTATCCGCCAAGAAAGGCGGGCGTCTCTGCGACGGTCTGCAATAACCCGTTGTACTCTATTGGAGTACACTCTCTGGGGAAGTCGGATGTCGCTGCGATAATCAAGCGCTTAGCTAAAACGCGATCCCGGTGTGATCCTTTAAATAGCCGTCAGCTCGCGAAAAGTATTCGCGTGCGCCTCCACAGTCGGCTCTATCGGGTCCGAATAGCCGCCACCCAGGGTTACAATCATCGGGATCTCGCGGAACTTCTGGAACACCATCCGATCGCGCGCGAGTAGTCCTTCATGTGTGAGCGCCAATCGTCCTAGCTTGTCCGTCGCAAGCGCGTCGACGCCCGATTGATAGAAGACGATCTCGGGGTGGAATTCCGCGACCTGCTCCAGTGCCGGTCCCAGCGCGGCTAGGTATTCGCGGTCTTGCGTGCCGTCCGGCAGACCGATATCGATCTTGCTCCGCTGCTTGCGAAACGGGAAGTTGTGCGCGCCGTGCATTGAAAAAGTCAGGACATCCGGATCGTGTTCGAAAATCACGGCCGTGCCGTCGCCCTGATGCACATCCAGATCGACTACCGCCGCCCGAAGTGAATGCGCGCGAATCGCCACCGCAATGTCGTTGAAGACGCAGAAACCCGACCCTTCCGATGGAAATGCGTGATGCGTTCCGCCCGCCAGCGTTCCGGCACAGCCGACCCGGAGCGCTTCTTCTGTGGCCGCGAGCGTACCGCCGACAGAAGCCAGCGTGCGCGCAACCAATCCCTCCGACCAGGGAAAGCCGATGCGGCGCATGACCTGCGGCGCTAACGTGCCGCTCAGAAAACCGTGTACATAGTTCGCCTCATGAACCCGCTCGATCGGAACGCGCTCGGCGAAAGGGGCGGGCTCGAACTCGAATCCCGATTCCGCGGCCAGCTTTTCGCGGAGCAAGCGGTATTTACGAATCGGAAACCGGTGCCCCGGGGGAAGCGGGATCTGGTGTTGATCGCAGTAGAACAGCTTCACCGCGCGGTGAGGTCGCGCAGATAGATATCCTTGAACGAAAAGTTGCCCTTGCCGCCCGAATGCAATTGCAGCGCGATGGTTCCGTCAAACGACTTCGGCGTCGGATCGGTGAAGTCTACAATAACGACGCCGTTCAATCGCACCACGTAGTGGTTGGCTTCCACTTTCAGCAAATAATCGTTCCAGTCGTCATGGTGCAGCACGTTTTCGTTCTCCGGTGACGGCCAAACGATCCACTGCCGCCCGTCGCCGTAGATGCCGCCGGTATGCTGGTTCAGCGTCTGATCGATCTCGAATTGCAAACCTTGTGAGACATCGGCCGTGTCGCCAATAAACGCAGTGTGGAAGAACACACCGCTATTGCCGTCCCCGATGCACTTGAACCGCAGCGCCAAGTGGAAGTCTTTGTACTTGCCGACTGTCTGCAGATAGCCGTAATCCTTCGTGATACCTTGGCCATGGATCGCGCCGTCGACGATTTCCCATTTTTCCTTTCCCACCTTCTGCCAGCCGGTAAGGTCGTTGCCGTTGAACAGGGACACCCATTGCTCATTCGGAAGCTTGGGTTTGGTGTTCTGGGCGAGAAGGGTCGAAGCCAATAGGACTGCAAAGAGGCAGAGGCGCATGTTACTACCCTATTTCACTTCGGATCGCGTCGGCAATACTCTCGGAAAAACTTTCGACGAGCGCCGGATCGGCCGCCTCCACCATGACCCGCGCCAGCGGCTCGGTTCCCGAAAAACGGACCAGCACGCGGCCGTTGCCATTCAGCACTTTTTCCGCGCGCTCAATTTCCGCGACCACCGCGGGTAAGTCCCGCAGCGGCCGGCGTTCACGGAAGCGCACGTTCACCAGCTTCTGCGGATAGATCGCGAGGTCGCGCGTCAACTCGTCGAGACTCTCACCGGCCGTGCGCGCGATCTCAAAGATCCGAAGGGCCGTCAGCATGCCATCGCCGGTGGTGGCGTACTCGCGAAAAATCACGTGCCCGGATTGCTCGCCGCCAATCGCCGCGCCCGTCCGCACCATCTCTTCGAGGACGTATTTGTCACCCACCGGTGTGCGCAACAGGCGAATTCCGTCCCGCTCCAGCGCGCGTTCCAGACCCAGATTTGACATCACCGTCGCAACCACGGAGTCAACCTTCAGCGCCCGTGCGGCGATGAGCAGCATGTGATCGCCATCGATAATCTTGCACGACGCTGAAATCAAAATAGCCCGGTCCGCATCGCCGTCGAAAGCGGCACCCGCGTCGGCATGTTCGCGCAGCACGGCGTCGCGAAGACCCGCAACATGCAACGCCCCGCAATTCAGATTGATGTTGCGCCCATCCGGCCGATCGTTGATCGCAACCACGTCCGCGCCTGCGCGTCGAAATAGATCGGGAGCCAGCGCCGAAGCCGCGCCGTTGCCGCAATCGATCACCACCTTCATCCCGGTGAGCGGACTGCGCATCGTGGCGAGAAGATAATCCAGGTAATAGTGGTCCAGGGATGAATCGACCGAAATTGGCTTACTATGCACGCCATCGCGCAGCCGTAAAATTTCGTCTTCAATGAGCGCTTCTTCTTCGTCCGGCAGCTTGTAGCCACTGTGGGCGAATACCTTGATGCCGTTGTCCTGATATGGATTGTGCGACGCCGAGATCATAACGCCCGCTGCGAATCCTCGTGAACGCGTCAAATAGGCGACGCCCGGTGTTGTAACGATCCCGGCGAAGCGCGCCGCAACACCGCCCTTTGCCAGACCTCCGGCGACGTGCTCCGCGATCCACGGCCCGGACTCGCGCGTGTCCATCCCGATAATCACTTCCGGATTGTTGGCGTGTTTGACGAGATCGGCGGCCAACGCCATTCCGAAAGCGGAGACCGTAACAGGGTCGAGAGGCGGTTGGCCCGCGACACCGCGGATGCCGTCGGTGCCGAAAAGTTTTTTTGACATGAATTGGAAACTAAGCCAGCACTTGCTGGATAACCCTTCCGCCGGTATCGGTGAGGCGCATGTTGCGTCCGGCGCTGTAGTACGTGAGACGCATATCGTTCAGGCCCATCAGATGGAGCACGGTCGCGTGAACGTCACGCAAGCGATAGATATCCTGCACGGCCTTGAATCCCAGATCGTCCGTTGCGCCCACTAGCGCACCCGGCTTGATGCCCCCGCCCGCAAACCAGATCGTCATGGCGCGGGTATTGTGATCGCGCCCGGCGGTTGCGCGCTGCTCGGCGAGATTGTCCGGCGTGCGCCCGAACTCACCCATCCACACCACCAGCGTGCTGTCGAGAAGCCCGCGCTGTTTCAGATCTTTCAGCAGAGCGGCGATTGGCTGGTCGGTCTCTTTGGCGTTCTTTTCGTGATTTTTCGCGATATCCGTGTGCCCATCCCAGCTCTGGCTCGGTGTGTAAAGCTGCACGAAACGGACTCCCTTCTCGACAAGCTGCCGTGCCATCAGGCATCGTTTTCCGAACGATTCCGTGGTGGTGTCGTTCAAGCCGTAGCTTTCTTTCGTCGCCTCGGATTCCTTCGACATATCGAGCGCGCCCGGCACTTCCGACTGCATCCGGTAGGCCAGCTCATAGGCGTCCATGCGACCTTGCAGATCAGGATTGGTCAGATGCTTCTGCAGAAAATCGTGATTGTACGCGCGCAGCAATTCCAGCTCGCGCGTCTGCAGATCGCTCGTAACTTCGGCGGGCGGCTTCAAATCATGGATCGGCTCGCCTTTCCAGCGCAGCACGGTGCCTTGATAACTGGCCGGAAGAAATCCGCTGCCCCACTGCTGCGAACCGCTAAACGGAATGGACCGGAAATCCGGCAGCACCACAAACGCGGGTAGATTCTGGTTCTCGGTGCCGAGTCCGAATGTCAGCCACGCGCCCATGGACGGACGCCCGGGGATCACCGACCCCGTGTTCATTAGAAACACCGCCGCTGGATGGTTGCCGTTCTCGGCCTGCACGCTGCGGACGAACGCCATATCGTCAACGCACGTCGCCACGTGCGGGAACAGGCTCGAAACGTCCATCCCCGACTGGCCGTATTTTGCGAACGTGAACGGCGATTTCAACAAGAGCCGCGGCTTGGCAAACAGGTTCGGCTGGTCGGTGTTTTTCTCTTTGCTCCAATCCATCACGGTGTTGTCGAACTGAGTAAGTGCTGGTTTGGGGTCAAAAGTATCAACCTGACTTACCCCGCCGAGCATCGTGAGGAAGATGCAGGATTTTGCCTTCGCCGCGTGGTGAGGCTGCCGGGGTGCCAGCGGATTCACGGTTTCCACGTTCGCCGCCGACAGATCGCGATTCAGCAGATTCAATAGCGCAAGTCCACCGACTCCGGTAAGACTCTGGTACAAGAATTGTCGTCGTGCGAAGTCGAAGTTCATGGCTTACTCCAGATACAGAAATTCGTTTGAGTTGAACAGGACCACGCCCAGCCGCGTCAGGGCCTCGCGCGACGAAAGGTTCGCTAGAACTTCAGCCGTCTTCCGCTTCTCCGCTTCCGTGGGCTTTCGGCCCAAGACCAGCAGAAACGATTCTTCCGTCTGCCGCTCGCGATCCGGTCCCGCAAGTTCGATCACCCGCTCGGCAAAATGCTTCGCTTCGGAATTGGTAAACTCGCTGTTCAGGAGCGAGAAGGCCTGAGGCGCGACCGTGGTGGCATTGCGCCTCGAGCACGATTCACTCATATTCGCGCCGTCGAACGTTTCGATCATCGGCATCGCCACGCTCCGACGCTGGAAGGTATATATGGTCCGGCGAAGCTGCGACTTTTCATCCGACGGAAACCACTTGAAGAATTCGAATCCGCCCGCGACGTCGGCTGGAATGTCGAGGTAGACACCCGGCCCGCCACTCTCGCTCTGCAGACGCCCGCTCACCGCCAGCAGCGAATCACGCAGGACTTCGGCTTCCAGGCGGTGCCAGTTCGCGCGCCAAAGCAGACGGTTGTCGGGATCCGCCGCTGAGGCTTTCTGTAACTCCGGACTCTCGCTGGCCTGCTGATACGCGTTCGAAGTGAGCATCAACCGGTGTATCGCCTTCACGCTCCAGCCCTTCTCGATGAACTCCAACGCCAGCCAGTCAAGCAGTTCCGGATGCGACGGACGGTCGCCGTTGATTCCGAAGTCGCTCGGTGTGCGCACAATTCCTTCGCCGAAATGATGCTGCCAGATGCGGTTCATTATGACGCGCGCCGTTAGCGGATTATCAGCGCTGGCAATCCACTCCGCGAGCGCCTCGCGCCTTCCGGAGCCTTCGCCCGAGAACGGGATCACCGCAGGCTCCGACTTCCCCGTCACCGAAGATAAAAATCCGGGCTCGACCTTTTCGCCCTTACCCGAAAGCTCGCCGCCCCCGAGAACAAAAGTGTCGGCAACGGCGGGCACCTGCGGGGGCACCACATCGGATACCGAGTACGCCAGAGGCAGATAACGCGGCACGGATTCCTTCGCCCGCCGCGCGGCATCATGCAGCGATTCCCATTTCTTGCGCTCGTCCGCCGTGAACGCCGGATTCTTGGTGTCCTTGATGGCCTTCCCAAAATCGTTCTTTGAATGGTCCGAGGCGAACTTCTTCTTCAACTCTTCATCAAACTTCTTGGCCGCGTCCCCTGTAACTTCGGCCTCGTCTTCGAACCGCCGGAACTCAGCCTTACGCTCGCTCGGATGTTCCACATCGAGGAACGGAGCGGGACGGTCATCGGTGCGGGTCGCGGCGAAAAATGCCTGGAGCCGGTAGAAATCCTTCTGCGGAATCGGGTCGTACTTATGGTCATGACACCGCGCGCAACCGACGGTGAAGCCGAGAAATACCTGGCCCGTGGTGGTCGTAATCTCGTTCAGAAAATCCTGACGGAGCTGCGTCTTGAAGTTCGCGTCGGCCTCCCAAGTGCCCATGCGCAGATAACCCAATGCCACGGCGCGCTCCGGTTTGTCTTCGGCTTTCGCGCGCTTGTCGGTGATCTCGTCGCCCGCGAGTTGTTCCTTCACGAACAGGTCGTAAGGCTTGTCGCGATTGAACGCGCGGATCACGTAATCGCGATAGCGCCATGCCGTGGGACGTTCGCCATCGATCGCGAATCCATCGGACTCCGCGAAGCGAACCAGATCGAGCCAGTGGCGCGCCCAGCGCTCTCCATATCGCGGATCGGCCAGTAGTTTGTCGACTAACTTTCCGTAAGCATCAGGTGCCGTATCCGCCGCAAATGCCTGAACTTCATTGGGCGTAGGAGGCAGCCCGATTAGATCGAAATAGACGCGGCGAACGAGCGCTCTGCGATCGGCCGGAGGGGCAGGTGCGAGACCTTTCGCTTCGAGACGCGCCAGCACAAAGGCATCGATCGGATTCACCACCCACGACGCGCGCTGAACTGTGGGCACCGCCGGCATGACGGGTTTGCGCAGCAGCCAATCCATATGCGGGTCGCGTTTGCGTGTAAGCATCGGCAACGGCGTCATGGCGTTGATCGCAGCTGTCAATTCGGCCACGGTTTCGGGCGCAAGCTTTCCACCAAGCGGCATTGCAGGAGTCTTCTCGCCGCGAACGTATTGCAGCAAGAGACTGTGTGCCGCATCACCCGGATTGATCGCCGGCCCGTGCTTTCCTCCGGCTAGCAGCGCATCCAAAGTGGCGACCGAAAGATTGCTCGCCGGCGCCCCGACCGAGTGGCATGACGCACAGTTCTTGGTGAGGATCGGCGCAACTCGATCCCGAAAAATCTCCGTGTTGGTCGCCCCGGCAAGGGTCGAACAAGCGATAAGCGACAAGCCGAGCATCTGGCGATTGAACATGATTACCCCGGGATGAGGGTGACTCGATTTTATCAGCTAAGCTGCGGAAGCATCTTACTCTTCGCTCCGTTACCACACAGCATGAAAATTCCACGATTTCTCGACGAAGCCGACGTGCGCTCGCGCGTGACATTCCGGGGTGGCGCGCGTGACGACGAGACGATTGCCCCCGACGGACAGGAGAATATCCCGCATCTACTGAACGATCTAATGCCCCGAGCGACCTTCTTCAGCCAGGTGGTGAAATCGCGGAATTCTGTGGCACTACGTGGCGACGGCGAGTTTGGCGACGGGAGTCCATGAAACCTTCAATAACTTCGCCGCAGTGCCGCCGGATTATCCGACGGTGTTCGAATATTTCCGGAAAGATTTGAAGCGGCCGCCAAGCGGGAGCTTTTCCGGAAACTTGCGCGCGAAGGCACCGGATTTTAGACTTGCCAAACACCGCTTGCTTACGCGCGCGGCTCAGAAGGGACGGCGGCAATTTTGTTATGTGGCGGAGCGCTTGGCTACGAATTCCCGCGTGCGATCGCCGCCTTCTCGGTGACGCGTAAGCTTAATGGGCGGAGAGGGAACTTTACGGGCAGACGACCTGCCTGCCCGTCTCCTAAAGTTACAGACCCTTGTCCGCTAGAAACTTGACAAGGTCGACCACGCGGCAGGAGTAACCCCACTCGTTGTCGTACCAGGAAACCACCTTCACCAGTGTCTTATCGACTACTTTGGTCAGACCCGCATCGACAATCGAGCTGTTCGGGTTATGCAGCATGTCGGTCGAAACCACCGGGTCTTCGGTGTAGGCGAGGATGTTCTTGAGTTCGCCTTCGGCAGCAGCCTTGAGCGCCGCGTTCACTTCTTCGGTCGACGTCGGCTTTTCAGTAACGCAGACGAAATCCACCACGGAAACATCGGGCGTAGGGACGCGCATCGCGTATCCATCCAGCTTGCCCTCGAGGCACGGCATCACCTTGCCGATGGCTTTCGCCGCACCGGTGGTGGTGGGAATCATATTGAGAGCAGCGGCACGCGCGCGACGCAGATCCTTGTGCGGGAAGTCGAGCACGTGCTGGTCGTTGGTGTAGCTGTGGATCGTAGTCATCGATCCGCGCAGGATCTTGAATTTCTCATGCAAAACCTTGGTCACCGGAGCAAGACAGTTGGTAGTGCAGGAAGCGTTCGAGATGACGTTGTGCTTCGAAGGGTCGTACATCTCATTGTTGACGCCGAGCACGATGGTGACATCTTCGTTCGAAGCCGGGGCGGAGATGATGACTTTCTTCACCGTGCCGCGCAGATGTTTGGCAGCTTCTTTGGCGTCCGTGAAACGGCCGGTCGATTCGATGACAACCTGCGCGCCTACCGATTCCCAATCGATGGCGGCCGGGTCCTTGGTGGCGAACACCTTGATCTTCTTGCCGCCGATACTGATGGAATCGCCGTCGACTTTCACTTCTTCGTGAAGCTGGCCTAAGACCGAATCGTACTTCGTGAGGTGCGCCAGCGTCTTGGTGTCGGTGAGATCGTTCACCGCAACGAACTCGATATCGGAGTTGTGCAGGGCGGCGCGGACGACATTCCGGCCGATCCGGCCGAAGCCGTTGATACCTACTTTGACAGACATTCTTCGGGTAAATCTCCTGGAGGTTTAGTGTGATGGGTGAATTTCCAGAATAGCAGGTGGGAACGCTGATAAACTGAGGTGTATCGCTATGTTGTCCATCGTCGTACCCATCCACAATGAAGAGCACTCCATCCTGCCTTTATACGATCGGCTGACGCGAGTGTTGATGGAATTGCGCAAGCCCTACGAGATTCTCTTCATCGACGATGCATCCACGGACAAAAGCTTCGATCTGCTCGCCAATCTGGTGACGACGGACCCGCACTTGAAAGTGCTGCGGCTGCGGCGCAATTTCGGGCAGACGGCGGCTCTCTCGGCGGGCTTTCACGAAGCGCGCGGCAAAGTAGTGATCGCCATGGATGGCGATCTGCAGCACGCGCCCGAGGACATTCCGGCTCTTCTCGCGAAAATCGACGAGGGTTACGACATCGCCAGCGGCTGGCGCAAGGAGCGTCTCGACAACGCGATTACGCGCAGGATTCCCTCAAAGATCGCGAACTGGATGATGGCGAAGGCTTCGGGTGTGGAGCTGCGCGATTTCGGCACCACCTTCAAGGCGTACCGTTCGGAAGTGCTGAAGGACGTTCACCTCTATGGCGAATTGCACCGGTTTATCCCGGCGCTGGCGAGTTTCTACGGGGCGCGCGTGGCCGAGGTGCCGATTCAGAATACGCCGCGGCTTTCGGGCGATTCGCATTACGGTCTGAGCCGGACTTTCCGCGTGCTGTTCGACATCGTGACCATTCGTTTTCTGCTAAGGTACTTCACGCGACCCATGCACTTCTTCGGAAGCATCGGGCTGTTCGGGACCACGGTTGGCGGAGCGATTCTGGCCTATTGCGCCTTTGACAAGGTATGGTGGGGCCACAATATCGTGCAGGAGCACGGACCGCTGATGGTGGCCGGCGCGCTGCTGCTGCTGGCCGGGCTGATGATGTTCAGCACCGGGCTGATCGGCGAACTGCTGATGCGGACGTACTTCGAGAGCCAGGGGCGGCGGATTTATGCGATCCGCGATATCCTGACGCAGAAGCGGCGCGTGGCGGACGAGGCGCGATAGAG
>JBBROU010000040.1:0-39127 GCA_038229055.1 Bryobacterales bacterium | reverse complement strand
CCGTACTTGTCCGAAAGTCCCTGAATCGTTTCTCCGGCGGCGTGCGCCAGCCGGATCTGCTCGAATAGTTCCACTTTGACTCTCCTGTCCATCCCGGAATCGTTTCATCCGGGGTTTACAGGGTGAGCCAAATCAGACGATCGAAGTGGGCCAATTTAGATGATCGAACTCAGCATCGAGACTGCGGACGTGAACTCGATCCTTATCCCGGTTGGAGGTGAGCTTCATCTGGACTAACTCACAGACAGGAATGACCATTACCTCTTTGCCGTGAACATTCTTTCGCACAGGCTCGATTTCCGTAGCTGGGACGACCCCCGCCGCATGCACCACGCGAAACCCATATTTCGGGCCCGCCGCTTTGATGGCCTCCGGATCGGAACGGCGCACCAACAGATCGACATCTCTTGTCAGAGAAGACAGTTCCGGGTTGGCTTCTTCCACGTGGATGAATACCGCTAAGCCCCCGATCACTTCATTAGGGTATCTGTTCTGCCGTGAGTGCCTCTGCAATTCGATGCAAGAGGCCCACAAGGTCGAAGAGATGTTGTTCGAATAACGTGTTCACCACTTCGCCTTGATTCGCCGCGTCTCTAAGTCACTGTTCGAACGTCAGCAAGGGTGTTTAGAAGGGGAATTCGGTTCTAACAGCGGCCGCCTGCATTGCTACCGGACGGTTCAAGAACCGGTACGGATTCACCGGCGCTTCGCCGACCCGTACTTCATAGTGCAAATGCGGCCCGGTCGACCGGCCCGTCATTCCGACGGCACCTAGAATCTCGCCACGACGGATCTCCTGGCCCTCGACCACATCGGCGCGGGAAAGATGCGCGTAATAAGTCTCATAGCCGTTGCCATGATCGAGCACGACCAGACGTCCGTACGCACCGCTGAAAGCGGCATGTGTGACCACGCCGTCGGCCGTCGCCAAAACCGCTGTCCCGGTCGGCGCAGAGATATCGACGCCGGTATGGTATGCGCCTTCTCCCGAAAATGGATCGCTGCGCTCGCCGTAACCGCCCATCAAGCGTCCAGTGACCGGCCAAATGCTCGGCATCACATTCAACTTCCAATTGCGTGCGTGAGTTTCCTTAGACCAAGATCCGTCCCGCGATAGATTACCCGTCCGCAGGTAGTTGTACTCCTCCACGCTTTCGTGAAACGTCGGAACCAGCCGTGCTTCCGAAACAATATCCGGTGTGCCTTCGAGCCTCTGCTTCATCCCATACGCCACGGAAACTTCGTTCGCGAACATCTGCAGCGTCGCTAGCTCCTGGTTGGTCTCGTTGACCGTCTTCTGGAGCTTTTCATAGCGTATCCGGATGGCATCAGTCTCGCGCTTCAGCGAATTATAATTGGCGACTTTCCACGCCATCCGCGCATAGCTCGAAACGAACCCAAACAACGACACGATGCCGAAAACCGCCAGCAGCAAAATGCCATATATGGTTTTATGCGGAATGTGCACACGGCGCAGACGCCCATGCAACGAATGCGCTAATACCAAAACAAAATAGTCTTGCTTCATGTCTCCTCTTGTGGTCCGGGGAACCCAACACGCAACCCAGCGGGGGACCGAAATTCTTAAGATGTTTGAAATCAAAGGTTAACAACTATTAACCTTGATTGTCAAACCGACTGACCGTCAAAACAATTTTGGTTAACTTTGGCGGCGTCGTACAACTCAGTTAAACGCCGGCGACCAAACGTAGTGTCCGGCCTTGTCGATATAACCCTGGCTCTCGCCAATCCACACGGGCGCGAGCCCGTCGTGGAAGTTCCCTCCTTTATCGAACTGCGGGTTGATCACGATGTTGCCGCGCTTGTCGATATATCCGAATCGTGGGCCCAGGCCCACCAAAGCCAAGCCGTCCGCGAAATCGCCCGCAGCCTCGAATTTGGGCGGAATCACAACGGTTCCTTTTCGATCGATATACCCGAACCGATTACCCGTTCTGACTGCGGCGCGATCCTCATGAAAGTCGCCGGCGAGATCGAATTGCGGGTTAATGACGAGCTTGCCCGATTTGTCGATATAGCCGTGCCTGTTTCCCACGCGCACCGCGGCCAGCCCGTCGGAAAAATTTCCAGCCTCAGCGAACTGCGGAGCAATTGCGATCGCGCCCTTCGCATCGATATACCCCCATTGCCCGTTTACCGATACCGGAGCCCTCCCCCCTCCGAACTCGCCGGCACCGTCATACTGCGGGTTGATGACGTATTTCCCATCTTTTCCGATGTACCCTAGTTTCCCCATAACTCCGACCAGGGCGGGTCCATCTTGAGGGAAGGGATCCGCCATGTCGAACTGTGGGGGAATGGCGACTTTTCCGTGCTCGTCGATGTACCCCCATTTGCCGCCTTGCGACGAGAAAGGAGCGAGACTGCGACTGAACTCGCCGGCATTTTCAAACTGCGGCTGAATGATGAGCTTGCCGGAATTGTTGATATAGCCGTATTTGCCGTTCACCGGCACGGGGTGCAGGCGGTTGGGCCGCAACAGCAACACCAAAAGGACGACTAAAGCAGCCGCCACAAGAAGCGCTACCGCCAGGAAAAGGCGGCGTCTGTCTCCGTCCGGACCGGCGGTGCGGCTGGGTGAATCGGTGGTCATCTTGTCATTTTCTGGCATGCGAATAGAATGCTGGCAATTTCCACGCCAAGATGAAAACCCGTTCATTTCCAAAACTTTGCGGTTTTTGGCATGCAACGCGCTGATGTTGGAAGCAGTCGAACCTTTATGGAGGACGGTCATGTTACTCGGCAGTGGAAAGAATCTAATGATTGCAGGAGCTTTGGTAGCAGTGGCGACGGGGCTCGGCGCTGTAGCGATACACAATCGCAACTCGCCTCCTCCGGTTCCAATCGCCCAGAACCAGTTTCAGCAAGGCGGCGCCACGCCGGCTCCCAATACGGACGCCCAGTATGCGTCGGATGGTTCGGTGAACTCATATGCACAGCCTGGTTCCGCCCAAACGGCGTACACCCAACCGCAGTACGTCCAGCCAGCGTACGCACAGTCAGGCCGTTATATGGCGCAACCGGCTGATTACCAGACGGGACGAAACGCTTACGGCGATGATCCATGCGGGCCGGGAAGGACTTCCCGATTCAGCAACTACTACAACGAAGACCGCTACTATTCCAGGAGTCGGCGTCCCGTTTACGTGCACAGGACGGTCTATAACGCCCCCGTCGAGTCAAGACGGTACGTCGATACGCGAACGGAGCGAGTCTATCGCACCGAATACCGCCATGGCCGTTCCAAGAAGAAGTCAGTCGCGATCGTTGCCGGATCCGCGGGCGTAGGCGCGGCTATCGGTGCTCTGGCGGGCGGCGGCAAAGGTGCCGGTATTGGCGCATTGAGCGGCGGCGCTCTGGGGTTTGCGTACGACCGCATGACCCACAACCATTAATCAACCTCGCGTTCAAATGTTCATTGCAACCACCCGGCTGTTGCTGCTACCATCCCGGCTTGTTACGCCACCTGCCGGGCTCGCGATTTCTGTGCACTCTTTTCGAACGGCGGAGCCTTCTGCTGCAACTGGTAGTGCGCGATTTCCGCCAGCGTTACATCGGCAGCGTGGCGGGCTGGCTGTGGGGTCTGATTCACCCCATCGTTTTGCTGTTCAGCTACTGGTTCGTATTCAGCGTCTGTCTAAAACAGAAGCTCGACGCGCACCAAGTAACCCAAAATTATCCGCTCTTTCTTTTTGCCGGAATGCTGCCCTGGCTGCTGTTCAGCGAGACGGTCATGCGCTCGTCCGCGTCGCTGGTTGAACAATCGAACCTCATCACCAAAACCGTATTCCCGGCCGAGATCATCCCGATTTCTATCTTTCTGTCATCGCTAGTGAGCCACTTACTGGCGCTGGCGCTGGTCATGATCGCAGCCGCAGTCTGGATCGGCGCGATCAGCCCCGCACTACTGCTCTTCCCAATCCTGTTTATCCTGCTCGGGCTATTCGCCATCGGCATCGGATGGATCGCTTCCAGCCTGCAGGTATACCTTCGCGACACGGCGCAGATTCTCACGGTTGCCCTGACGCTCTGGTTCTGGGTGACGCCCATCTTCATCGCGGAAGACAAATTTCCCGCGCGGCTGCGGTTTCTGATTGTGGCCAATCCGCTGGCCTATGTCGTGCGCGCTTACCGTGGAATGCTGCTCGGCCGCCAACTTCCTTCGTCGGCGGATCTGGGACTGATGGCCGCCTACGCCATAGCCACTTTCTTCGTCGGAGGACTCTTCTTCCGTTACATGAAGCGCGGTTTCGCGGACGTCCTCTAACCCACCCGAATATCCGGTCCCACCCTGGCCGTTTGACCGATAGCGACTTTCGCCGGGCGGAGCGCATCCTGAAATCAGGAGACCTCAAGTGGCAAACAGCCTGATCGAATATTCAAATGCCTTGGCGGATGCGGTGGCGCGCGGCGGAACCGTGGTGGTTGCGGTACACGCACGCGAGCGTATGGCATCCAGCGGGGTGCTTTGGCGCCCCGGCGTCGTCGTAACCGCGGATCACACCATTAAGCGCGAAGAGGAAATCACCATCACGCTGCCCGATAATCGCAATGTCCCGGCAATCCTCGCTGGACGCGATCCCGGTAGCGACATCGCCGTGCTCAAAGTGGATGCAGCCGGCGCGTCCGCCGCGATCAGCGCTCCGCACTCTTCACTGCAAGCAGGTTCGATGGCCCTGGCTTTGGGACGCCGGGGCGAGAACGGAATTGCTGCCAGTCTCGGCGTCGTCAGCGCCGTCAGCGGGCCCTGGCGCACTTGGCGCGGCGGACAGATCGAGTGCTTCATCCGTCCCGACGTGAACATGTATCCCGGCCTTTCCGGCGGCCCGCTCATCGATGTCGAAGGCCGCGTGCTCGGCATCAACACGCCTGCACTGACGCGCAATCTGCCCGTGACCATTCCCGCCGCCACCATCAACCGCGTTACCGATGAACTGCTCGCAAAGGGCCACATCGCGCGAGGCTATCTCGGCGTTGGCTTGCATCCCGTTCAGTTTCCGGATGGGCGCGGAGGCTTGATCATTCTCAGCGTGGAGCGTGAAGGACCGGCGGGTTTGGCTGGAATCTTAATCGGCGACGTTCTTCTCACGCTGGATGGAAAACCTGTCGCCGATACCGAAGACGTACAAGGACATCTGGCCGGCGACAGCGTCGGCAAAGCGATGAAGGCTTCCCTGCTTCGCGGCGGCCAGGCGCTCGATTTGACCATTACACCCGGCGAACGACCGCGAGGAGGCCGCTGATGTTCGAGGCTCTTGCCGAGAGTTTGCGCCGCTCCACGGTGCAGATTTTCGGGCGCCGGCACGGCACCGGCTCAGGCGTGATCTGGAGCACCGGCGGCCTGGTCGTCACCAACGCACATGTGATTGACGGCCGCGACTGCATGGTCGAAACCCACGATGGGCGAAAGCTCGAAGCGGTGCTCGTCAAGCGCGATCCGCGGCGCGATCTCGCGGTTCTTCGCGTGTCGCCCGACGCCCCCTGGCACCCTGCAATCATCGGGGATTCGCAGAACTTGCGCGTCGGCCAGATCGTGCTCGCCATCGGCAATCCGCTCGGCATCAGCGGAGCAGTTACGACGGGAATCGTCCACGCCACCAGTCGCAAAGAATGGGTGCAAGCCGATATCAAGCTCGCGCCCGGAAACTCCGGCGGCCTGCTGGCCGACGCTGAAGGACGCGTGATCGGGATCAATTCAATGATTTACATGGGGCTCGCGCTGGCGGTTCCAAGCCATGCCGTTACGCGCTTTCTCGCGCGAGCTTTGGCGGGAGCCCGCGCCGCTTGACCTCGGTTCTGATTGCCGCCGATTCCGCCGTGGTCCGGGCGGGGCTCGAGTCGCTGGTGCGATCGAGTCCCGCGCTGCGCGTCGCTGGAACCTGTGACAATCTCGCGCGCCTTGCCGCACGAGTGGACGAACTGCAACCCGATGCCGTTCTGCTGGAGACCGGCGGCGATGCTGGTGCGGCCCTTCGCTCATTGTCCGTTCCGGGAGGCATTCCCGCAGTGGTGCTTTTGGTCAACGATTCGGGAACGAGCTACATCCGTGCGGGTGCGCGAGCCGTGCTGCCGCAGTCGGCGTCCGCGGCCGAGATCATTGCAGCCATCGAGGCCGCCGCGGCGGGCCTGATCGTGTTCCATCCCGACGCGTTCGAGCAGACCGACGCGCCGCACCTCCCTGCGGATCAGCGGCTCACTGCGCGCGAGGTTGAGGTGCTGCGCATGTTGTCCGAAGGCCACGCCAATAAAGAGATCGCCTGGCGTCTCGGCATCTCCGAGCATACGGTGAAGTTCCACGTGGCGTCCCTCTTTCAAAAGCTGCACGCCTCCAGCCGCACCGAAGCTGTCACGCTGGGTGTGCGGCAAGGCCTGATCCTGCTGTAAATCAGTCCGGCCGGCTCGCCCCGCACAGTCGAAACATCACTTGCAGCTTCTCGCGCCAGTTCGCCGCAACGCCGATGCGAACCACTTCGATTTCGGGCGACAGATAACTTAATACGATCTCGCTGCTCGGATGAAAATCGAGCGATGGCGCGACTAACAACAGCCGGGGCGCCTGCGAACCCAACTGCGTCCCTGGGAAATATCCGAAACGCGAAAACTCCCGCGTGTCCACATGCCACTTCACCCGCATCCAATAATCCAGCGCCTGCAAGGGCAGATGGATATCCGCGGTTGCCTTCAGTTCCACCACCGTTAGCCGCCCCGCTCGGTCCACAGCCAACAGATCGATAATGCCGCGTTCGGCCGCGGCAAGCGCCGGCACTTGCCCATATACCGGCGAAGGACACAACGTCGCGTCGATCGCCTCCAGATCGCGCCGCACGCAGGCCTCCAGCCACGCTTCGGTGGACTGCGTGTAGAGCGGGTTCAGCTTATCCTCGGCATCGGGGCGACGGAAGCGTGCCAGTTCACGCGCGTGTGTTTCCAACTGGGAATACGCCGAATTCCTGCCGAACTCCAGGCCGTTCACTCGAAGGCTGGTCGTGCCGTCCGCTTTGACGATGCCTGCAAAACCCGGGATGTTGTCCAGCGCTGATGCCGCGCTCACGTTTCCAGGCGGGCATCGCTCCAAATGCGTCTCTACGTTTCCGTAATCGTGTGGGTCAAGCTTAATCGCGTAATCTTCTTCGCCGTAGAGGAAGAGCTCGAAACGCGCCAGCGTGTTGTTCAGAAACGGCAGGCGCGAGCGGGTCGTCTTTTCCATACCCTGCGGCATCCAGAGAACGAGGCCCTCCACAGTCATACGCGCGTTGCGACGCCTCAGGTAATCCAGCCAGATCAGCCCGAAGGAAAGCAAGCCCGAGCAATCCTCAACCTCCGTGCCGGCGCCAATGGCGGCCATCGCCGATTGACCTCGCGTCAGCAGAGCCCGAGGATAAGAAGGAGAAAACGTATGCTCCAGGTTCGGCTCCGAACTAATCTCGGCCAGCTTCCAATCCGGAAACTCACGTGTCAGAAACTGGCGGAATCGCTCGCGCGAAACCATTCGCGATTCGCGCCGCCGCCACTCCTGCGTTTGCGGACGAGCCAGATCGAGCAACACCAGCTCACCCTCTCGGCGCGCGAACTTCTCGACGACGAGCGTTAGCTTACCGCGCGAATCCTGGCGAACACGAATGACGCGGCGCACCAGGTTGCGATGCTCGTCCCAGGCCTGCAGCACGCAGCGCGAGTGCCGCGATTCCACGCTATAACTTCCCTCCACCAGATGTAGAAAAGGCTCACCGGGTTCAAGCAGTGCGGGACGTGTGGAGTTCTTGAGAAAACGCTCAATAGCTCTCTTGACCTCCTCGGCGTCACAGCCGGAAGGCCCCCAGCCGGCGGGGTTCATCCAGGCCTCAGGCTATCACGCGGAGGTTGGCGTTTGGATTGCAAACAAAACCTTGGGTAAACCATGTTTCGTTACGCCGGTCTTCTTCTGATACTCGCCACAATCGGGTCGATTGCGGCTCCTGCCGCTTCGCGCCGCACCGCACACAGGAATCGCATACACTCACCGGTCGTATGGGACGAAGCCTCGGTCAATGCCGTGGCCGAAAAGCCGCTCTCCGCAACCGGACCCGCCGTACTGCGTGCGCAGATCTTGCTCGACCGCGCCAAATTCTCTCCCGGCGAGATCGATGGCACTCAAGGCCGAAACTTCAAGCAGGCCGTATCGGCGTACGCGCTGGCTCACGGACTTCCTGAAGGCGAAGTCGTCACTACCGACGTTTGGAAGCTGCTCAATGCGGATACTACTCCCGCTCTGCTGCAGTACACCATCACCACCGACGATGTGAAAGGCCCTTTCGAAACCATCCCTAAAGAAATGATAGACAAAGCCAAGCTGCCCGCCATGAATTATGAATCGCCACTCGAAGCCATCGGCGAGAAATTCCATTGCAGCCCCCAGCTATTGAGCAAGCTCAATCCCGGTAAGCCGTTCGACACCGGCGGCACACAGATCATCGTGCCCAACGTGATTACCGCGCCCCCCGGTAAAGCCGCTTCCGTCGTCGTCAATGGAACGAACCTGACGGTCCAAGCACTCGATGCCGAAGGAAAAGTGCTCGCGTCATATCCAGCGACAGTTGGCAGTGAACACGATCCGCTACCCGTGGGGGAGTGGAAAGTGGTGGAGGTTTCGAAGAATCCCCCGTTCCACTACAACTCGGATCTGTTCTGGGACCAGAGCGGAAAGAACGAGAAAGCCCTGATCAAGCCGGGTCCGAATAATCCTGTTGGGTTGGTTTGGATCGGGCTCTCGAAGGAGCACTACGGAATCCACGGCACGCCCGAGCCGCACACCATCGGCCACACACAATCGCACGGATGCATCCGGCTGACCAATTGGGACGCGATCGAGTTATCGCAGATGGTGAGCAAGGGCACGCCGGTCACGTTGAAAGACTGACTTGCAAAGTATGCGCAATCCGTTCGTCCGCTTTTTCGTATTTTTCGTACTTGTTCTCGCCGCGCTTTTGGCCGGATACTACTTCACGACGCGCCGCCCGACGCCCATCGCGCAACAGCCTTTGCCTCCGTTGTATTCCGATCCGGTAAAGACCGCGACGCAGCCGCTGCCGACGGCTTCGAGCCCGCCGCCGCCGGATCCGTTTATCTTAACCGCGCCGCCCGCGCCGGGAACGCCGGGCGTCGCCGTAACCGCACCCGAGCAGGCAAATATCCTTCCTGCCGCCGGTCTCGATCCGCGCGGTTTCGTATTCCCTCTCGAAGGTCTGAAACGCAGCGATATTCAGGATACGTTTAACGACCGCCGCGGCAACGGCCGCAAACACGAGGCGACCGATATCATGGCCCCGCGCGGCACCCCCGTTCACGCGATCGACGAAGGCAATGTGGTCAAGCTGTTCAGCAGTAAGTTGGGCGGCTTCACGGTATACCAATTCGACAACCGGCAGGAATATTGTTTTTATTACGCACACTTGGATCGTTATGCCACCGGCCTGAAAGAAGGCATGCTGCTCCGCCGCGGCGACGTGCTTGGATACGTGGGGAGCACTGGCGACGCGGCTACGAATGCGCCCCACCTGCATATCGCGATTTTCAAACTGGGCCCCGAGAAGCATTGGTGGCAGGGTACGCCCATCAACCTTTATCCGTTGCTGGTTCAGCTCTTCGATAACGTGAAGAAGTAGCTACTCACTTCGAAGGCGGCGGGAAGTCTACCGAGAGGCCCACTTGAGCGCCGATGCGCGGACTCGCGATGTGCTTCCCGCCCAGCAGACCGAAATCGAACGAAAATCCCTTTCGGATGTTGTAGTTTCCACCAGCCAGAAACTGAAGCTGGCTGCGGCTTAAATCCAGATTGCTGCTGAACCCGGCTACCGCTTCCACGCCGAGCGTCCACCGCGCATTAAAGTCGCGCAGCAGCGAAACCGCTCCTGTGTACACTCTCCCGCGCCGCGTCTGAATGCCCAGCACGCCGACACTCGTGTTCCCCGCGAACAAGATTCCGGCATTCGTGTTGATCCGGGTTTTCTGCAGAATCTGTTTTTGCGCGATCCAATTGAGCCAGTAGTCCGTCAGTCCGGAGCCTAACTGCTGCCGCGAATCTCCCGTGGGGAACTCGAAGTACAGGGTCGCGCTCATCTCGGGAACCCACGACGCAGGCGCAGGTTTGTGAAAATTCCATTTCACGCCCATGTTGGTATCGCCCACGCCGTTTGAAGTTGGCGACGAACCCCGAACGGCTCGGAAAATGGATAAGTACGGCGCGTCGATATCGATTTCGAGGTTGTAAGGCAGCCCGTAATTCAGTCTGTAGCTGGACGTATTCTGCCGCAGATTCGGAAATTGAGGATGCTGCAGTAAGTCGAATTCGTCAAACGCTTCGAAGTGCCACTTCCCCTTCTCCGTGACTGAAGGATCGTCCGTATAGAATGGCTGCTGAGCACAACAGCAGCCCACACAGGAACCGGCGAAAAGAACAGCGAGCGCAAGTCTGTTGTTACTTGGCGGCAAACAGCGCCTGGTCCAGATCCCACAAGATATCCTCGACATCTTCCAGCCCGACCGAGAGCCGGACCATATCGTCCGTTATGCCGGCGGCCCGCTTCTCCTCGTCGACTAACTGCTGATGCGTTGTCGATGCCGGATGGATCACCAGACTCTTCGCATCGCCCACGTTCGCCAGGTGCGACAAGAGCTTTAGCGAATCGATGAACTTCCGACCCGCCGCCATTCCGCCCTTAATTCCGAAGGTCAAAATCGCGCCCGATCCCAGCGGCAGATAGCGCTTCGCCAAAGCGGCGTAGGGGCTCGATGCGAGTCCCGGATAGTTCACCCACGTCACCTGCGAATGCCCCTCCAGATGCTTCGCTACCGCAAGCGCATTTCGGCAATGCCCTTCCATGCGCATCTTCAGAGTTTCGATACCTTGCAGGAACAGAAACGAATTGAACGGGCTCATCGACGGGCCAAAATCGCGCAGACCTTCCACGCGCACTTTGATGATGTACGCGATCTGCCCAAACACTTCGTGAAAGCGAATCCCGTGATAGCCCGGACTCGGCTCCAGCAGCATCGGAAACGCGCCCTGGCTCCAATCGAATTTGCCGCTGTCAACAATCAGCCCGCCGATCGACGTGCCATGCCCCCCGATAAATTTCGTCGCGGAGTGCACCACGATGTCCGCGCCGTGCTCAATCGGCCGGCACAGATACGGGGACGCGAACGTGTTGTCGATCATCAGCGGGATCTTCGCCTCATGCGCAATCTTCGCGACGGCGGCAATGTCGAGAACGTTCATGCGCGGATTCGCGATGGTCTCTCCGTAAAGAACTTTCGTCTTCTTGGTAATCGCGCGACGGAAATTTTCCGGATCGTCCGGATCGACGAAGATCGTGTTGATCCCCATCCGTCGGAAGCTCACGTTGAACTGCGTGTACGTGCCGCCATAAAGCGTGCTCGCCGCGACCATCTCGTCGCCCGGAAGCAGCAAACTCGATAACGCCAGGAACTGCGCCGCCTGCCCGCTCGCAACGGCCAACCCGGCGACGCCGCCTTCGAGCGATGCGATACGCTCCTCCAGCACCGCCGTCGTCGGGTTCATGATGCGCGTGTAGATATTGCCGAATTTCTGCAATCCAAATAACTCCGCGGCATCCTGCGTGTCTTTGAAAACGTACGAAGTCGTCTGATAAATCGGCACCGCGCGCGCGCCTGTCGCGCTGTCCGGCTGCTGTCCCGCGTGCAGGGCGCGCGTGCTGAATCCGTATTGATGCTCTTGCTCGTCGGCCATTATGGTTTTCCTATCTGTATATCTTTTATGCCTTGCCGGTAATCCGGCATGAACATTTCGAGGCCCGAAGTCTTGGTAACTTTGCAATAACCCGCCGACAATTGTTCCTGATAGCGGTCGAGATAAAACAAGAATGGGTCGCGGGGATCGGCATCGATCAACTGCAGGTCCGTTTCGCGCATCCTCAGCTTTCCGAACTGCACCGATCCCCCGCGAAACGCCATGTAGTTGCGCTTTTCAGCGACGGCGTGAACTGGCGTCTTCCCGAAAAATTGCACCATCGAATTGCCTTGAATTTCCACTTTCGTCACGCGACCGCGCGTTTGCGGCGGCGGCAAAATGAGTTCCGGATCGAGCGTCATGGTATCACCTTCGGCCACGATCCCGCGAACCTTGCGCGATCCTATCAAATCGCCCACCTTAACTCCAAAGAGACGCAGCAGCCCTTTAACGGGCAGGTGCTCGGCGCGTAATTTCGACGGCCGAATCAGAATCTTTCCGTCGGGTGAAGCGCTCACATCGCTCGACATCTCGAACGGCACCGCGAGGCCCTTGTGCATGGTGCCCTTCATCTTCATCTGCGTGCCGAGCATGGAAACGGTCACGCCCGTTACCGGCGATCCCGGCGTCGAAAAAACCTGCCGGTTCAGCAAACTCGTCAAGTTGGCCGCGTCCACCGCAATCTCGCCCGAGTCGATGTCGATCAGAAACGAATTCTTATCGTCGAATGAAGCGGTCACGCCCGAATGCGTGGGCAACATGCGCCCTTCCAGATGCCGCACATCCATCACGAAGTCTGCGTCCATGCGCATGCGGACATTGTTCATGCGGACTTGCGTGACTGCCTTTACCGAGGGCGCGGGCGCAGGCACGGCCGGCGGTGCGGGTCGCGCTGCCATTGCTTCCACCCGCCCTTGTTTCTGATTGCATCCGGCCAGCAGCAGGGCCAACGCGGCGCACGCAATTCTCACTTGCCCCACCCGCCGCCCCCCGGTGTTTCGATTCGCAACAAGTCCGCGGCCCGCACTTCGACCCGAGCCTTCGCTGCGACCGGCTGCGCCTTCCCGCGCCGCACCAGCGTGTTGCGCCCGGTGCTCCCGGCGGCGCCGCCAGCCAGCCCGTACGGCCCACGCTCGCGCCGGTCTGAGAGTATGGTGACATCGCAATCCGTCAGAAATTCAATCTCCCGCACGATCCCATCGCCTCCTAAATTCTTCCCGCGCCCGCCCGAACCCTTCCGCACCTCATAACGCATAACTCGCAACGGGTACTCATGCTCGAATGTCTCGATCGGCGTATTCCAGCTATTCGTCATATGGGAGTGGGTCGCGTGCAGCCCAGCGTGTTTCGCCGATGCTCCCATGCCGCCCGCAATCGTCTCGTAATAAGCAAACGCGCGCCCTCGACGCGCGTCCCATCCGCCGAAACTTAAGTTATTCATGGTGCCGGAACTCGCGGCCGGGATCCGCGCCGGCACCGCCTTCGCTAGAGCCCCCAGCACCACGTCGGTGATCCGCTGCGAGGTCTCGACATTGCCTGCCGCCATCGCCGCCGGAAGCCCCGCATTCACCACACTGCGCTCCGGCGCCAGAATCGTAATGGGCCGCAGCAGCCCAGCGGTATACGGCACATCGCCCATCACCAGACAGCGGAAGACGTACATTGCGGCCGAAACCGCGATCGCATAATTCGCGTTCACCGGCCCATTCACCTGCGGACTGCTCCCCTGAAAATCCACCGCCGCCGCATCGCCGCGCACCCGTACCACGGCCCGAATCTTTACGGGCGTCTCGCTCAAACCGTCGTTGTCGAGGTAGTCCGTGAAGTCGTAATCGCCATCCGGAATCGCCGTGATGGCCGCCCGGGTCATACGCTCGCTGTAATCCTGCAGCTCACGCATGTTGCGCACCACGCGCGCGAGCCCGTGCTTGGCGACCACATCGCGAAGCCGCAACTCCCCCCGATGATTCGCCATCACCTGTGCGCGCAGATCGCCCTCGCGTTCTTCCGGCGTGCGCACATTGGCCAGAATCAGCCCGAGCATCGCCGCGTCCATCTCGCCACCCTTCACCAGCGTCACAGGCGGAATCCGAAGCCCCTCTTGATAAATCTCGCGCGCCAGCGGCATCGACCCCGGACTCATGCCGCCCACGTCCGCATGGTGCGCGCGGCTCGCCACGTAAAAGCTCGCCCGCGATTTGCCTTCGAGAAATACGGCGGACACGGCGGTAATGTCCGGTAAATGCGTGCCGCCCTGGAACGGATCGTTCAGGATCGCGACATCACCCGGCGCCAGCGCGCACTGATCAATGGCGGCGCGCACCGAGAGCGGCATCGCGCCCAGATGCACCGGCATGTGGTCGCCCATCGCCACCGTATCTCCCGCCGAATCGTAGACCGCGCAGGAGTAGTCGCGGCGCTCTTTGATGTTGGCCGAGAAGGCGGTTTTGCGCAGCACCACGCCCATCTCTTCGGCGATGGAGACGAAGATATTGCGGAACAGCTCGAGTTCCACCGAATCGGCGCGATCGGGCATCGGGCGGTGCTCGGTCACTTCGGCTTCTTCTTGCGCGCGTTCGTTTTGGGAGTGCCTAGCTGAATCTCCGATACGGCATCCGGCGTCGATGGAGGTGGCGGGGCTTCCGTATTCAAGGGCGGCGGAGCGTCGGGACGCACGGCCGGCTTGCACTCCCCCGCATTTACCCGGAAAGCCGCAACCGACTTCCAGCTATCGCCTTCCTGCTTTTGCACATGAAACGTCTTGCTCTTCGCATCGGCCGACAGGCGCCAGCCGCTCTCGTCGCTAGCCGGCGGCCGGCCCGGCAGCTTGATCGGCTTTTCACCGGTTTCGCGAATCATCCAGCTTTCCCCGCCGTTCGGCGATTCGTAAAGCTCGTACCGAAGGCCCGTGCCCCCTTTGTCGAGCAGCGCCGCGCCGTTCTTCCGCGAAGCGAACCAGAACGTCTGAATCGTGCCGGCGCCCCCGTCCTCTAACAGCGGCTTCTGCCGCCAGCTTTTCCCGCCATCGGTCGTGACCAGAAAAAATGCGTCGCTGGGAAGCGGATGCAGCATCGACCCGCTAATCCAGCCCACTTCAAAATCGATGAATTGGATGCGATCGAGTTCGCCGCCACGTATGCGCGCCACCGGCTCCGTCCATGTCGCTCCGCCGTCTTCGCTCGCCAGAATAAGGGAATAGAGTGTCGTCTCCGCGCTATGGAAATTGCCGGTGAGGAAAATCTTCCGTCCGAGCGAGGCCACATTGGAAAGGTCGAGAAACACGGGGCACGGCTCTTCGACCGAACAGCTCAGTCCGGCCCACTGGATGTCATCTTCGGCGCAGGCGAATGGCACGGTCATCGCCGCCCCGGAGTTCGTCAACAGCGGCGATGAGGCCTTGGGCGCCTCCGTGCCGCTCTGCGCAAACAAAGTCGCTGCCGTCAAAAGCGCCAGGGCGAGTCTCACAGCCGAATTCTACCAGCCTGACTGGATTCTAAACGTGGTTTTGATTTGAGTAAATGCGGGCGCGATTGGGTGATAGGGGTGATCGCGCCCGCCGTCGTAACGGGGATTGTGCCAATAAGACGAGGCCCCACGTCCCGAAGGTTACGCTGCCGCACAAAAAAACTTTTTAAGCCTCGAACATTCCTTCAAACAACGCGCTGCTTAGATACCGCTCGCCCGAATCCGGCAACACAACGACGATTGTCTTTCCCGCCATGGCCGGTTCTTTCGCGATTTTCACCGCCACCGCCGCAGCTGCCCCGCAAGAGATCCCGCACAGGATGCCCTCTTCACGCGCCAACCGCCGCGCCATCTCGATGGATTCCTCATTAGTCACCTGTTCGACCCGGTCCACCATCGCCATATCGAGGTTATCGGGAACGAACCCCGCTCCGATGCCCTGGATCTTGTGCGGCCCTGGCTTTAGCGGATCATGATGCATGGTCTGGGTAATCACCGGGCTGTTGGCTGGCTCCACCGCCACGGTTATAATCGGCTTGCCCTTCGATTGCTTGATAAAGCGGGACACGCCGGTGAGGGTTCCACCCGTGCCGACGCCGGACACGAGCACATCCACGGCGCCCTCCGTGTCGTCCCAGATCTCCGGCCCTGTGGTTTTGAAATGGATCTCCGGATTCGCGGGGTTTTTGAATTGCTGCAGCAGCACAAAGCGGTTCTGATCTTCCATCACTATTTTTTCGGCGGCGGCGATCGCCCCGTTCATCCCCTTTGCGCCCTCGGTCAGAATCAGTGTGGCGCCGAAAGTCTTCAGCACCTTGCGGCGCTCCATCGACATGGTCTCCGGCATGGTCAATGTAATCGGATAGCCGCGCGCCGCCGCCACGAACGCCAGCGCGATCCCCGTGTTGCCGCTGGTCGGTTCGATAAGTTCTTTGCCGGGACGCAGCACTCCCCGTTTCTCCGCATCCCAGATCATCGACGCCCCAATACGGCACTTCACGGAATATGCCGGGTTCCGGCCCTCGATCTTGGCCAGAACCGTGGCCCCGGCTCCCTGCGTGACACGGTTCAAGCGCACCAGCGGAGTCTTCCCAATACTCAACGAGTTATCAGCGTAAACAGGCACAAGTAGAGGTTATGGGAAATGGCCGGATCAAGTCAACGCATCCCGTCACCGCTAACTGCCCCGTATTTTGGAAAATCGCGTGCTAGTAAGAAGGCGACATGGTGCCCCAGGCGACTAATCATCAGACGCGAGGACCGTCATTGTTAGGAGAACACGTGATATGAATTTAGATCTGACGCAAGAAGACAGAGCCCGTCTGATTGACTCGACGCACAACATCCAGTCCGCGACGGAAAGCCTTCATCACGTCGACCCCCGGAAGGTTCCCGACCTGGACGGAATCCAGAAATGCCTGGAGGACGCCGATAAGACTCTTCGGCTCGCCTTGCGGTCCCGGGCGAAACGCCTCAGCACCGATAAGTCCCACGAGCCAGTCTAGTGTGGGACTGCGCTCTGAAGCATGTCGAAGACCATCCTCATACTCGATGCGGAGCCGCTGGTGCGGAGTGTAATCGCGAAGATACTCGAGCGCGTAGGGTGACCACGTTGGTCCCGATGACGATCGCCAACCCGGTTCCTTTCGACGCCCCTCTGAGCTGGCGGTCAGCTTTCAGTTGCTGATGGATGCGGTCCGCGATTTTGCGATCGTTGTTATCGAGCCGAATGGCAACTTTTCACGGCGGGGAAGGACAACAAGGGCGATCTGCGCGGCTTTGTGAAAATTCTGCGTGACATCACGGATCGCCAGAGGGCCGACGAGATGCGGAAGCGCGTGAGCAAATACGAAGACATCGCCCCGCTAGCCGGCGGCGCGGCGCACGACTTTAATAATCTTCCTACCAGTATTCTCGGAAATACGAGCTTGGCGATGGCGCAGATTTCGGAAACAAGCCCGCTATTCGAACTGCTTCAGGAAGTAATGATCGCCGGCAACCGGGCTGCTGTGCTAACCCGCCAGTTGCTCGCTTATGCCGGGCGCGGGCTCGCAGGGGGAGATCGACGCGTGTGGAACCGAGACGGCGACCCCGAGAAGGTTTGCATCTGTCGGCGTCTCCGATAGCGGGGCGGGGATGGACGCGACGACGCGGTCCCGAATGTTCGACCCGTTTTTTTCGACGAAGTTTGTTGGGAGAGGATTAGGGCTAGCCGCCGCATCGGGCATCGTTCGGCAGCACCACGGAGCTATTTTCGTACGGAGCGAACACGGTGTGGGAACCACGATCGAAGTTTATCTTGCCGTTCGCTCACACCCCATAAATAACAATCGCCGCGCGGACCGGCCATAAGCCTGGTCCCACGCGGCGACAGATCCGGGCAAAAGCCCAATTACATCTTTGGAGCGTCGGCGGTCTTCTTGGCCTTCTTAGCCTTCTTCGCCTTCTTTTCTTTCTTGGGGGCGGGGGCGGCAGTGTCGTCGACAGCGGCGAACGAAACAGAACCGAGAGCGATACCAAGGCCGAGGGCCATCACGATGAGCTTTTTCATTTTTTGGAAATCTCCTTTAGTTTGGACGACCCAGGTCGTCACTCGGTATATTACCGAAGATCCGGCGAATCGGAAGTGAATTGGTAATTAAATTCACTTAACCTATTGGTCACAACGGCCGCGCTTAGGCGTATCACATTGTTTATTAAGTGGTTGCGCCGCGTTTGCACCCGGCTTTCTTTTATTAGGTTCGCTGCGCGTTGGTACGATGAATCGCCATGAAAAAGTCGGATTTGACGCGCGGTATCGTCCGCCGCACCGGTGTCACCCACGCACAGGCGGCCGATCAACTGCAGCGTGTGGTGCATGAAATCGTCTCCAGCCTCCGTAAAGGTCAGGAAGCGCCGCTTCCCGGATTGGGCCGATTTACTCCTGGGATCAAGTGGGAATTTGAATTCGAGACGGAGCCAGGGAAGAAGTCCGATGCGAAAAAATAGCTCGAACTCCACCCGGCTCATCGCTTCGGTAGTGCGCGATGCCCTCCGGCGCGGCACGTGCGTGGATATTGACGGGCTCGGCACTTTCCGGCCCCACGGCACGGCCGGCTTCACCTTCCACCCGCCCTCGTCGCCCAAAGTGTTCATCGCTTATGTGCGCGAAGACCTTCCTCTGGCCGATCGCGTGTTCGATGCACTCTCGTTTGCTGGCTTCGATCCGTGGATGGATCGCCGCAAGCTCACGCCTGGGCAAAATTGGCCGTTGGCGATCCGCAATGCCATGGAAACGTCGGACTTCGCGCTGCTCTGCTTTTCGGCCCACTCCGTACGGAAAAAAGGCGGATTTCAGGCCGAGATCCGCTACGCGCTGGAGTGCGCCGAACAACTTCCGCTCGACGACATTTTCATCATCCCGGCGCGTTTCGACGACTGCCGCATTCCGCCGCGCATTCTCTGCGAGCTGCAATACGTCGATCTGTTTCCGGATTGGGATCAAGGCATGCAGCACATTACCCGCGTCATGCGCGCCCAACTTCTGCGCCGGAAGGCCGCTTAAGCCTACAGCTTGGCGACGCGCTTCTTCACTTCCCTGGCTTCTTTGTCCTCCGGCGCCAGTTCCAGATATTTGGCGTAAGCTTCGCGCGCGGCCTTCGGGTCCTTCAGCTTGTCTTCGGCTTCGCCCAGGCGCAAATACGCTTCGGGCAACTGCGCATTCCACTTCGTCGCTTCCAGATACCGCTGCGCTGCCGCGCGGTACTTGCCGCGCTTCATGTAATAGTTCCCGACCTTGATTTCCTTAGTTGCCTGGAGCGGATTGAACGAGTATTCCTTCGGCGCCGAAGAAGCGTCTTCTTCCGGAGGAGCCTGCTCCTCCTGCCCCGCTGGCTTGGTCTGTTGCGCGGGCTGTTGACCGCTCATCGCGAAGCTTGAAACCAGGAGTAAGGAAGCCGCAACGACCGTGGCGGGAAGACTGCGTGACATAATTTAAGTATATTGCCCTCGCTGGAACTCCGAGAAAAAGTCTCTCTGCTGCCTTTCTCGCCCGGAGTGTATCTGTACAAAGACGGCAACGGCCGGGTCATCTACGTAGGCAAGGCCAAAAGCCTCCGCAGCCGCGTCCGTAGCTACTTTTCCGAAGAGAAGCTGGCCGAGCCAAAGACCGGATCTCTGATCGCAGAAGCGCGCGATATCGACTACATTCTGGTTGACAACGAAAAGGAAGCGCTGGCTCTAGAGAACAACCTCATCAAACAGTGGAAGCCGCGCTTCAATGTGCTTCTGCGCGACGACAAGACCTATCCCTATGTGAAGCTGACCGGTGAGCGTTATCCCCGCGTTTACGTGACGCGACGTCTCCGCAAGGATGGTTCGACCTATTACGGCCCGTTCTTCCCCGGCAATCTGGCCCACCGCCTGGTGCACTTCATCCACCGCCATTTTCTGGTGCCATCCTGCAAGGTGGACCTCACGCGCTTCCATCCGAAGCCGTGCCTGCAGTACCACATCCATCGCTGCCAGGGCCCTTGCGTCGAAGGATTAACGACCGACGAAAACTACGCCCGCGCCGTTCGCGATGTGAAGCTGTTCCTCGAAGGCCGCCACTCCGACCTCGCCCGCGAATTGAAGAGGCGGATGGCCGCTGCGTCGGTCGACATGCGTTTCGAGGAAGCCGCCAGCCTGCGCGATCTGCTCTCCACCGTCGAAGAAATGGAGCAGCGCCAGAAGATGGCCACCGCCGCCGGCAATGACGCCGATATTTTCGCGTATTATGCCGAGCCGCCGATGGTCGCCGTGAATCTGTTTCATCTGCGCAACGGGCAGATCGTCGATCGACGCGAGTTCTTCTGGGAGGATCAGGAGGAGTTCAATCCGCCTGAATTCTTCTCGTCGCTGCTGCTCCAGATCTATCTCGATCAGCAGTACGTGCCCGGCACCATCCACGTCCCGGTCGACTTCGAAGATAGGCCCGTGATGGAGGAGCTGCTCTCGGAGAAGCGCAACCGCAAGGTTGAGATCTGCACCCCGCAGCGCGGCCAGAAGAAGGCGATGCTCAGCCTGGTGGAAACCAATGCCAAGCACAGTTTCGACGCGCGTTTCCGCGTGTTGAAGCCAACGTCGAAGGCTATACAGGGAGCGCTGCAAGACACGCTCAATCTGCCGGAGGCGCCCAATCGCATCGAGTGTTTCGACATCTCGCATATTCAAGGGACGGATAAGGTGGCGAGCATGGTGGTGTGGGAAGACGGCCGAATGAAGAAGGCAGATTACCGCAAGTTCATCATACGCACCGTCGAGGGGAATGACGATTTCGCCAGTATGAGCGAAGTGGTGACGCGCCGTTATTCGCGCATCCAGAGCGAAGGTCTCGCAATGCCGGGTCTGGTACTGATCGATGGCGGCTTAGGGCAATTGCATGCGGCCGCGAATGCGCTCGAAGCCATCGGCATCATCAATCAGCCGCTGGCATCGATTGCGAAACGCGAGGAGATCATTTACGTGCTGGGCCAGGAGAATGAGCCTTGCGTGCTGGATAAGTTCTCGCCGATCCTGCACCTGATCCAGCTCATCCGCGACGAGGCGCACCGCTTCGCCGTGACGTTCCACCGGACGCGCCGTAACGCCGTGCGCCTCACTTCCGAGCTGGATCAAATTCCCGGCATCGGTGAGAAGTCCGTGCGCAAGCTGTTGAAGCACTTCGGCAGCTCGGAGTTGGTGCGCAATGCCGATGAGGACGCGTTAGCGCTGCAAGTGGGCCGCGCCGCCGCGCGGAAGATCAAGAGCTATTACGCCACTATCGAACCGCCAGTGTTGCACCAGATTTACTGAGGCTCGTCCCGATCGAAATTTGGACTGCCACCGCGCTGCCCGGCGGCACGCCATCGGGAATCTTGGCGTTTATTTGCATGAGCCCGGCAATATTGCCCGGCGCCGCGCCCGCATAGGGCACCGTAGCCGGCACGCCGCCAATCCGCGCCGAAACCGCAAGCAGAGGCTTCGGGAGGATAGAGGACGCGAATTTTCCGTCGATTCCGGGCGGGCTGGTCTGGCCTTCACCCGTGGCATAGATTGAGACGATCGAACCGCGCGCCGCCGGGTTCGCCGCCGAGTTGACAATGCCGTCCTGATTCAGGATCGCGCCTTGCGTGCCGCCCAGGATGAACACCCCCGGAGCCGCTGCGCTGATCGGAACGGCGAGCGGATCGGAGCGGACGCCCCGCACTTCCACCTGAACATTGGCGACCAGCTTCAGTGCGGCGGTATAGGGAACCACCACGGCAGTCTGTCCCGCCGAGGCGTAAATGATCGGCGCGGGAACGCCATCGAAGAGGACGCGCACACCGCTCAAGCTTGTCGCCACGAGTCCAGCCGAATCGACCGAGCCGCGTTGCAAAACTGCGGGGCCGAGCGAGTCGCCGAAAAGCGCCACGATTTGACCCGGCGCTACCGCCTTATCGTAAGACGCAGCATTCACCACGGCTTTGATTGCAGGCTTCGGCAAGTCGGCCGCCGCGGGCATTACCAATAGGGTGATGGAGTAGGCAGGGAACGTGATTTGCGAGTCCGAGCTTACATCGAACTGCCGCACGATCGCGTTGGGGTTTGCCGCGCTGTAGCGGAACACTTCCGCGCCGCTACCAGCGGAGAAGTTCGCGAGCGTTACCCTGTCCGTCACGTCACCCGTAGATTTATTGATCACCATCACAGTGAGCGCCGAATCCGAGCGCCGCGCTGCAAACATCGAGATCGTGTCGGGATCGCTGCTCGTAGCCGACACGCTGGTTTCGCCGAACCGCGAACCGAGCCCGTCGTAATTGAGGAACATGCGGAATGCGAACGCTGCTGGCTGCGCGGGCTCGGGCGGCCCCCATAACGTTGCAAGGTCGAGCCCCTCGCGGCCGAAGATCCCGAGAAGGTCGGCTTGCGCGAGCGCGCCGGTGATGTCTTCCAGCGCGCCCCAATTGTATTCCGTGACGGCCAGTCTGGTGCCGGGATAGTTCTGGTCGACCCAGTCATGCATGCGTGGAATCAGCCGGGGCGGCTGGTTGATGTCGGGCTCCCGGTCCGAGTAGTCGGGATCCCAAAAAGCCCGGGTTGATCTCAGTCGAAGCGCCTGCGCAGCGGCGTCGCCAGCACCCACCACATGACTAAGTGCCGCTGGGGCGATGTACGCATGCACATCGAAGTAATCCAAGATTCGCCGCCCGTGCTGTTTCTCGTACTGCTTCATTTGCTGCAGATACCAAGCGGAGAACTCCACGCCGCCGTGGGCGTTGCGGTCTACAGGATTGTCCCAATAGTTCCCGACTGACCATCCACTTAGCAAATCCGTAGCGGAGAAAAACATCGATTCCCAGCCGGCGGACACCGGTCCCGCAATGAGCGCCGTAGGGTCGGCGTCTTTGATGGCGGCTGCGTATTTGAACCCGAGGTCGCGCGTTTCGTCGTAGGTCTGCGGATTCGGATGCACGTCGACGTGCACGCCAAACCACCACACCGGCTCATTGTCGAGATCCCAGATGGCGACGCCGCCTTGGTTGCCCGGCCCGTAGCGCGAGACGAGATGACGCACCCAATCGCCCACGAAGGTTTCATCAATGGGGACGCTGGTGTCGGTTGGATCGTTCTTAATCTTGGTGCCGTTCAGCAGGACGCCCTTGCCGCAGTCCGGCGCGTACGGCTCGACTTCCTGCTGCTTGCCGTATTTGACGACGCTGAAGCTGCACGTATCGTCGCGGCTCTTGGCGGTCCAGCCGATCATTGGAGCGGCGCCAATAGTTTTGACGCCATTTTGATTGTTGGTTTCGACCACGTGGTCGAACTCGGAGCCGTCGGGCAATTTGCTGGGGTCGTTGGCGTAGGGGTAATTATGGAAATACCAATCGCTGCCGCTGTTGTAGGTGTCGTTCTTCCAGTTGTAGCGAGTCGTGGCGTCGCCGCCCCAGCGGCGGACGCCGAGCCGCAGTTCCGCGCCGAGATTCTTATCCTGATACTGGTTGATGCCATAAATATCGGGGCTGATGGGGTGCTGATTCGCAGCGGCGTCAATCTGCAGCACGGGCTGCGCAAGAATATTTAGTGCACTCACTGCGATAATCGAGACAGAAAATAGCAATTTCACTGTTCCTATTAAATAACGAGAAGAGACTCGCTGCCGCGGCTCTGATTTGCGGGCTTGCATGTTGGAAGCAGACGGCCCCTCTATAAAATGGCGAAGGCCGATCAGAACGGGCATTTCGATATGAAGTCACTAGCTCCCGGCGACTACCGCGTGGTGGCTCCCGGCGACATCGACCCGGGCGAGCAGTTTGATCCTGAGTTTATAAAGAAGTATGGTGATAAGTCGGTGAAGGTAAAAGTAGAAGAGAATAGCCGGCAGCAGGTACAGGTGGTGTCGAGCTCGTTATGAATCGAAGAGAATTTGCAGGGGTGGCCGCTTCGGCGCCTCTGCTGGGAGCGACAGTGGCGGGCAAGAATCAATACTTCGAATTGCGGTGGTACTACTTCCGGAATGGCTCGCAGCCGCAGCGCGCGAATCAATTTTTCGAAAAGGTCTGGGCTCCGGCGGCGAAGCGGTTAGGCGTGGGTCCCACGGGTTTCTTCAGTCCCGTCATCGGCGAGGGCAGCCCGTATCTGCTGCGCGTTAGCAGTTATCCCTCGATGGGCGATGTGGAATTCTTTCTCAGCCGCATGATGCGGGATAGCGATTTCGCCCAGCATTACGGCGAATGGCACAAGCCGCTCGACCCCGGCTATGTTCGCACGGAAAACGCCATGCTTAAGGCGTTTGACGCGATGCCGGCGCTGACGATCGCTCCCGATGACGGCAAGCGCGCGCCGAAGATATTCGAGCTGCGCACGTATGAATCGAACGATCCGATCACGCTGCGCCGCAAGGTCAAGATGTTCAACGATGGTGAGGCGGGCATCTTCCAGCGCCTGGGCATGGCCCCGGTATTCTTTGGCGAAACCATCGTCGGCCGCAATCAGCCATCGTTGACCTATATGCTGTCCTACGACGACATGGCGGCACGCGACCGGCTATGGAATGCCTTCGGATCGGATCCGGAGTGGAAGAAATTGCGGTCTACGCCGGGACTTTCCGATGCTGAGATCGTCTCCAACATCAGCAACGTAATCCTGAGGCCCACATCGTTCTCCGGGATTCGCTGAGTCTTCCGCCAGAGGGAATCATCCAACAAAGCACATGTTCGCTGCCGTTCGAGAACAAATCGAAACTATCTTCCGGGAAGATCCGGCGGCGAAGAGCGCACTCGAAATTATCCTATGCTATCCGGGATTTCATGCGATTCTGTGGCACCGCGTGGCGCACCGCCTTTACAATGCCAGAGTGCCGCTGCTGCCGCGGGTGATCTCGCAGTTCTCGCGCCTCCTGACCGGAATTGAAATTCATCCGGGCGCTAAGATCGGGAGGCGATTTTTCATCGATCACGGGATGGGAGTGGTCATCGGGGAGACCGCGGAGATCGGAAACGATTGCCTGATTTATCAGGGCGTCACCCTGGGCGGCACCGGCAACGATCGCGGCAAAAGGCATCCCACGTTGGGCGATTGCGTGGTGGTGGGCGCGGGAGCCAAGGTGCTGGGCAGCATCCGCATCGGAAACAACGTGAAAATTGGGGCCGGGTCGGTGGTGGTGCACTCGGTGCCCGATCACTCTACTGTCGTCGGCATCCCCGGCCGGGTGGTTCGCACCAAAGTGGAAGCCGGCGTCCTCGAACACGGAACGCTTCCCGATCCGGAAGGACAAGAAATCGACGAGCTGCGTCGACGCGTGTCGGAACTGGAAGAGCAGTTGCGCATGGTGCTCGCCGACCGGTTCGAGCCGGAGACTAGCCGCAAGCGATGAGAGCGGCCGCGTTGCTGTTGTTCACGGCCTCGCTGGTGTATGGCGAAGTGTGGACTTACTGGGTGCAGCCTTGCGGCACGGAACGGTCGCGGGTTTCAGCGTGCCGTGCGGACGATCCCGAGTTGGCCGGGTGGGCTTTGCAAGCCTGGCAAAAGGCATCGGACGGCAAGCTCACGCTGCGGCCCGAAGCAGTCGAAAGCAAGGCGCGCATCCGCATCTATTGGGCGTCGGCCGATCTTTCGCTGTACGGCGAAGCCCGTCCCATTCAGGTCGAAGGCAAGCGCGGAGCGGCGATTTACGTCCTGCCCGACACCAGTTCGCTCGGGGATAAAATCTCCGCTGCGGCAAAGGACGACCGTCTGTTTCGCGCTTCCATCGTCTATCTCACGTGCCTGCACGAGAGCGGGCATGCGCTGGGTTTGCCGCACACGCGCGGCTTCGAAGACATTATGTACAGCTTCGGCTTCGGCGGCGACATCGTGGAATATTTCGCGCGTTATCGCCGGCAACTGCAGAAGCGATCGGACATCCCGGGCGTGTCGGGAATCTCACCCTACGACCGCGAAGTGCTGGCACGAATAACCGGGCAGCCCTAAAACGATCCTTTGACGCCGAGGAATACCTGCCCTTCAGCCTGCACCGCTGGCCGTGACTGGCCTTTCTTGGTATCGAAATTTAGAAAGAATTTGCCGTCTCCCCAAGCGCCGAAAACCATGTTAGGCAAGCCGTTTCCGCCGTCCGTGAGACGGACGGTGAATTGAGCATTCCCCTTGACCCCAAAACCGGTCGGGTTCAAAGGATTGAATACTGGCTCAGCGCCCCAATCGAACCCGGTCGGAGGCGGAGAAATCTTGGTCACTGGATTGGGCACTTGCGAGGTCAGGAAGCCCTTGAACTTGGAGTTGACAGGAAGTTCGTCGATCAGTTCGATGATGGCCTTCCGGCTCGCCACGAAGGGATCGCCGGGATCTTTGCGCGTCGGCATCGTGATTTTCAGGCCCAGGGCGTTGGCCGGACCCGTCAAATCGGGCAAAAGCGTCAGGCTGCTCGGCAATAGAGAAAATGATTTCCCCGGACCGAAAGGGAATGGCGGCGGAAATGGCGGTCCGCCCCAGGTGAGCGGGGGAATCAGGCGCGGCGGTTGCAGGCCGGACTTTTGCGTTGCGCCAAAATTAGGCGGAGTGAGTTGCAATCTCGGCAGGAACACGAGCGGGACCGGCAATTCGGTAACTTCGAACAGTTGCGCGTTGGTTTGCGGCCCGACTAAGCCGTCGGCTTCGAGGCCGTTCACGGTCTGGAAGTCCAGGATGCGAGCCTGAGTTTTCGGGCCGAAGACACCATCGACAACCAGCGCATCACCGCGGCGGATATGAAAGTTCAAAACGTCCTGCAAAGCGCGGACGTCCTGGCCGGTCATTCCTTGGGACAGGGTACGGCTCATGTTAATCCTCCAGCGACTCAATTCTATCGCCAATTTGCTCGAGCGGAGGGTTTCACATTTGCGAGAATTGGGGATGCTCGCGCGACTCCGCTACAACCTGGATTTCATGCCGTCGCCGGTTCCCGATCAGCCGGGTCTTCTGGTGCGCGATTCGTTCCACTATTCCGACGTCACCCTAATTATTCCCCCTGTGCTGGTGGAAACGCTGCAATGTTTCGACGGCGAGCATAGCGAATTGGATCTGCGCAGCGAATTGCTGCGCATTACCGGCGAGTTGAATGTGAGCGACATCGCCAATAACCTGATCGATACGCTGAGCCGCAGCGGATTTCTGGAGAACGAGATTTTCGAACAGTTGCGCGCCGTCCGCGAACGCGAGTTCGCCGACAGCCCCATTCGCCCGCCCGCGCATATGGGTACGGCGTATCCCGCGGAACCGGAAGAGTTGCGCGCGGTGATGCGCGAGTACATGGGGGGAAACGGGACAGGCCCAGCCGGTACAACGCTACGCGGGATTGCGGCGCCGCACGTCAGCCCAGAAGGCGGATGGCATTCGTATCGCGCGGCGTTCCGGAATCTGGACGCGGGCTTCGGCGAAAAGACTTTCGTCATCTTGGGGACCTCGCACTACGGGCAACCGGAGCGCTTTGGCCTGACGCGTAAGCCTTACGTTACGCCGCTGGGCGAGACGCGCGTGAATGAGCGGCTATTGGCTGAGTTGTCCTCGCAACCGGCGGCAATTTTAGAAGACTATTGCCATTCCATCGAGCACTCCATTGAATTTCAGGTGTTATTCCTGCAGTGGCTCTACGGGCCGGAGATTCGGATTTTGCCGATCCTGTGCGGATCGTTCGCGCACAGTGTCTACTATGGCGGCATGCCGGAAAAAGACGAGGGCGTGAAGAGTTTTCTGGGAACACTGGGTGAGATCGCCGCGCGCGAACGCGACAATCTTTTGTGGGTGCTCGGAATCGATATGGCCCACATGGGACGGCGCTATGGTGACGATTTCGTGGCTACCGCGGATCGCGGCGAGATGGCCAATGTCGCCGAACGTGACGCCAAGCGTATCCAATCCATATGCGATGGAAGCGCCGACGGCTTCTGGGATCAAGTGCAGCAAAATCGCGATGAATTGAAGTGGTGCGGGTCGTCTCCGATCTATACCTTCCTGCGCACGGTGCCGGAAGCCCGCGGCACACTGCATCGGTACGAACAGTGGAACATCGACGAACAGAGCGTGGTCAGCTTCGCGGGGATGTCGTTCGCGTGAGTTTAGGGCGCAGAGAGTTTCTCGCTGCCGCGCTCGGCGGGGCTGCCGCTTCCGCGAGCGGACAGCAGCGGCTTCCGGGCGACGGCATCCGGCTCGGGTTCGACAGCTACTCGGTGCGCGCATTCCGGTGGAAAGATATTCAACTGCTGGATTATGCCGCGGGTCTGAAGCTCGACGCGATCCAATTCTCGAGCATGGACGATTACCATAGCCTCGACCCGGCGCACCTGCGGAAAGTGAAGGAGCACGCCGAACGCGTCGGGATCGCGATCGATGGCGGCACCGGATGCATCTGCCCGATCTCGAAGAGCTTCAGCGCGAAAGACGGACCCGCAACGGAAGTTCTGATTCGGGGCATCAAGACGGCGCGGGCCGTAGGCGCATCGTCGATGCGGTGCTTCATGGGATCGAAAGACGACCGGCGCAGCGGGCGGCCGATCGAGGAATTCATGGACTCCACCATTAAGACGCTGCGCTCCGCCAAAACGCAGGCGCAGGATCTGGGCGTCAGGATCGCGCTGGAAAACCACGCTGGCGACATGCGGGCGAGCGAAGTGAAGACCATCATCACTGAGGCGGGCACCGATTTTGTAGGCGCGTGCCTCGACACCGGGAATCCCATGTGGGTGATGGAAGATCCCCAAGTGACACTCGAAACCTTGGGACCCTACGTGGTTACGACCCACGTGCGCGACTCGGTGATCTTTGAAGTTCCGCGCGGCGCGGCCGCACAGTGGGTGGCGCTGGGCGACGGGTGCTCGATCGATTTTCCGCGCTTCCTCGCCCTGTACCAGGAGTTATGTCCGAAGGCCGTGATGCAGCTTGAAATCATCACGGGCCGGCCACCGGAGACGTTGCCGTATTATGAAGCGGCGTTTTGGAAATTTTTCCCGAAGATGCCTGCCGCTGAGTTCGCCCGGTTCGCGGCGCTGGCTAAGAACGGTCATGCCTTTATGGGTTCGATGGTCATCGAAGATTCACCCGGAGAGAAGCCGCCGGAGTTCCGGACCGCGCTGAAAGAGCAGCAGCGCTTCGACTTGGAGCGAAGCTTCGAGTACGCAAAAAAGATACTTGGCGTCGGCGTGCGGTGGAAAAACAGCTAAGCGTGCCTCAGAAGGTACTTTTTTTGTGAGTCTGGAGTATTTTTAAGTACACATCCGGGATGAAATCGGTTATGATCCATACATGTCGGTCAATTGCCCGCAGTGTGGAAGCCGGAATCTCGATTTCACGCGCTCGGCCGAAGGCGGTCCTCGTTTCGCCAAACTACGTGGTTATACGGCGCTGCGCTGCAAGGATTGCAAGGAACGTTTCCACGGACGCACGTTTTCAACCGATGACTTGCGTTACGCGCACTGCCCCAAGTGCTTCCGCATGGACCTGAACCTCTGGTCAGTTAAGCATTTCGAGCCGACCAAGAGCCAAAAGCTATGGATGCGCATGGGTGCCAGGCGTTACCGATGTGAGTACTGCCGGGTGAATATCGTCAGCGTGCGAAAGCGCAAAGAGATCTTCACATTTCGCCGTTGGGAGCGTTTTCCGGTTGGGCGCCGACAACAAGTGGGTGCGACCCTGGCCGCGGCGCAGGGCCCCAGCACCGAACTTTCTCTGAGCTAGCCTAAACCGCCCCGCTTCACTGCTCCAATTTCAAGATCATACCCGTATCCGTAGCGACCCACACATGCTCAGGATCGGGGGCGGCAATGATCGCGCGGTGCGCGTCGGCGCGATAATCGACTTTCATTTCGTGCCAGTTTTGGAGGTCGTCGCTCTTATAAATTTTGAGCTTGCCCGGGATCGGGCTCTCGCGGACTGTGCCCACCATCTGATAGCCGGCTAGAAATCCGCCGCCGTTGGCGAGCGCTGCCACATCGGTAATCACGCGGTTGCGCTCGCGAAACACACGCGTACTCTTGCCGTCGGTCACGTTCAGCCGGTACACCTCGCTCGGATAATCAAAGTTGTCGCGGAACTCAACCAGGCTGAGCCCCATGCCGCTTGGTGACATGCTCACCTGGCTGATGTGGCCAAACATCGAAACCACCTGCGACTTCCAGTTGGCGCCTCCGTCGCGAGTTTCCATAATGACGGAGAGCGCCGGCAATTGGCGGCGTATTTGGGCAGTTTCCGGATCCATCCATTCCGGAAATCGCGCCATGCGGCGGCTCGGGGGCATGTTCCACCCGGTGATGAACCCGCGTTGCGTGTCGACGAAGCTAATCGCGCCGAACGTCGTCGCTTCCGGCGTAAGCGTGAGAGCAGCGGCAGCCGGCACCGGAATCCAGGTCACGCCGCCGTCTTTCGATTCCAGCATCTGCTTGAGGTCACCGACGGCGAAACCGTGCTCGCGAGAGAGAAAATAAACGCGCACCAGATTCTTCTGTTTGCTGATCTTGCGCCAGCTCCGGCCAGCCTCATCGGTCTGCCACACACCGGCTTCGGTCACCATCCAGCCCAGGCTCTCGTCCAAAAAGAAGAGCGAAAGGCCCGGCTCCTTCACCGGCACGGGCGCCCAGTGATCGCCGCCATCGCTGGTGACAAGAACGGTTGGGCGGTCCTTCGATTTTTCCGAGAAAACTCCGCTGGCGATACCGCGGCGCACACTGGGAAACTTCAAATCGGTCAGCGTTAGTTCGGATTTGCTTTGTTCAAAGCTATATTGAATGCGCCAACGGGGCTCGGCAGCGAGCGTGAACGCCGCGGCGAACCCGCAGAGAATGCAAAGCCACGGCGGATGACGAAGCTGATTAGGCACGCGGACGAATCGGTCCTGAAGCAAGCACCAGTTCCACGTGGTTCGCGGACGCAACCGCCGTCGGCTCCATCCGGGCCAGCACCAGGACGCAGCCGATTTGCTCGCCCACCGTGGTGAGCACTTCCATCTCGCCTCCGGTGTGCTGGTGTGCGCCGCGATGCTGCACGTTGATCACGCCCACCACGCGATTGCGCGCGATCACGGGCGCGGACAGAAACGCTTCGAAGCTATCTTCGGGAAGCTCGCCAAAATATTTAAAACGCGGATCTTTGTATGCCTCGCGCGAGATGGCGACGGAGCGCCGTTCGCGCGCCACCCATCCCGTTAAACCTTCGCTCATGCGAAGCTTCACCTTGCCAATGGTGGAAGGGTGCGGGGTGTTGGAAGCACACAGCACGAGCTGGTTGTTGTCGATGAGGTAGATCAGGCAGGAGTCGCACTCCATGAACTCCACAATCAGCGAAACAACGCCCTGCAGCACCTCCTGCAAGCTCATTTCCTTGACCATGAAACGGCTGATTTTCTGGAACAAGCGCAACTGCTGCTCGGTTCGCTGAAGGCGTACTTCGAGCTCCTTGCTCTTTGACACGATCTAATTATAGGGCAACGTTTGCGGATGTATACAGGCGAGAACCCGGCGCGGTCGCTTAAAATTGTGGTTTGAACTTTAACGAAGTGTGTCCGGAGTGCCCCTTCGGAATTGAGATTTCGCCTGAAGTTCTCGATGAGATTCGCATCGCGGTGGTGGACGCGTTCTACTCGGTGCCCCGCGGCGGAGTCGAGATTGGAGGGATTCTCATTGGCAGTGCGGGCGAACAGGGCGTTCGCATCAACGGCTGGCGTCCGATCGAATGCCGGCACGCGTCGGGGCCGTCCTTTACGCTGTCACAAGAAGATCGCGACGCGCTGGCATCGCAGTTGCGCGGCGTCGTTGGGGAAACCGAAGATTCGGGTTCAAAGGCGGTTGGCTGGTTTCACTCCCATACCCGCAGCGGCCTGTTTCTTTCACCGGAAGATCTGACGCTCTTCGATCGGTTCTTCCCAGGTGAACGGCAGGTTGCGCTGCTGCTGAGGCCCAAGAACCAGGAGCCGACCGCGGCAGCTTTTTTCTTCCGTGAAAGTAATGGTACCGTGCGCGCCGACTCGCCGCATGCCGAATTCGTGGTCGCGCCCCGCCCGCGAGTGAGACGGAGCGAGCCTCAACCCGAAACCGTCAAGTTGGAACCGGTTCCCATTCCCGCGGCGGCCCCGCCGGTGCCAGAGGCTCCAGCAAAAGAGGTGTTTCATGAAGCTCCTCGATTTACTACAGCGCCGGCCCGGGTAACGCGATGGCGACCGTGGATGCTGATCCTTGCGACGCTGCTGGCGGTGGTCGCCGGAGCCGCTGCGCTGCTGCGTCCATATCTAAATTACGATTCGGGCGAACCGCTCGGCCTCGAAGCCTTCGATCTGGACGGACAGCTCCTGATCAAATGGAATCAGATGACGCAGGCGGTGCGACAGGCCGATACCGCCAGTCTGCAGATTGTCGACGGCGTGAAGAAGAACAGCATGGAGTTGGACCGGCACATGCTACGAATCGGCGCGGTTCGTTATTTCAGGCAGAATCGGAGGGTGGAGCTGACTCTGGTGGTGCCGCGGAAGAATAAGACGGCACTCGAAGAGACGATGACGTTTTCCGCCCCGCTGCCGGACCCGCCGCCTCCGCGGGAAAACGACCCGCTGTTAGTGCGTAACCGGGAGCTGGAGCAAGAGGCAGCCAAGCTGCGGCAACAGGTGGCGGATTGGAAGCGCGCGTGGCACAAGTTAGCGGACGCCAAAGTCGGCGACGGCAGTCCGGCCCCGCAAAGTCAACGCTGAACCGGCCGATACAGCATCCGTAGCGCCAGCCGCAGCACCAGCAGGACGGCGATGGTCGCTCGATTGACAACCGTGAGCGCCCCCATTCCCCAGAAACGCCCGACGATGAATTGAACCAGAAGCAGAGCCACCACGCCCAGAAAAAATGCGTCGAATCTGCTCAACGCGAGCCATTGCTTCATGCCTCGCAGTCTACCAAAGCGGGCTCGCCGGCGAGAGTCCAGCGCAGTAAAAAGTATCCGAGGATCGGCGGCAGCGCGACCATCCAGCAGACCGTACCGTAACCGCTGGTGTCGACGATCCGGCCGATCACCGGAGAGATGATCGTCTGGAGAAGCCCGTAGGCGAACACGAGCGCCGAGATGGCGAAACCAGCACGCTCCGCCCCGTAAATATCAATCGGAATGGCGTAGAGATTGACACTGCCGGCGGTTGCGAAGAAGTAGCTAAGCGAGATCCAGCAGATGGCCCACCCGGGCGTTGACGTGGCCGGAACAGCCACGGTGATGAGCGCTCCGGCTGCGCTGAACAGAATCGCGCGCAGCCGAGCGGGCACGGGGGCAATGCCGCGCTCGATCCAGCGCATCGACAGCCAGCCGCCGAGAAACGCGCCGAGCGGCAGAACGAGCGGCGGGATCCAGGCGTAGCTGGCCGCGCCTGTCATCGAAAGCGAGTGGACCTTCACCAGATAGGGCGTGGTCCAGTTAGACCAGAGCGTATAGATGCCCATCCACAGCATGTTGGCTGCGACCAGGCCCAGCAGGCGGCGGTCGCGCAGCATGCCGGCCACGGGAGCCGGGGCGATACTAAGCGCGGCGAACGCAGGCTGAATACGGCGCTCGGTGAATCGCCATACCGGAATCCACGCGAGGCTCAGGATGCCGGCGATGACGAACGGAACGCGCCAGCCATAGCCCACCGCAACCCATGCGGCCACCGGCGCGAGCATGCCGCCAACACTCAATCCGACCTGCGAAACGGCTCCCCCCATCGCGCGCTCCTTCACTTTTAGATACATCCCATTCAGCTTGCCGACGGCGGGGATGCCGGCCGATTCGCCAATCCCGAGCGCAGTGCGGCACGCAATAAGCGCGGCAAAGCTGTTCGCCAGGCTGGTCGCGAACGAGGCCAGCGACCAGAGCGTCACCGCGACGCGGATGCCGCGATTCACGCCGAGGCGGTCGAGCAGGTATCCGGCGAACGGAGAGCTCAACGCATACGAGAAAGAGAAGGCGGCGACCAGGAATCCGTAATCGGTGCTGGTGAGGTGGAACTGGTCGCGGATCTGCGGCCAGACCGTCGCCAGGATCAGCCGGTCCAGGTAGTTCAAGGTGGAAGTAAAGACGAAGACGCTGACCGCCACCCAGCGCAACCGCTCATGGGACAACACCATTGGATGGTAAGATGGCGACACTCCCATGGCAACGGTAAGCGCGCGGACCTCGCCTGTCCGCACACGCATGAGCGGCACTCAGTGGACCTTCCTGCTATTGCTGGTCGCGTCCATCTGCATCAATTACATCGACCGCGGCAGCCTTTCGATTGCCAGTTCTTTCCTGACCAAAGAACTCTCGCTCGATGCCACACAGCTCGGTACGCTCTTCTCGGCATTTTTCTGGACCTACGCGACTTTCCAGATCGTTTCGGGATGGCTGGTGGATCGTTACAACGTCAATTGGGTTTACGGCATCGGCTTCTTCATCTGGTCGGCGGCAACCCTGTTCACCGGATTGATCGGAAGCTTCGCGGCGCTGCTGGCTCTGCGCTTGATTCTCGGCATGGGGGAGTCGGTCGCTTATCCTTCTTATTCGAAGATCATCGCCAACAATTTCAAGGAGCATCATCGCGGGGTGGCGAACGCGCTGGTCGATGCAGGATCGAAAGCCGGACCGGCGATCGGCGTCCTGCTCGGCGGTCTATTCATGGACCGCTACGGATGGCGTGTTTTCTTCTTGTTTATGGGCCTGGCAAGCCTGATCTGGCTCGTGCCGTGGTGCATCTTCGCGCCGAAGGACGAAGCCGCCCGCAGCCATGACAGCACCGACATTCCCTCCATCGGACAGATTCTGCGCCAGCGCTCGGCATGGGGAACTTTCTTCGGGCTTCTCTGCAGTAACTACGTCTGGTATTTCATGGTGCTCTGGCTGCCGCCCTATTTCCGCATGGAGCGGCACTATTCACAGCGCGAGATGGCGCTGTTCGGGTCGGTTCCGTTCTGGGGAGTTGCTGTCGCGTCGCTGCTGGGCGGATGGCTATCCGATCGCTGGATCGCACGCGGCGGGTCGCCCACGCGAGTGCGCAAAACGTTCGTCTGCACGGGCCTGGCATTGTGCACGCTGATGCTGCCTTCCGCGATGGTGAAAAATCAGACGGTGTCGTTGACCCTGCTGACGATCGCGTGCCTGTCATTTGGAATGTTCAGCTCGAACGTCTGGGCCGTCACGCAAACGCTCGCCGGACCCCGCGCGGCGGGTAAGTGGACCGGCTTGCAGAACTGCGTCGGCAACATCGCCGGCATTGCCGCGCCGCTGTTCACCGGCTGGGTGGTTCGGGAAACCGGAGAGTTTTTCTACGCCTTCGTCGCCGCCGTGGGATTCTTGATTGTGGGCTGTCTGATGTATCTGTTTGTGGTGGGCAAGGTGCAAGAGGTCTCGTGGTCACAGACCTGACGCTCTTGGAACAACTGCGCTTAGTCACAGAACTGCTCGAATCGATCGATAGAGATAGAAGCCTTTTGGATGGGCTGCCGGCCGGTGAGCGGCAGCGGTTGCACGAGGCTGTGGCGGCCGTCTATAACCCGGACCCGGTTGCTCGAAGGCGCAGGCAGAAGGCCGAAGAGCGCGAACGGAGCGCGGCAAAAACGACGCGCGATGGCGCCGTGCTCGACGAGACCGGGATTCGGGCTTTACGGCGGATGCCGGTCTTTACCACGCCGAACGTCTTTCCGCCTGAAGGCTTTGAGCCGGAAGTTCGCGAGGCCATCGAGCCGCAGCACTGCTACGTCTGCAAAGAGAAGTACTCGAAAATCCATTATTTCTACGACCAGATGTGCCCCCGGTGCGCGGAGTTCAACTTCGCCAAGCGCACGGAAACGGCAGATCTGCGCGGACGCATGGCGCTGGTAACAGGCGGCCGCGTGAAGATCGGCTATCGAGCCGGGCTCAAGCTCTTACGCGCAGGAGCCCGAGTGATTGTTACCACGCGCTTTCCGGTGGACTCGGCCAAACGTTATGCCAGCGAAGCGGACTTCAGCGAGTGGGGGCATCGCCTGGAAATCTTCGGCCTCGACATGCGCCACACGCCCAGCGTGGAGGCGTTTTGCGCGCACTTGGACGCGACATCGTCGCGCCTCGATTTCATCATCAACAATGCGTGCCAGACGGTGCGCCGGCCACCCGAATTCTATGCGCACATGATGGAAAGCGAGTCCGCAGCCATGCGCCAGATCCCAGATATTGCGCGCAAGCTTCTCGGCTCGCCTGGCTCCGAGGAGTTATCGCAGATGCGCTTAGTTCCCGAAGACACCGTGTTGCAAAACGCGTTGTTTCCGCAAGGCCGGCTTGACCAGGATCTGCAACAAGTCGACTTGCGCGGCCGAAACTCCTGGCGGCTTCTGATGGCGGAAGTGTCGTCGGTGGAGTTGATGGAGGTGCATCTCATCAACGCCGTGGCGCCCTTCATCATGAACGCGCGCCTGAAGCCGCTGATGATGCGCACGCCGGATCGCGACAAACACATCGTGAATGTGTCCGCGGTCGAAGGCCAGTTTTACCGGAAGTGGAAGACCACGCGCCATCCGCATACGAACATGGCGAAGGCCGCGCTCAACATGATGACGCGCACTGCGGCCACGGACTACCAGGCAGATGGCATCCACATGAACAGCGTCGACACCGGATGGGTGACCGATGAGGATCCCCTTGAGATCGCCGCGCGGAAGAAAGCGGAGCAGCGGTTCCATCCGCCGCTTGACATCGTGGACGGCGCGGCGCGCATTCTCGACCCCATCATCACCGGCTTCAACACCGGCGAGCACATTTGGGGACAATTTCTAAAGGACTACGGGCCGACCGACTGGTGAGGCAGGGCGTTCTGAAAAGCCGCTAAATCTTCGTACTGATCGGTGGCGATGTAGTCCACGCCCGCCTCGATGGCGGCGCGCCATCGCAGTTCCACCGCGGCCCGCGAGCCGAAATTGTAGTCGGCGTCCCAGCCGTTCTGCTGCATCTCCCGTTGCGTCGAGCCGTTGAGAGTGTAGAAGCGAATCCAGAGCTTTCGCGCGTGCGCATGATGCACCAGCGACTGCAGACGAACGTTGTCTTCAGACGTCCAATCGCCGGCTTTAATTTGGCCGCCGCGCTCGACCACACGCCAGGGATTGTTCCACCAACGCCGGTAATTCGTCGCGTGATTCGGCATCAATAGTGAAGGCGCATCCATCGCATGATTTATGTCGGTGTGCACGGCGCCAAAGACACGCAGGCGCGATCCCACGGGAACCAAATTATAAAAGGCGCGCTGTTGCGCGTCGGAGTCGCCCGTCAGGACCAGCAGCGGTTTAATGTCGAGCGGGCGTACGTCGTCTAAGTTACTGCCGCGTTCGGCTGTGCTGATCCAACCTTCGTAATCTCCGAGCAACTTCCAAACGGTGCCAAGGTGCTCAGGCTCTTCCGATTTGAAATCGAGGTTCAGGGTAATCAGGGGCCAGTTGCTTTTGTCGCCCTCGCGCAGCGCCTGCTCCATCATCGGGCGGATGTGCTCGAAAAAGTAATCGCGCATCACCGGTTCGGAGCCAGTGACGTCGCTACCGTGCGAAACGACTGACCACGACTTTCCCGACCGAGGATCGGTATACCAGTAGAGGTCCTGCTCGATCGCGAGCGGCATTCCGCTGTTGATTGCGCGCTCGATGCGATCTGCCCAGCGGCCATCATAGGGATAACAGTTGTGGGCATCGTGAAGCACGCGGCTGCCCGGCTGCGGGATGGGACTTGGGCCGGCCGCCTGCAGCAGCAACACAATAATCAGCGAGCTCGACGGAAGATTCAGGATGCGCATGCCATTACATATGTTAGTCGCCCGCGAGGGTGCGCGAATTACAAAATTTTTACATCCCGGCGACAATTTTCAGCGCCGCGCCGGAGTACGCTTCTAGTTGATTGAGAGGTTCCGATGACATTACTCCTTCGATACATAACTGCGATTCCACTGCTTTGCGGTCTCGCAATGGGCGCGGCGGGAAGTCTCGATCCGACTTTCGGTTCTGGCGGGCGAGTCGTAACGGGTTTCGGTCACGATGCCGTGCCTCATGATGCAAAATTGCAGAGCGACGGCAAGCTGGTGGTCGCATTGGGGCTCAACAACCTGACGATCGCCACGCAAGCGTTCGCGGTCGTGCGTTATCTTCCCAACGGAACTCTCGACGCTGGCTTCGGCAAGAGTGGCCTCACCACAGTTGCGTTCACGAACTTCATCAATACCCCGAACTCGATGGCAATCCAGACAGACGGAAAAATTCTGGTTGGCGGCGAAGCTCAAAGTGCCGACGGCGCCGTGGACGAGTTTGCGCTGGCGCGATTCAATGCCGACGGCAGCCTGGACTCCAATTTCGGCACCGGCGGAAAAGTCACCACTGACTTTCTCACAACGCACGCGGGCGGATTCCACGAGGGCGCAAATGTGGTGCTGCTTCAGCCCAACGGCAAAATTGTTCTTGCCGGCGTGGTGAGCCCAAATCCCGACGCGCCCGCCGAGACAGCGCTGGCCCGGTACAACTCGAACGGCACTTTAGACTCGACCTTCGGAAGCGGCGGAAAAGTGGCCGTGATCTCCATCGGCGCCATCAACGCGATCGCGCTGCTCACCAACGGGCAGTATGTAGTGCTGAACAACGTCGCGGGCATTGCGCAGTTCCAATCGAACGGAACGCTTGTCCCGGTGGTTAGCGGCACCATCGCAGTCGCGGCGCATACAAGCATCACCGGTTTTCAGACCGACGCGAAGTTCATCCTAGCCGGTGGCGCGCAAGGCCCAAGTGGCGAGAATGATTTGGATGTGAAGGTATTTCGCTATCTCCCGGCGGGTGGTTTGGACCCTGCCTTCTTCAACAGCCCGACCTTCGATTTCGGCGCGCCCGGCGCGTTGGTAAATTCCGCGCAGGCTTTTGCCGTCGCATCGAATGGCCAGATCGTGGCCGGGGGCTTCTCGCAGACACCGAGTTTCGGGGACATCTTTGGCGTGGCACGCTTGAACAGCGACGGATCGCTCGATTCGACCTTCGGCTCTGGAGGGAGGCTGACCACCCAGTTCTCAGGTTCGGACCAAGTGACGGCAATTGTGATTCAGCCGGATGGCAAAATCATCGCCGTCGGTCAGACCTTGAACAAGACGAAGAATGTCGCAAATTTGGCGCTGGCGCGTTATCTCGGACAGTAGACAAGAAGGCTACGGTGCGGTACCATGGTAACATGGTACATAAAGATCATGGGATCGACGTGGAAAGAGTGCAAACCGGCGTGCGCCTCGAGAAGCGCATGCTCAAAGTGTTGAAGGCTGTCGCCGAGCTAAAAGACATGAGCCTCGGCGATTTACTCGAGGGCATTGTGTTGCACGCCTTTGAAGGAAAATCGGCGTTCTCAGCGCAGACTCTCAAAGAGATCGAAGAGTTCCGAAGTATTTATGGACTGAAACTTACCGCGTCCGACAGCCAT
>JBBROU010000039.1:0-39346 GCA_038229055.1 Bryobacterales bacterium | reverse complement strand
TGCCCTGGATGTCGGCGATGGCGCCAACATTGAGCGGAGCGACCAGCAGCGGCCCGCTATCGGAGTTCGCGGGGTTCACATGATGCGCCACTTGCAGCAGCATGTAGAGTTCTTCCGGACGCAACAGGAAAGTATTCGAAGCGTCGTCATTTGGCGACCACCGGTGCGCGGCGATGAAGGCCATCAGGCGGGTGGTTAGATCGTTAACGGCGCTCTTGACTGCCGGGTCGTCAACCAGATCGTAAGCGATGCCGAGCCCGAAGAATACCCCGATCACCTGATCACGCGAGGTGTTATCGATCCACGTCCACTGGCCGTTTTGGTGGACGGTGTTGTGCGCTTCTTCAGCGGCGATTCCGGCGGCGTAGGGCGAATTCGAAGGCACACGGCAGCGCGCCAGCCGGCCGTCACCGGTTACCTCGGCGAGCCCTTTGAGCCCAGCCACGGCGATGTTTACGTTAGACAGCGCTTCCGTCGAACGAGTGACGTTGTAGCGGAACGCTTCCGCCGCGAGATAAGCCCCGGTCCACAGCGCTGAATCTCCGCAACGCGTGTATCCCGTGATTTGGTCGCTTGCGGCGGAGGCGTAGATGGGATCGAGAATGGTGCCGAAGGGCAGGTGGCGCACTTGTATCCCGGCATCGATTTTGAGAGCGTCAGCCTCCGCGGCTTGCGCAACAGTGGCGTAAGCGAGTACCGCGAAGGACGCCAAAATTGCACGTCTCATAGTTCCAGTATGACGTTCATCGGGGCCGGAAGGGTTGCAGGTCAGTCAGGAGTCATGGAGTAAACCAGATAATTTATCCCAAACCCGCACGCCAAAGCCGTCATGTGCTCGCGGTACTCAGGCGCGTCGGCGTACTCCCAGGCATCACCCACGTCGGTATTGAAGTTCTCTACTGCGCCGCAGGCCCCCATGCGCAGGTGGCGCGTGCCGGGGATGAAGGAGCGATCATGATCGCGGATGTCATAGAGGACGTGCATCACCGAATCCTTCTCCGAGATATCGGTGATGGGCTGAGCCGGCAGCACGCGGTTCATGATGCGGCGAAAGAGGTCGTATTGCTCGTACTCGCACAGGCGGATGCTGGGGCTCGCCTGTGTCGATTCTCGCGAGGCGCCGAACGCCCCCGCGGAGAAATGATCCTCGGCATCGGGCCAATCGAACTTTCCACCAGCCCTCGCCATGCGCAGTTCGCGAAGCATATCCCCAGCGGCGATGAAATTCTAGCAGATCGGTGTAGTCCAAACGGAGGAAATGAAATTCGGCGCGGGCCGGAAACACGGGGCGCGGCTCAGAATCGTGGCCGGAGAAAGTGATGCGCTGGCCGGCTGCGATGGCCGCGAGCTAGACGAGACTCGCGAAGGCCATGACGGCGCAGGGCGATCGCGTCGCGGGTGGCGGCCTTGACTCATTATGAGGACGTATGTGGGCCGCGCTACTTGAAAAAGTTCGACTAGTCGGATAGACTAGTCCACATATGCGAGAAATTCAGGCATCGGAAGCCAAGACTCATCTGCCCCGTTTGTTGGACGAGGTTGAGCGCGGCGAGACCCTCGTCATCACGCGGCACGGGAAACCAATTGCCCGCATTATTCCAGAAAAGAGCCGCCGTCAGGAGGAGATCGATAGGGCTATGGCGGCGATTCAAGAACTTCGGAAACATACGGGAAAAGTGACGGTTGCCGAATTGCTTTCAGCACGTGATGAAGGCCGAAAATACTGATGCCGTTCGTGCTCGATGCGTCAATCGCGGCCTGCTGGGTATTTCAAGACGAGCACGATAGGCGGGCGCAGTCGGCATGGGAGCGTGTTCGCGACGATGACGCTCTTGTGTCCGCCCTGTGGTGGTTCGAAGTGCGCAATATGCTGGTCGTTAACGAACGCCGAAAGCGGATCACCGAGCAGCAGACCGGCCGGTTTCTCACGGAGCTCTCCCTGATGAGAGTCATCACGGATTTCGAGCCGAACGAGAAGGATCTGCTCGCTCTTGCGAGAACGCGCCGACTCACTGTTTATGACGCATCATACCTGGAACTGGCAAAGCGGCACGGTGTTACTCTCGCAACGCTGGATGCGGAACTCATGCGCGCGGCGCGGGCCGAGAAGGTTGCGCTCCTCGGGAGTTGAGCTTCTTAGGCGGGACCAAACGCCAGGCTTCGTGGATGTGGAAAGCTAACTCCTCATCGCCGATTTGCGCCAGCTCGATGCCGACCCATCCGCGCACGCCGACATAGGGCGGCTTGAAGTAAGTCGCGGGCGATTCGGCAATCAGCGCCGGTTGCAGGCCCGGGGCCGCGGGCACATACACCGCAAGATGTCCGTCGTTGTGATGGTTGTCGGCGAACATGGCGAACACTTTCTTGGCGACGAAGAATGTCGGCTCACCGTGGGAGAGTTTTTCGCTGGTATCCGGAAGCGCCAGGCAGATCCGGCGCACGCGGCGCAGATGCTCCTCGGCGGCGGGCGTCACGACAACTTTGCCTTCACCTTTTCACTGAGCGCGCGGCCGTCGATGGTTTTGCCGGCCAACTTGCCCTGCACCGCCTTCATCACCAGCCCCATCTGTTTCGCGGAACTGGCGCCCGTTTCCGCGACGGCGGCTTCAATCGCGGCATCGATCTCCTCCGCGCTGGCACCCGCGGGCAGAAAGCTCTCGATCATCGCGCGCTCGGACTCTTCCTTCTGAGCGAGTTCTTCCCGGCCGCCTTTTCGGAACATATCGGCAGCATCCATCCGCTGCTTCACCAGGCTCTTCAGAATCTGCTGCTCGGTTCCGTCATCGAGCGGTTTCATGGCATCGATTTGATGCTTCTGCAGAGCCGTCTTCATCATGCGAAGCGTGCTCAGGCGCGCCTCGTCTTTCGCCTTCATGGCTGTGACAATGTCCTTCTGAAGCGTATCGAGTAGCGGCATGGCTGTTTGCTATTCTAAAGGTTCATCCGAGACATATGCATATCAAGAAACAAAGACTGCTCACACCGGGCCCCACTCCGTTGTACCCGCCCGCGCTGCACGCCATGATGGCGTCCGACATCCATCACCGCACGGCGGACTTTCAAAACGTATACAAAACTGCGCTGGCCGATCTGAAGGAGGTGCTCGGCACGTCGAACGATGTCCTTTGTTTCGCGGCCTCTGGAACGGGCGCGATGGATGCGGCGGTTTCGAATCTGTTTTCGCGCGGCGATGAAGTGATCGTCTGCACGGCGGGAAAATTCGGCGAGCGTTGGGCCGAAATCGCCAAAGCTTACGGGCTGAAAGCGAATGTGTTGAAGGCCGAGTATGGCGATGTGGTGACTCCCGATCGCGTGGAAAATGCGCTCGCTGAGGCGCCCAATACCCGCGGCGTTTTCATTCAGGCATCGGAGACGTCGACGGGCGCCGAGCATGACGTGAAAGCGATCGGCGCGCTGGTCGCGAAAACCGCCGCGATCTTCGTCGTCGACGCGATCACGGGAATCGGCACCATGCCGCTCGATATCGATAATTGGGGTCTCGACGTTGTCATCGGCGGATCGCAAAAGGCTTTCATGATTCCTCCGGGCCTGGCGTTCATCACGGTAAGCGCGAAGGCGTGGAAGCATGGCGAGACGTCCGACCTGCCGCATTACTATTTCAATTTGAAGAAAGAAAAGAAGAGCGCGGATGCGGGTGAATCGAGCTGGACGCCGGCGACTTCGCTGATTCTGGCCCTCGGCGAAGCGCTCAAGTACATCAAGAAGATCGGCATGGCGCAAATGATCGAGAACGCGCAACTGCTGGCGTGCGCAACCAGACGCGCCGTGGAAGCGCTGGGTCTGGAACTGTTCGCGGCCGGCTCGCCGGGAAGTGCCGTAACAGCGGTGCGCGCGCCCAAGGGCATGGAATCGGGCGTGATCGTGAAGGATTTCCGCAACCGTTTCGGCGCGATTATCGCCAACGGCCAGGGCTCGATGAAGGGCCAGATTTTCCGCATCGCGCACCTGGGTTATTTCGATTTCGCCGATGTGCTGTCGCTGATCGCCAGCCTCGAAATCATTCTCAAGGCCAACGGGCACGATGTGAAATTCGGATCCGGAGTTGCGGCGGTTCAGGAATTTTATCTGAGCGCGACGGAGCAGAAGAAGTCATGCTCGCGCGATGGACATGGCTGCGGAACGGCTTGGCCCAATTGCCCGGTTGACAGCACGGCATCGAAGAAGACCGATGCTGTGAAAGAACCGGAAACCGTAAACGCGTAACGAAAACCCAGCTCCCGGTGGAGCATTCGGGTTCTAAAGACTAACTATGAACATTCTGATAGCCGAGCCCATGGCTGCCGCGGGGATTGAACTGTTTCAATCGCAGCCTGGGTGGAACGTGATCGTTTCGAATCCCAAAGAGTACGCGAAGTTTCTGCCCGATTGCGATGCATTGGTGGTGCGCAGTGCCGTGCAGGTTACCCCCGATGTTCTGAAGCAGGCGCACCGCTTGCGCGTGATTGGCCGCGCCGGTGTCGGCGTGGACAATGTGGATCTGGCAGCGGCGACATCAGCCGGCGTGCTGGTGATGAACACTCCGGGCGGCAACGCAGTCTCCGTCGCGGAGCATACCTTCGCGCTGATGCTGGCGATGGCGAGATACATTCCGCAGGCGTCGGCTTCGACCAAAGCCGGCAAGTGGGAGAAGAAGAAGTTTTTGGGCAGCGAGTTGCGCGGCAAAACTTTAGGCATCGTGGGTCTGGGCAGCATCGGCCGCGAAGTGGTGAAACGCGCGCAGGCTTTCGAGATGCGCGTGCTGGCGCACGACCCTTACGTCACGTCGCAGATCGCCAAGGATCTCGGCATCGAGCTCGCGCCCTTGAGCGAGCTCTACAAGAATTCGGATTACATTACGCTGCACGTATCGCTGACACCGGAGACGGAGAATTTGATCTCGCACGAGGCGTTCGAGCAGATGAAGCCGGGAGTCCGCCTGGTGAACTGCGCGCGCGGAGAGCTCGTGAATGCCGAAGCGCTGAAAGCCGCGATCGAGTCCGGGAAGGTCGCCGGCGCGGCTTTGGACGCGTTCGCGCCGGAGCCGCCGCCGGCGGGCTATCCGCTTTTCGCAGTCGAGCCTTTGCTGGCGACGCCTCACATTGGCGGCTCCACTGAAGAGGCGCAGGAGATTGTGGGCGTTCGGATTGCCCAGCAGATTGTCGAATATTTGAACAACGGGGTCGCCATCAGCGCAGTCAACATGCCCGCGCTTTCGCCGGAGCAGTATCGCGCGCTCGGGCCTTATATTGAGCTGGCCGAGCGGCTGGGGAATTTCGCTTCGCATCTGGCAGTGGGAAATCCGAATACTGTGCGCCTCAGCTACCTGGGGCGGATCGCGGACACCAACACCAGTTTGCTTCGCAATGCTGCCGTCGCGGGCGTGTTGAACCGTTCGGTAGCGCAGCGGGCGAACGTGGTGAACTCCATGCAGATCGCGGAAGAGCGGGGGTGGAACGTGGTGGAAGGGCGCGACAAACGGTCCGTGCATTCCGACAGCATCCGTCTCGAGCTCGTCACCGACATGGGAACTACGGTGGTGGAAGGCGCGGTTCTGTTGAACCACCCGCGGATTCTGCAGATCGACGGAATCTACTGCGAAGCACCTCTGGCCGGACATCTGATTTGCATGAAGAATCACGATGTGCCGGGCGTCATCGGACACGTTGGAACAGTGCTTGGCGGCAATAACATCAACATCGCCAACTTTTCTCTGGGGCGGCGCGAGAACACTCCGGTCGGTCAAGGCGAGGCGATCGCCGTGGTGGCGACTGACGCCGTGGTTCCGGAAAAAGTGCTCCAGCAGTTGATGAGCAATCCAGCGGTGAAGCTGGCGCGCTCGGTCGAATTCCCCTAGAACCGCACCGACGGGCCTTGTGCCTGTGTGCAGTGAGGCAAAGTGCAGCCAGCCGTCGACGACCGCTCACAATCCGGTTTTTTTTCGGCCGTTCGGGAATCGCTGCTAGGAACGCGCCGGGACTTCACCAGCGGCAGCCCAGGCCGCGCCATTCTGCTCCTCGCCATCCCGATGGTGCTGGAGATGATGATGGAGTCGCTGTTCGGCGTGGTAGACGTTTTCTTCGTCGCCAAATTGGGTGCCGAGGCGCTGGCCACCGTGGCGCTGACCGAGTCCGTCCTGACGCTGATCTTCGGCGTGGCATTGGGATTGAGCCTCGCCACCACGGCCACTATCGCGCGTCGCATTGGTGAAAAGAATACGGAAGGCGCCGCGGTTGCCGCGGTTCAGGCGGTCGCCATCGGCATCGGTCTTTCGGCCCTCGTCGGTATCTGCGGTCTGCGATTCGCGCCGGACTTACTGCGCTTGATGGGCGCCGCACCCGCAATCATTCAGACCGGGGCCGGTTACACGCGGATTTTGCTGGGCGGCTCGGCCACCATCTTCCTGATCTTTCTGATAAACGCGATTTTCCGCGGCGCGGGTGATGCCGCCCTGGCGATGCGCACTCTCTGGCTCGCGAACGCAATCAACATCGTCCTCGACCCTTGCCTGATCAACGGCTGGGGCCCGTTTCCCCATCTTGGCGTGACGGGCGCGGCGGTCGCGACCACGACCGGGCGCGGCATCGGCGTCCTGTTTCAACTCTGGATGCTTTTCGGCGGGAAGAGCCGCGTTGTGATCGGGCGTGCCCAACTGCGGGCGAATTGGGAGGTTATGTGGCGTCTAATCCGCGTCTCCATAACCGGTATTATTCAATTCGTGATTGCAACGGCGAGCTGGCTTGCGCTGGTCCGGCTGATGTCGATGTTCGGGAGCGTCGCGGTAGCGGGTTACATGATCGCGATCCGGCTGGTGATCTTCGTAATTCTGCCGTGTTGGGGTCTTTGCAACGCGGCCGCGACACTGGTGGGCCAGAATCTGGGCGCGGGCAAACCGGATCGGGCGGAAGCGGCCGTATGGCGAACGGGGTTCTACAACATGGTGTATATGGGCCTGGTTTCCGTCTTCTTTATCTTCCTGCCGGAGCAGGTCGTCGGGGCATTTACGGCCGACCCGGGAATCGCACGAGTGGGGGAGACGTGCTTGCGCACCATCGGGTTCGGGAATCTGTTCTACGCTTGGGGAATGGTGATGGTGCAGGCGTTCAATGGCGCGGGCGACACCGTTACGCCAACCCTGATCAATTTGGGATGCTACTGGTGTTTCCAACTCCCGCTTGCGTATGTGCTCGCGTTCAAAATGGGCTTCGGACCGAATGGCGTATTTGCGGCTATTCCGGCGGCCGAAACCGCTCTGGCGATCGTCTCAATAATCCTATTTCGCCGCGGTAAGTGGAAAAAGCAGACGATTTAAAACTTCGTATGCGCCTGTAATTTAAAATACTCCCGCGCTCTTAGAAAACAACTCCGCTCTCACTAACTAACATCCATCCACTAGCATAGAACGTAGTAACGGTTGGACAGGTTACGCCAGGAGGAGTTTTTTTAATGAGAGATGTGAGATCGTTTTTTGCACTAATGATGGTCATGATGGTGGGAGCGCCAGTGAGCGTGTTCGCCTCAAGCCACCGGGAAGCGCCCATTACCGCTTTGGATCATACCGCGGATATCACCGATTACTACGCGTTCGTGAGCTACGATGATCCGACCAAAGTGACGTTCATTATGAACGTCGACCCGTTCCTTGAACCGAGCAACGGTCCCAACTATTTCCCGTTCGATCCGAGCTTGATTTACTCAATCAAGATCGACAACACCTACGACGCTGTGGAAGACATCAGTTTCGAGTTCCGGTTTACAACGGCTATTCGCGCTCCGGGAGTTTTCACCGGCTTCGTCGGTGCGGGCGGCGGAATCAACGCGCCCTCAAATGCGCCGCTGCATAGCGCGGGAATGCCAGTTATTCCTCCGGCAATCACCGCGCTTGACGGGACTGGCGCCGCCGGTCTCAGCCTGCAACAAACTTACACCGTGACCATGGTGAAGGGCTCCGGCGCGTCCGCGACTCGCACCGATATGACACCGTCAGCCGGCACCAAACTGATTGCCGTGCCTTCCAACGTCGGACCCCGCACCATGCCCAACTACCCCGCGCTTGCCAAGCAGGGGATTTACAGTCTGGGCAATGGAACGCGTGTTTTCGCGGGCACGGTGGACGATCCGTTCTACATCGACCTCGGCGCTGCCTTCGACTCGCTCAACCTGCGCGGCACGGCATTCTTCGGCGGCAACGTCAATGCCGCTGGAATCCCGCTGCCGGTGCTGCTGAAGACCCAGGATCTGAACGATGCCCAGAACTTCGCTCCCGACGCGGTAGCCGGTTTCAATGTGAATACGATCGCGATTGAAGTGCCGATCTCGATGGTCACTCAGGCCGGTAAGCCGGTTTTGGGAACTTGGGCGACGACGTCGCGCCCCAAGATGACCATCCGCCCCGCCGACCCCAATGCCACCGCGCCCGGGCCGAACGATTTCACTCAGATTCAGCGCATGGGCAACCCGCTCATCAACGAGCTGATTATCGGCACCGGCACGAAGGACAAGTGGAGCATGAGCGAGCCGAAGGACGATGCGCAGTTCGCTTCCTTCGCCCTGGATCCGCTTCTGGCCCGCGCTCTGAACGCGGTATTCGGCATCACCGTACCCGACCCGCCGCGGACCGACCTGCTGCCCCTGGTAGAGTATGTCGCGCCCGTGGCACCTGCCGGTACCCCGACTGGGCCGATCGCCGACATGATCCGCCTGAACACCTCCATCGCTCCGGCGGCAATGTCATCGCGCAGCCGTTTAGGTTTCCTGGGCGATGGCGTTGGCTACCCGAACGGACGCCGCGTATCGGATGACGTGGTGGATATTTCGCTGCGCGCCATGGCCGGAATCCTGTGCTCGCCCACGACCGGCGCCGCCTGCATGTCGAATGGCTTCCCGTTCCTCGGTTCGAGCGTTCCTGCGCTCGGCGACGGCGTGAATGCGAATGACGTGCCGTACCAGGAGACGTTCCCGTACGTTGCGTTTGCTCACAGTGGCTACGAGTTCGGCCACGTTGGGACGACGAGAAAGAACTGCGCTCCCAACTGCTCCATCTTCCAGGGACAGCAGTAAACTCTAGAAGTTGTAGCTAAAATCCTGGCCGCTTCCCTCAGGGGAGGCGGCCTTTTTTCTTATGAGAACTATTCTTTTTTTAATCGCGATGTTATTTGAATGCAGCCTAAGCGCGCAGACGCTGGATGAACGCGTGGCGTCGGCACGGGCGGTGATCGCCAAGGAACCGGCGAAGGCGCAAGGTTATAACGAGCTGGCTGTGGCGTTAGCGCGCAAATGCCGCGAGACCGCGAACCTCGATTTCTGTAAGCAAGGCGAAGATGCTGTAAACCAATCGCTCAAGATTTCACCGGACAATTTCGATGCGCAGCATGCGCGCGTGCCGCTGCGGCTGCTGGAACATCGATACGCAGAAGCGCTGGAAGAGGCGCGGCGGCTGAACAAGAAGATACCCGATGACAATCCGCTGTATGGTTATATGACCGATGCCGAACTCGCGCTGGGCGATTATCCCGAAGCGGAAAAATCAGCCCAGTGGATGATCGACATGCGGCAGGTCAATGCGCCCGGATTGCAGCGCGGGGCGCGCGTGCGCGAACTGATCGGATACACCGATGGCGCGCTGGAATGGTGGGGCTCGGCGCTGCGTCTGACGAGTGGTTCCGACAATGAGGAGCGCGCCTGGATACTGACGCGGATGGGGCAGTTGAATTCGACGATCGGCAAATACGAACCCGCGGAAAAACAGCTTCAGCAGGCACTGGAGATCGAGCCGGATTACCCGTACGCGTTGGAGCAATTAGCGGCGGTCCGTGAGGCGCAGGGGAAAGCGGCGGAAGCTGTCGAGTTGTTGCAGCGGCGATTGACGCTCGGGCCTGATCTTTCGGTGCAGTATGCTCTGGCCGTTGCCATCGAGAAGAGCGGCGACAGTGCTAAGGCCGCGACTGCATTTGAGAATTTCCGGAAGGCGGCGGTCGAGGCTGAGACGAAGCCCGAAAATGCGAATCGTGAGTTGATTCTGTATTTGGCGGATCATGAGCACGCGAAAGAGGCCGCCGATTTGGCACAACGGGAACTGGCGCGCCGAAAAGATATCGGAACGCTGGATGCGGCGGCTTGGGCGATGTACCGGAACGGGTCCGCCGCCGAGGCGAAGAAATTGTCCGATCGCGCTTTGGCGACGGGAACCAAAGACTTAGAGATCGTGAAGCACGGGGATGCGATTAAGGCTTTGGCCGCTGATAAGCGCTGATTGACTCGTCTAGATTTCGCGGCGGCCTTCGATGGCTTTCCACATGGTGACTTCATCGGCGAATTCGAGATCGCTCCCGACGGGGATGCCCATCGCGATCCGAGTGACTTTCATGCCGAGCGGTTTCAGCAGTTTTGAAATGTAGACCGCGGTGGCCTCTCCCTCTACATTGGGATTCGTCGCGACGATCACCTCTTCGATAGCGCCCTGACCGACCCGCTCGACCAGGCTCTTGATCTTCAGTTGTTCCGGGCCGATACCGCGCAGTGGGGAAAGCGCGCCGTGCAGAACGTGATACACGCCCGAGAACTGGCGCGTCACTTCAATCCCGACGATATTATGCGGCTCTTCGACCACGCACAGCACCTTCTGATCGCGGCCGGTATCGCGGCAGTATTGGCAAAGATCGGAGTCGCTGATGTTGTTACAGACGCGGCAGAGACCGAGCTTGTCCTTCACGTCATAGAGGGCTTGCGCCAGGTGGTCAGCGTCTTCGCGTGAAGATCGCAGAACATGAAAGGCGATCCGCTGCGCCGACTTCTGTCCAATGCCGGGAAGCCTCTTGAATTCGGTGATCAGCCGCGCGAGCGGCTCGGCAAAATCGGGCACAGACTAAAACAGCCCGGGAGGCAGGCCCATTCCGCCAAGCATCCCGCCCATTTTCTGCTTCGTTTCATCGTCGACTTTCTTCACGGCTTCATTGCAGGCGGCTACCACCATATCTTGCAGCATTTCGACATCGCCGGCGGCTTCGGGATCGATCTTGCAGGCGAGCACGTTCTTGTGGCCATCCATTTTGATAGTGACCATGCCGCCGCCCGCGCCCGCCTCAACGCGGATCAGAGCCACTTCGGCCTGCATTTTTTCCTGCATGGCCTGGGCCTGCTTCATCATGTTCTGCATATTTCCTGGCAGTTTCAATTTATGACTCCTTGAGATTTCGAACCGTGCGCACTTCGCCGCCGAAGAGTTCGCGGAAGCGCTGAACTTCCGGGTTGGCGAGCGCACGCTCGGTAATTTGATCTTCCGATACTTTCGGTTTGGCGATAGGCTGAGCGATCGCCGCGACTTCGCCGATAGTGAGCTTGATCCGTATCGGCGGAAGGGCGAGATGGCGGATCGCTTTTTGCAGATCGTCGGCCTTGATGCCGAGCGAGAATTCCTTGGGCGTAACGACTTGCAACTCGCCGGATGCAGCGGACACTTGCGAGTGCTCGATAGCGTCCGCGGTGAACGGCATATCGAGTTCCATGAGCGCCGCGTGCAGTTTGTCGCGCCACTCGGCATCACCGGAGGGGGGCGCGGCGGGCAATGTCGGGGCAGGATTCTCCGGTGCCTTCGCGGCTTTCTTCTGGGAATCGAGCTCGAATGGGGAGGGCCCGCGGCGAACAGCCGGCGGTGCTATCACCGGTGCTGGAGGTTGCGTTTTCCGAGCTGCCGCCGGTTTGCCAGGTAGGGCTGCGAGTGCTTCTTCGATTTCTACCAGCCGCCCTGCCTGCACCATCTTGAGCAGCCCGATCTCCAGATGAAACCGCGGTTGCAAAGAGAATTGCAGATCGCCAAAAAGGTCGAGCGAGAGCTGCAGATATCGCGTAAGATCGTCCTCCGAAAAGCTGGCGGCGATCTGCGCCATCCGGGCGCGCTCGCTCGGCGATGCGGCGATCAATCGCGTCTCCTCGCCTGCAATACGCGCGACGATCAGATTGCGAAAATAGCGCGACAACTCGCGACTGAAGTGCTGGAGGTTCTGGCCGTTGCGTTCAAGCTCATCGACGATTTCGAGCATCTTCGCCGAATCCTGGCCCAAGAGGGCCTGCGTCACCGAAGCCAGCGCTTCGATCCCAAATGCGCCGAGCAGTGCGCGAACTTCGGCGGCATCGAGTTTCGCGCCACAGCAGGCGATGGCTTGATCGAGCGCGGAGAGCGAATCGCGCACGCTGCCTTCGCCCGCCTGAGCCAGCACGGATAGCACTTCGGTATCGGCCTCAATCCCCTCCTGTTCGCAGATCCAGCGCATGCGCTCAACTAGATCGTTGAAATCGACCGAGCGAAAACTGAAATGCTGGCAGCGCGAGGCGATGGTCGCGGGAATCTTGTGCGCTTCGGTGGTGCAGAGAATGAAAACGACCCACTCAGGGGGCTCTTCGATCGTCTTCAGCAGCGCGTTGAACGCTTCGCTGGTGATCTGGTGCGCCTCGTCGACAATGAAGACCTTGAAGTTGTCGCGCGCGGGGCGGTAGCGGACATTCTCGCGCAGCTCGCGCATTTCATTGATGCCGCGGTTGGAGGCAGCGTCGATCTCGATGACGTCGACGGCACCGCCGCCCTTGGAAATTTCAAGGCAACTGGCGCAGACGCCGCACGGGTTCACGGTGGGTCCGTTGATGCAGTTGAGGCAGCGTGCCATGATGCGGGCGACGGTCGTCTTCCCAGTGCCGCGCTGACCCGAAAAGATGTAGCCATGGGCGATGCGTTTCTGCTCGATGGCATTCTTCAGCGTAATTTTGACGTGGTCCTGATTGACGACGTCGTCAAACGTTTGGGGCCGGTATTTACGAGCGATGACCTGATACATGGGGCGGGAAATGCCAGGCTCCGGGTAATCCGCGGCACACAGGGTAAGCCACTACCGTTGCTTCCTTCCGGACCTGGCGGGGTTTGCAGCCGCCTGTTGCACGAAGCCCGGAACCTGACAACCCATCATCGTAACATGGGGGTGAATTTTGGGGGCGGCCTCCGACGGAAGCGAGACGCCACTAGAGTGACTTTGCCTGCCAGGAGATTGGCGACTAAATCTTCGTAGACGAATTGGTCCAGGCTGAAAAACTTCGTCTTCATTGAAGTTAGTGGGTTCGGTGAATAACGGGCGGCTCCCGGTACTTCGCAAATGTCGCCACCGCAGCCCGGCGTATCCACGGAGATGCCCGCAGCGCCCGGGTTGACGGTTTTCACTGCGACACACCAGTAGGAGGCGATTGGGAGGCCAAGCAGCAACTACCTTCCGCCAAGGGCTTATAGGCCGGTGGGAAGTCTATCGCACCGCAAGCGTAGAGGAGGCGGGATGGAACGTGAGGCGATTGGCGACGGCGGCGAGTGCCATATGCGGTATGGTCAGTGCGGCAAGACCAGTAAAGATGACCCGAAGAATGCGTTCGTCACCAGTTCCGGGCGGGAGGGACACCCAAAACACCAAGCCGCCTACAACGCTAACGATAAATGCGGGCAAGGCAGCCCGAACTAACTCGGCCCCAGTAGCAATGCCGGTGGCTCGCGCGGTTTTGAAAAGATGGCGGGGACTGTGTAATAGGCAGAAGTAACAGACGAAAAAGAGAAGCGGATGAAGAACAAGAGCACCGCCCACAATGGCGACTATTTCAAATAGGTTAGTCGTTCGATTCCGCCACCGGGTGAGTGCGCCAAAGAGAGCGATGGGAGCGGCGATCATGGCGACCGCTTGCGAGGCAATCACGAATCTCACGGCGTCAGACGCCCCAACCGCAGCATAAATCTCCGTCACCTCGCGGGAATGAAAGAGCATAGGCAGAGTCACCACCGCAGCGCCATAAGACAGGCGCGTCCAACCAGGGAAGCGCCCTTCCCAATCCTCACCGAAATGGAAACTGGAAATGACAAGAAAACTGGCAAGCGTGGCGGCGGGGTAACACCACCACACCATACCGTAGAGCAAGGCAATCAGGGAGTAAACTACGTAGAACCCCGTCCGGCTATAAAAAGGCTGGTTACTCATAGCCTGTTTGGCGACAAGAGGGTCGATTGCTCCGTGGGGCAAACCGAATAGAACAACCCCCACGACCAGCAAACCGATGAGAACCTCCCGAGGAACCGGTGCGCCAACCGCTATCAACACTACAAACAAGGATGTCGCCGATAGAAATGTGGGACTGTAGCAGCGTTCAGCGAAGCGAATCATACCTTGCACCAGGAATAAACAAGATTGGGCACTGTGGGCAAAAAAGGACCCCAAGGAAGGCTGCGAATCACAGGCCAGAAATCACCCGCCCTCGGAATACCAGCTAGGAAACGCACCAAGCTATCGGGTTCGCAATGGGCAAAGAGGTCCCCAAATATTTTTGAGGCGGAAGTAGACTTGCGCTGCAGAACACTCAGGAATGAAGCATCGAGCGCTTCCAGCAGACGATTACGCTGGGGCGCCAACGGAAGGCCCGTTGCGATGAGGGACGACGCACAAGCGTCAGCCCACCGCTGGATGGAGTGGAAGGCATAACCAGTGGAAGCCCGCATGCTGCCTCCGCGAGTTCCTGCCGAAAGCACGCGTTTGCGATACTCCAGGGCGGGTAATGCCATAGGGAGGGAGCCGCTTTCACGCCGTTCCATTATCCAACTGTCCCCTGCATGCTGATTCAGCCATTCGATCAACTGAGCTTCGATGAAAGGCAGCTGGCCGGCAATCGATGCGAAGCGAGTCCATTCCACAAGATAGGATCCAGGGCAGATGGGCAAAAGATAAACAAATTGTGCAACGCTGGCATCAGGCGGCTGAAAGTCCATCAAAGTGGGGATTCGGCCGGCAAAAGGATCACAGCCCTCACGAAAGCCGACGACATAGCCGACAAAATTCTGCCAAAGCCACGGCGACTCCACGATTCGTTGCTGGGGCCGGGTGTCGACTACCCACGGAGCATTGAAAGTTCGCTGATCTTTTAGTGTTACGGACACTCCCAGTGAGCTGTCACTTACCCGCTCGACCTCCGCGCCCAAAATGAGGCTTACTGAGTTACTGGCACCGATGATCTTACAAGCTTTGTTATAAAAGCGATCGGCCTGTATCAGTTCGTACGGGTACTGCGCACTGAATTGCCTGAACTTTCCCGCAACCGTAACGACTTCCCATTCGTTCCATTCCACCTTTACGCAATCGCTGAAAAAGTGAGGCTCCGTGCGCCAGCCACACCAGGTCCTGTCCTCACAGTAAGATGGGCGAGCCTCAATGACCAGAGTCCGAAAAGATTTATCCCGCTCCGCCAAGCGGCTTGCCAAGCTCAACCCGGCGCAGCCCCCGCCGAGGACGATCAGGTCAACAGCCGAGATCGGTTCGCGGGATTTCATAAAGGAACCAACTAAAACCGCCGCCTGATTATCGGACGTTTGACGGCCACTGAATAAATCGAAACCTAAAGCTGCGAGACCGCCATCACAGAGTCACCCTGGGTCTTGGCTAATGCAATGTTGTATACGAAAATGCCAAAGGCCGCTTTGGCCAACACGTCCGCGATACTGTAGCCAACCTGGACTCCTACCGTGGCCCCAGCGCCGGTCAATCCAATCATCGGCAGGATAAAGACAACGGGGTAGAAGAACCAGGTAACCACAGTGATGTACCGCGCCGTGCTGACCATGCTTCTTGTACTTTCCGGTTGGGAATCAATAGCTCCCTTAAGACCGACAAATAACTCAAACTGAATAATTAGAAACGGAATCATGGAAAGACCCCACCATAGCCAGCGAGTGCCGGGATCCCTGGAAATCTCACCGGGATACCCAAGCGCAACCATGATGAGCGCCAGTACAGCCAACTTTGTGGCCTTGGCGGATCCCAACTTCCCCGGCAAACGCATCACCAGAACCAACTCTGTGACGAGCAGCGGCACCGTGACCAGCCAATCCATGTAGCGGTAGGCATCATTGAATGGGCGGCCGGTAACCGTCACAACGCTATTCAACACGCTGTAGGCCTCAGTCCAACTATTGAAGATACGGAAATAGTGGTAGGTGGCAACCATCGTCACAATTCCAGAAATCGTGACAGCAGTTTTGTATTGGGGTGCAATTTGAGAGCGACTGATAAACAAGAAAATCGTCGCAGCCCCCATGGCAGCCAGGACAAAAGAAAAAGCGTTGTAGACGAGGCTGTACTGAGAATACGAAAGTGGTTCCATATCGATATCGAAGCTCCTGAAGAACGCTGAGAACAGGCATCAATGCGAGTTGGGGCCTGGCCGTAAAGGCTGTCCAACTTTACACGCGCCGCCTCACTATCGTTCTTTCCGTCTCATTCGATTACGGTTTTGTTGATTGGATCTATAAACAAAATGGTTCTTTGGAACGTGGTCACCAGCTCAGGTCAAAGTATTTCGCATTATGGTCAATCGGTCGGTAGCTTGAGCGGATTGGGACGACGAGCTTCTCGCGCCGGAGCTGAAGGACATCGTCGATGCCGGACAATGCCGGCTACGACATCGAACACACCGGATTCGACTCGAAAGAGATCGACGGATCTACTTGCAATGCTCGACCCTGAGCAGGAGCCGGAACTGGTTCCGAACCACCCGCTTCACCCATGGGACCGTCATTGGCGAATGGACCAATACTTTGAAGGTCACCCGTTCCTCACGAAGCGGCCGAGTACCTGCGGAGTAGGCATCCAGCACAACGGCCAGGAACACGAACTCATCGCGCAGCCGAATGTACGTGATATCAGCCCTCCAAAGCTGATCTGGCGCGGTCAGAATCATATCGCGCGCCAGGTTCGGATAGATCTTGCGCCTGTGATGGGAGTCGGTGATGACGATGAACTTGCGTTGCGCACGCACAGCAATTTGTCCTCGCGCATCAATCGATAGACGAGTTTTGGGTTCACCGTCCAGCCGCGATCACGCAACTCGGCAGTGATGCGCGGGGCGGCCATAGCAAGGCCACTCCAGCGCGCTCCGTTGAATGGCATCGCGCAGATCCATATGTGGATCCGCACGCGGCTCCACCATGCGCTCAATCGTCAGGCCGCCGCTGGTTCTCATCGCGGCCGCCTTCACTTCTTCTTCGACCTTCCGGTAGACGGCGGATTTCCAGTCAGTGCCTGCAGCATCCGCGTCTCTTCGATGCGCTGCAAACACCCCTTTACAAAATCAATCTCCAACGCCTGCTGGCCGATCTTGCGCTCCAGCTCTGCTATGCGTCCTTCGGCCCAGCGCTGCTTCCCGTGGCCCGGAAACACGTTGCCCGCGCCGCTACGAAACTCCGCGCGCCAACGATGCAGCACGTTAGCCGAAACCTCCAGCGCCCGGCTTCGCCGATGGAAACTCCCTGCTCCAGCCGCCGCACCGCGGCCAGCTTGAACTCTTTTGTGAAAATTCTTCTCGACAAGCCCATGACTCAATTCTCCTTTGGATAAATTTTGAGCCTTAACTGCTTGTGTCAAAAATGGGGGCAAGTCCACTGAACATTGCGAGTCCAATCCATGGTAAGACTATGACGTTTATAACTGAAGAAATCGTCATATCATAGTCGTCAGGATGGCTCATTTTCTGGGTTGATTCTTGCATCTTCGCATCTGCACTAACTCTACTCCCGCCCGCGGCCGCGCTTCACCGGCGGCTTCTTCGTAGCAGTCGCTTTCTTCACCGCCGGCTTTTTGCGCGCGACGCCGAGGCTCTGCTCGAGAATGGCTTCGAGCAGCTTTTTCTCGGAAGGCGTCATCACCTTGGTGAACTCGGGCGGGCGCTGGCTCGCAAGTTTCTGCATTTCTCTGACCCAGCGAAGGGAATCCGCCGCGGGATGCTCGCCTACTTCGGCCAGAAGTTCCAGGGTTCGCTCAAAATCGGGAACTTTGCGGAAACACTTGATGGCCTCGGTCTTTTCACCGGCCGCCACATAGGCTTCCGCCGCCGCCCGAAAATCACCTAAACCTTCGTGACACATCGCTTCCTGCCGCGGTTGCTTGTCGGGAAGATCCCGAAGAAGTTCTAAAGCGTCGCGGTAGGCTTTGTCTTTCATCAAAGAGTTGAGCGAACGTTGTTGCAGCCGCTTCAGGCGAGCATCGCCATCGGCCAGGTTCAAAAGTTTATAAAAAGGCGGCAATAAACGAAGAAGAATCCGGGCGTTGGCACCGGAGCTGGCCGCAAACTCCAGTTCTTCGAGCCAAACCTTCGCGCGGGCTTCAATCTCAAGCAGCAACCACGGATCTAACTCGCTGCTGTGCTCGACCATGGCTCGAACCGCTTCACCCATTGCGCCCAGCCGGTCGGCTTGCGTGGCCTGCTGCTGACGGGCAATTTCGCGGATCACGTTGGCCAGACCAAACCGGTGCGCGCGCATGGCGAAACGCGCCGCCTCTCCGAGCAGATCGGGCCGCCCGAGTTCATTGGGGAGCGCTACTTTCCGCATGGCAAGCGTGAATGCGATTTCGGTCGCCGTCATGAGCGCCGCGCGCCGTGCATCTTCATCGTCGACCGAGCCCGCGGCGCCCGAGCGTCCCAGAAGCGTGAGCGCCTGCTGCGCGCGCGTCCACGCCATGCCCGGCTTCACACTCAGGTACTGTCTCGCGTCCGTCTGGCAGCGCTGGATGCGTTCTTCGATGTCCAGTTGATCTTCTTCCAGGGTTCGCAAAACGCCCGCCGGCACAGAGGCGGAAACCTGCCGGTCTTCGGTGTTGCCGTTCAAGAACTTCAGGCTCTCGTTGACCATCTCCTTGGTGGGATCGACATCGATCCAATAGAGCCGCTCGGTAGGACGGCTCAGCACCACGCGCAATTCATCGATGCCCAGCCGGCGGCCGAGCCCCTGGATGCCGCTATTGCCGCGAAGCCCATCGTTCGCCGCCGTGATTTGCCGCAGCTTTCGGGCCGCCCCAATCACGGCGACCGATTGAAAATCGAGGCCCTTGGCTTCGGCCGGACTCAGGATGTTAGGACGCACAGCCTCGGGAATGTAATCCGGGACGGGCTGTTGCATGCTGATGATCGCCACACCTTCGCGGCCGGCAAGATTCTGAAGAAGTTCGCTCAGTTCAGGGCCCGGAGTTGCGGCACAGTAAATAATCTGGTCGGCGGAGTCTTCTTCGATATCGGCGAAACCGACGCCGCTTGGGCGGTCCTGTTTCGCTAAATGCGAGTAGAGATCCCAGGTGCGATTGACGAGCTCCGCAATGCGCCGCGGACTTCGCAAATTCGCCGTGAGCTTGTGTTCGACTGGCGTCCCTAACTGATCGTGGAGTAGGTCGTTTAGCCAAGCCCACTCGAAATCCGTGGGCCGAACTGTCTGCGCTTCATCGCCCGCCATCAGCACCGCGGCGCCTCGGCCCTGCCGCTGACCGCCGGCCTTCGCCAGTTGCAGCAGCACGTAAGCCTCGATGGGCGTGAGGTCCTGGACTTCATCGACGGCGACGACATCGAAGTCGAGCAGCCCTCGCTCGCGGAGAGCCGACACACTGGCGGCGTCCCGCAACTTCAACGCGGCAGTCCAAGCGAGATTCAGCTCCGGGAACAACATCGCTTCGAAATTCGGACGGTTGCGCGAGAGCCAGCGAACGATTTCGGCCGCTGAAGCCGCCGCGGCGTTTCCGATAGAGCGACCGCGGCGTTCGCGGTAAGTCGCCTCGGAAACTCGCGGCACGGGGCAGCCTTCGAAGCGGCCGGCCTTCTCCGGCAGTGCTTCGCCAATGTAATGCGCGTGGAGCTCTTCATAGAGAGCGTCGCGATGATCGACCCATGGCCCCAACCGGTTGCCGAATCCCAGCTCCCGCATGAAGCGCGCACGGCGTTCGGATTCGGGCTCAATTTCCAGCTTGGAGCCGGCAAGCTCCCGCATCAGGGCGGGCACCGTCGCCACCCTGAACTTCTTGTCTGCCGGGCAATAACGATCAAAATAATCCTGGGCGAGGGCTGCGAGCTCGGGAGAGTAGGTCACGTACAAGACGGATTCGGCACGCGCCAGATCGACGGCATGCCACAGCGCGGTTGTCTTTCCCGAGCCGGGATGTCCTTTGAGGATCGCCACCGGGCTCTTCGCCTTAGCGAAACGGGCTTGCGCCGGCGTCCACGGTGATGGCCCGAACTCCTCGCGGCGAAGTTCCTCGACGCTTAAGGTCAGGTAATGGTCGGACAGGCTCTGGGGCGTCAACTCGCTGTGGTCGTCGTGGTGACGGATCTCGCGCAGGAAGATGGAGCCTTCGGGAGCTTCGTCGAATTCCGCGAGGTTTTTTAGCGGCGCGGCGCCCCTCGGCGCCCACCAGGCATAAAAGTGAGATCCGTGGCTGCCGCCCAGACGGGAGCGCCGCCACCCACGGTTTACGCCACTCGTGGATTTATAGTGCTGCCTGCGAGGATCGACGGCGAGCCGTTGCAAGAGCAGTGCAGCGCGCTTTCCAGCCGGATTGTCTTGCAGCTTCTCGAGAAAATCCTGATGACAGTACAAGGGGAAGGCGGGCTTGCGCGTTTGGAAAGGTTCGGTGGCGAGAAGTTGCTGCTGCTCCATTCAAAATCGAAGATATCATGCGCCTCAACCGCGCTTCTTTTCGGATCTGCGCGATAATCAGCGAAATGAACGGGCCGTGTTGCGACATTGGGAAATCGTGACCGCCCGTATCGCCTGCTTTGCCATCGTTGCGCTAGCGAGCTTCGCCCAGACCCGACCTGATGAGCCGGCGAACTCCGTTCACCTTTCGGGGCGCTTGGTATTCCCCGATGGCTCCCCCGCAAGTTACTCCGTTCGCATATCACGGATCGAACCGGACGGTCCGATTGACGAGACTCCGGTAACAAGCAACGGACTGGGCATCTTCACATTCCTTGGGGCACCTCACAAAAAGTACCGCTTATCCCTCGGATACGAATTCAAGACTCCTCCGAGAACAGTGGATACTGAATCGGGAAAAGACATTGATGTGGGGGACATTCTGTTCGAGCGTTGTCCGCCCATGAATTACGCCATACCAAAAGCGCCAACTTCACCGCCCGAACTGATTGGTGACTTGAAACTGGAGCAGATTGTAATCGAACCGCAGCAGCTCCGCGGGCAGTTTCGGGGAATCGCGACGCATGAGACGACGGCAGCGCAGAACACTCGGGCCCCAGAGGTCCCGCAGTGCTGGTCGGGGCCGTCGCTCGATCGGCGCGCGGAGTGGGAGCCGCTGTGCATGATTTCTTTCGACCACTACTTGACCGTCGAAGCGTTTGTGGGGGGCAAAGTGAAATCGATACGGGTGATCCACTACGATCAGAAACTTTCGCCGTTGCAGATCCGAGAGGAAGTCAGGCGAGTGTGGCTGGGCGTGTTTTGGTATACCACCTGCGGGATTGTCTGGTCCGAAGGAAACCGGTGGAATGTGGAGGCCGTGGTGGAGTACGAGGGTGGCGAGCGGGGTTCCATTTTGATGGACGGCGGGACGCACGTCGAGGTGCAAGACCGGCAAGGGAAGTATTGGTATATGCGGGAGTGGCCGGCGGTGCAGTGAGGGAGGACGGGTTCGGATTCCGGCGAAACTGGGCGATAAACATCGCATGGAACCGGCGGTGGTTCGAGATCCCGAGATCATGCACGGAGTGCCGGTGTTTCGGGGAACGCGCGTTCCGGTGCGGAACCTGTTCGATTATCTGGAAGGCGGGGAGACGATCGAGGATTTTCTCGAAGGCTTTCCGACGGTTTCGCGGGATTTGGCGGTTCGGGCGCTGGAAGACGCCAAACATTTCTTATTTGAACGAGTGGAATGCGCATCCTGATCGACGAATGTGTCGATGTGCGACTGCGCTTCTCACGTTAGCCCGCGATTGATTATCGTGTGCGGATTGCCGGGCTCAGGTAAGACCACGCTTGCCAGGCGACTCGAAGGCAGACTCCGCGCAATTCGCTTTTCTCCCGATGAATGGATGACCGCTCTCTCGCTAGACCTCTACGACGAAGGGAGGCGCGCGAAGATCGAGGCTCTGCAGTGGAAGTTCGCGCGAGATCTTCTGACGCTTGGCCTTCACGGTAATCATCGAGTGGGGCGCGTGGGGAAGGTTTGAGCGGGATACCCTGCGGACAGAAGCCCGCGACCTCGGCGCTGCGGTCGAGTTGCATTATCTCTCGGCGCCAGCCCATGTTCTTTTCGACAGGATCCAATATTGAGGCACGGAGAATCCGGCAATTGAACGAGAGGCCATGTTGCGATGGTTCGAGATGTTCCAAGTACCGACCCCCGAGGAAATGGCGCTCTTCGGCAACTGCATTATGCTCTCTAGAGACAGAGAGGCAGGATTTACAAACAAGTGAAAAACATAATGGATTTGAGCGGGCGCGTGGTCGCCGTCATTGGCGGGACATCCGGGATTGGACGCGAGCTTTCGATCGGTCTTGCGCACGCCGGCGCGAATGTCGTGCCGACCGGGCGTCGCGAGGGGCTGGTAGATGAAGTTTGCGCAGCCGTCGAAAGCACCGGAGCCACGACACTTCGGCACGCCTGCGATGTGGGTTCGCGGCAATCGATCGATGAATTTCGCGATGCCGTTCTGGCTCAGTTCGGCCGGGTCGATGTGCTGCTGAATGCCGCGGGGCGCACGTTTCGCAAGCCTACGAAGGACGTCACGGAAGCGGATTGGAATTCGTTGATGGACGTGAATCTGACCGGCATGCTGCGCTGCTGCCAATCCTTCTACGCGCCGCTCGCCGCCAACAAACGCGGGAAGATCATCAACATCGCATCGCTCAGTTCTTTCGTGTCCTTGTTCGAAGTGGCGGCTTACGCGGCTTCCAAAGCGGCGGTGCTGTCGTTGACCAAGAGTCTGGCAATTGAATGGGCCAAGGACGGCATCAACGTGAATGCCATTGCGCCGGGAGTTTTTCGCACGGAGCTGAACGCGGCACTGCTCGACGGGACCGAACGCGGGAAGGAATTCAAGCTGCGCACGCCCATGGGAAGGTTCGGGCAGACGTCAGAGCTAACCGGCGCGGCGATCCTGCTGGCAAGCGATGCGGCGAGCTTTATTACCGGTCAATCGATCGCCGTGGATGGAGGCTTTCTCGCGTCCGGCGTCAACCAATGATGATAAACTGAAAGCGTTCTCACACCCACTATATGCGCCCTGCACGTTCTCTCGCTTGGTTTTGCCTTTCGGGATTACTGCAAGCGGCGGCGCCTACAGTTACGAAATCCGCCACCGACCCCGCGGCATTCCAGCAAAATGTGCAGCCGGTGCTGTCGAAAACTTGCACGCCCTGCCACAATGACCGGCTCGCTTCGGGCGGCTTGAATATTGCGTCCTTCACCGCGCCTGCTTCGTTGGCCGAGAACCGGGACGGATGGGATCTGATTCTGCGCAAGATTCGCACCGGTGAGATGCCGCCAAAAGGCATTCCCAAGCCGCCCGCCGCGCAGGTTGACGCGCTCATGAAATTCGTGCAGGGCGAGTTCGATAAGGCCGACGCCAAGATCAAGCCCGATCCGGGTCGCGTCACGGCGCGCCGCCTGAATCGCAATGAGTATTCGAACACGATTCGCGATCTGCTGGCCGTCGATTTTCGGGCGGAGAAGGATTTCCCGACCGACGATTCCGGCTTCGGATTCGACAACATCAGCGACGTCCTGACCATTTCGCCCGTGCTGATGGAAAAATACGTCGCGGCGGCGGAACGGATCGCGGCGCGCGCGATCGGCGGCGACCCGCTGCCCAAACCTCTTGAGTTCTCCTATCACATCAAAGATAAAACCATCCGGCGGCTCGACTTCAGCACCATCGAAGCCACGCACCGGATCGATTTCGACGCCGAATATACGATCCGTATTGGCCTCCCGGGCGAGCGTGCCCCCGACGCCAGGCCGGTGACGATGAATATCTGGATGGATGGCAAGCTGCTGCATTCCATGCAGGTTGAAACGAAGCCATCGAAGCTGGTGTATTTCGATCCGTACTCGGAAGAACAGGTGAAGCTTTACCTGCCGGAAGGGGATCACGTTTTTCGCGTTGGATTCGTGAATGACGATTTCGTCAAAGGCCTTTCCGAGAAGGACGCATACAGCAACAAGAAAAACAAGTTTCTCAATTCGATCGTCTTCGTCGGTCCGTATCCGTCGAATGTAGAGAAGGCCAGCCGCAAAAAGATTCTGGTGTGCGATCCCAAGTCGGGTCCGGCGTGCGTGAACACCATCGTGGCGACTTTGGCGAGAAGAGCTTACCGGCGTCCGGTCACCAAAGCCGAGGTTGCCTCGCTGCTGCGATTCGTGGGAATCGCGCAAAAGGAAGGCCAGACGGTGGAACAGGGAATTCAGCTCGCGATCGAAGCTATGCTGGTGTCGCCGCACTTCCTGTTCCGGGTCGAGCACGACGTCGATCCCGCGGACCCCACGAAAATTCATCGTATCTCGGACACGGAACTGGCGACGCGCCTCAGCTATTTCCTGTGGAGCTCGATGCCGGACGATGAGCTTCTGACCGCTGCGGAATCGGGCAAGCTGCGCGTTCCGGCAGTTCTCGAGCACCAGGTCAACCGCATGTTGGCCGACACAAAATCAGCCGCTCTCGCGTCCAACTTCGCCGGGCAGTGGCTGGAGACTCGCAACCTCGACAGCGTGAAACCCGATCCGCAGAAATTCCCCGATTGGAATCCGGAACTGCGTGACGCCATGAAGACTGAGACGCGCATGTTCTTCGACACCGTGCTGCGCGAGAACCGCCCGGTATCCGATTTCCTCGATGCGAAATACACGTTTCTGAATGAGACTCTCGCGAAACATTACGGCATCGCGGGCGTGACCGGTCCCGACTTCCGTCGGGTGGAACTTTCGAGCGACGAGCGCGGCGGTGTTTTGAGCCAGGCGAGCGTGCTGACCGTTTCCAGTTACCCGTCGCGCACCTCGCCGGTGATTCGCGGCAAGTACGTGCTTCAGAATATTCTCGGCACGCCACCGCCGCCGCCCGATGTTCCGGCTTTAGATGAGGCCGCGGTCGGCAATGCCGGTTCCATGCGTCAGCAGCTCGAAAAGCACCGCGCCAACGCGACCTGCGCTTCATGCCATAGCCGCATGGACCCGCTCGGTTTCGGTCTTGAGAACTATGATGGCATCGGCAAGTGGCGCACCACCGATGGCAAATTCCCCATCGATTCGAGCGGCACGCTTCCGGATGGCCGCACGTTCAAAGGCCCCGCGGAGATGCGCGCGATCCTGATTGCTCAGCTTCCCGATTTCACGCACTGCCTGATCGAGAAAATGCTGACGTACTCGCTGGGCCGCGGCATGGAACGCTACGATCGCAGGACGATCGACGACATGAACCGGCAATTGGGCGCGAACGGCTACAAGTTCCAATACCTGATCCACGAAATTGTGCAGAGTCTTCCCTTCCAGTCTCGCCGCGGCGAGATGATCATTTCGCAAAACAAGAATTCCAATCACGCCGTCCTGACGGTGAAGGAGCCCTCTCGATGATCGTTACGCGCAAGGCGCTTGCCAGACGAACCTTTCTCCGGGGCATCGGTACCACGATCGCTCTTCCCTTCCTCGATTCCATGGTTCCGGCGATGGCTCTGGCCGGTACCGCGAAGAAGGCTCCGGTCCGGATGGCGTTCGTTTACCTTCCCAACGGTATGGATATGACCGGATGGCACGCCAATTACGAAGGCAAACTGCACGACCTGCCGCGTACGCTCAAGCCGCTTGACCCGTTCAAGGAAGACATTACGGTGCTTGGGAATCTGACGCATAACGCAGGCCGCGCGCTGCTCGATGGCGCGGGCGACCATGGCCGTTGCTGCGGTTCTTATCTGACCGGCATTCAGCCCCGCAAGAGCCTGGTCGACATCAAAGCCGGAATTTCGTTCGATCAGATTGTCGCGAATCAGATCGGCAACCAGACGCGTTTCGCTTCGCTCGAAGTAGGGCTGGAAGATGCGCGACAAGCCGGCGATTGCGATTCGGGCTACTCCTGCGCGTATACCAACAATCTGGCGTGGCGCAGCGAGACGCAGCCGCTGCCGCCGGTGCTCGATCCGCGCGCACTGTTCGAACGTCTGTTCGGAAACGGCGTCGTGTTGAGTCCGGAAGCGCGCGCGCGTCAAGGCCGCTACCGCCGCAGCATTCTCGATTTCGTCACCAGCGATACGCGGAAGCTCGAGACCAGCCTCGGCCCGACCGACAGGCGCAAGCTGGACGAATATCTTTCTTCCATTCGCGAAGTCGAACGGCAGCTTGAGAAAGCCGAGAAAGACAACTCGCAGATCGATCCGCACATGGAAAAGCCGTACGGGGTGCCGGCCGATTTTGCCGAGCACTTCAAGCTGATGACGGACATGATGACGATCGCTTTCCAAGCCGATCTCACGCGCATTATGACGTTCCTGGTGACGCGCGAGGGCACGTCCCGGTCCTATCGCGAGATTGGAATTCCCGACGGGCACCATCCGCTCACCCACCACCGCAACCTGCCGGATCTGATTGAGAAGGTCGCGCAGATCAACAACTATCACATGAAGCAATTCGCCGGCTGGGTCGAGAAGCTGAAATCGATCAAGGAAGGCGACGGAACGCTGCTCGACAATTCGATGATTGTCTACGGCGCGGGTTTGGCCGACGGCAACAAGCATCTGCACGAAGACCTGCCGACGCTGATAGCGGGACGCGGCGGCAACTACATCAAATCCGGCCGTCGCGTCGTCTATCGCAAAGAGACGCCCATGTGCAATTTGTTCCTGACCATGATGGATCGGATGGGCGTGCACACGGAACATTTTGGCGACTCGACGGGCCGGCTCGAGGGCCTGGACCTCACCTAAGCAGCCATGCAGTTTCCCGGACAAGGCAAGCCTCCGACCGGTATCGTTTTCGACACCGAAATGGGCCGGAGTATCGATGAAGCGCTCGCCTTGGCGATGCTGTATGGGTTCGATGGCAAGAACGAAGCGCGAGTGGTCGCGGTAAGCATCAGCAATCCCGACCTGAAAGCGGCAGCTTTCTGCGATGCTGTCGGACGGTTCTACGCGGGAGCCACGAGCCCGGAAGTTCGACAGTTCTTTCACGGGCTGCCGATCGGGTTGTCGACCGATCCAAAAGTTCCGTCCGCGAATACGCCGATGATCGAGGCGGCACTCTCGAAGGCGTCCTACGAGCAGGCTATCCAGACGCTAAACGACACCGCCGACCCAACGCCGCTCATCCGCAACGCCTTGACCGCCCAGTACGATCAGAATGCGATTCTGATCTGCGGCGGGCCCGCGACCAATATTGCGAAGGTCCTCGATCTTCCCGGTGCGAAGGAAGTCATCGAAAAGAAGGTGCGCTTTCTTTGCTTCGTTACGACAAAGTGGAACGTGAAGACGGATCTGCCGGCCGCGCGCAAGGTCTTCGCGGAGTGGCCCACGCCCATCGTTGCCGTGGGTCAAGAGATCGGCGAGGCGCTTCCCTTTCCCGGCGCGAGTATCGAGAAGGATTTTGACTGGTCCCCGTCGCATCCGATTGTCGCCGCTTATCGCGCTTACAAGTCGATGCCCTACGATGCGCCGTCATGGGATTTAGCCGCTGCTCTATACGCCGTTCATGCCAATGACGGATATTTCAAGGTTTCGGATCCGGGTGCGATGACGATCCTCGACGATGGCGCCACGAAGTTTACGGCGCGGACGGACGGCAAACATCAATACTTAATTCTCGATCCTTCGCAGAAAGAGCGGATCATCGAAACCTATACGAAGATGGTGAGCGCGAAACCCGTACCAAGGCAGCCGCGCTTCCCGATCAAAAAGGCAGCGGACGCGGAGAAAGCTGCCGAAGCCAAGCCACCCGACGCGAGCCCGCCGGCCCCTCCGAAGTAGTCTCGTTTTTTTTGAACCGGCCCAAAACGCCCCCGGATACTACCTATGAAACTCCGCAGCGGATTCCTGAAACACGCGGCGCTTCTTTCCGTTTGCGCCACGTCGGCGCTCACCCAGAACGCTCCCCACAATACCGCTCGACAATTCGCCGTCACCTTACAACCAGGTGTACCCTTGCGCGCGTACCTCACCAAGCGCCTAACCAAGCGTGCCGGAGATCCCGTGTTCGCCAAGCTTGTGGAACCCCTCTACGCCGTGGACCGCGAAGTGGCGCCGGCCGGTGCGGATTTAATCGGGAAAGTGGTTCGATTGGACCCTGTTCCGAAGGGCCAGCGAGCCGCCGCGCTGCTGGGAGGCGACTTCACGCCGCTGCATCGCGCCGAAGTGCAGTTCACCGAAATCGTGCTGCCGGGCGGCCGCCGGATCGCCGTAGACACGCTCGAAACCGAAGGTTTGCATTCCATATACTCTCCAGCGCGTCCAGGTAAGAAACCCAAGAAAGCCGCGCCTCCGAACGGCGGTATTTTGGGCACGGGCAAGCAGCAGGTCAAGGCTCAGATTCAGTCCCAGATCAGCGGGAGAACGCGCGGCGTTCTGGATGTGGTGCGCGGCCCCGATAAGATAGAGCGACTCGAGGATTTGCTGGTTGGGAAGTTGCCTTACCATCCGCAGTGGATTCGCAAAGGCACACGCTTCGACGCTGAATTGAGACAGCCCCTGCTTTTCGGCGAGGCCAGCGTGCGGAGCGAAGATCTGGTTCTTCTGGGGACGCAGCCGCCGCCCGATTCAGTGGTGCACGCGCGCATGGTGACGCCCATCAATTCGAAGACGTCGAAGCTCGGCGAGAAAGTGGAGGCGATCGTTTCGCGCCCGCTGCTCTCCTCAGACAAGAAGCTGATATTGCCTGAAGGCACACATCTATCCGGCGCGTTGACCTCGGCGCAAGGCGCGCGCTGGTTCCATCGCGGAGGGCATCTGCGGTTCAACTTCGACAAGATCGATCTGCCCCCGCAATTAACCGGCAACGCCGCCGCGCCCACCATGCGAACCGCCGCTGTTTTGGACGGAGCCGAATCCAGCGGCAAGGCTTCGATCGTAGTCGATCAGGAAGGAAGCGCGAAGACCGTGGAACCGAAAACGCGGCTTCTGAACACGGCCATCGCGGTCTTGATCGCGGCGAAGACCAACGATAACGATTCCGAACGAAACGGAGGCGTTGGAGAAGCCAATGGCGGACCACGGACCCTCGGCGGACTTTCCGGCTTCGGATTAGCAGGCTCGGTGGCAGCCAGACTGTCCCGCAACGCCGGCGTCGCACTGGGATTCTACGGCATGGCCGGATCGATTTTTACGAATATCATCGCCCGTGGCGTTGAGCTTGAGTTCGCCAAAAACTCCGCCATCGACATACGTTTCGGAGCGCGGCGGTAACTTACATCACAATGGCGCAGTCTTTACTACGAAGGAATACATGCGAAACCTAACTAAGATTTTTCTCTCTCTGGGCCTGTGCGCGTCGGCTTACGGCGCCGATTACAAGCTTCTGAAAACCATACCGGTCGGCGGCGAAGGCGGATGGGATTACGTGCTGGCTGACGCTGGTTCCCGTAAACTCTACGTCTCGCGCGGCACGCGCGTCGCCGTCATCGACATGGATTCCGAGAAGGTCGTAGGCGAGATTCCAGATACGCCGGGCGTGCATGGGATCGCTATAGCGGCGAAATCCGGCAAGGGATTCATCACGTCCGGCCGCGCCGGACGCGTGGATATTTTCGATGTGAAGACTCTGGCCAAGACCGGCTCGGTGTCGGCGGGCAAAAACCCGGACGCAATCACCTATGACCCTGTTTCGGACCGCGTATTTGCGATGAACGGCGGATCCAGTGACGCAACCGCGATCGGAGCTTCGTCCGGAAAAGTCGATGCCACGATTCCTCTTGGAGGCAAGCCCGAAGGCGCGGTTCCGGATGGCGCCGGTCACGTCTACGTGAACGTGGAGGACACCGCTGAGATCGCCGAGATCGATTCCAGGGAGCTGAAGGTTACGCGCCGCTTCAAAATCGACGGATGCGAAGAGCCGAGCGGGCTCGCGATCGATACCGACAAGCACCGTCTATTCGCCGGCTGCGGAAACAAAGTGATGGCCGTCGTCGATTCGACATCCGGTAAGACGATCGCCAAGCTGCCCATCGGCCAGGGCGTCGATGCCTGCGACTTCGATCCAGCCACCGGTTTTGCGTTCGCCTCGACCGGCGATGGCCATTTGACCATCGTCAAAGAGAGTTCGCCCGGCACTTTCTCGGTAGTGCAAACCGTAGCGACGCAGCCGAGCGCGCGCACCATGACGCTGGACACCAAAACCCATCGAGCCTATTTGCCGGCTGCGAAGTTCGCGCCCGCGCCGCCGCCTACTCCGGGGGCTCCGAGGAAGTGGCCCTCAATGCTCCCCAATACGTTTGTGGTTTTGGTCGTGGGCCAATAGACCTACAAGCGGCAGATTAGCAGTTCGCGCTCGTAGACCATCTCCGGCGGGAGGTGGTCGTGCAGCTCGATGAACAGTTCTTCGTGCTGGATCACTTCCTCGCGCCAGGCTTGCCGGTCGACCGTCTGCAGCTTCTCGAAATTTTCGCGCGAGAAGTTCATGCCCTTCCAGTCGATGTCCTCGTAGTGCGGAGTCCAGCCGATCGGCGTTTCTTTGCCCTGGGAACGCCCCCGCACGCGATCCACAATCCACTTCAGCACACGCATGTTCTGGCCGAAGCCGGGCCACTGGAACCTGCCCTCAGTGTCTTTCCGGAACCAGTTCACATGGAATACGCGCGGCGTCACGCTCAGAGTCCGTTGCATTTTGATCCAGTGGCGGAAGTAGTCGCCCATGTGATAACCGCAGAACGGGAGCATGGCCATGGGGTCGCGGCGTACTTTGCCCACGGTGCCGGTGGCCGCCGCCGTCATCTCGGACCCCATCGTGGCGCCCATGTAGACGCCTGAACTCCAGTTGAATGCCTGATAGACAAGGGGCATCGTGGTGGCGCGGCGGCCGCCGAAGATAATGGCGCTGATGGGCACTCCGTTAGGGTCTTCCCAGGCCGCGTCAATCGTCGGGCATTGTGAGGCGGGAGCCGTGAAGCGCGCGTTGGGATGAGCGGCTTTCGCGCCCGTCTCCTTGCCGATCCGCGGCGTCCATCTGCGGCCCTGCCAGTCGATGCACTCGGCCGGCGGCTCGTCGGTCATCCCCTCCCACCACACGCCGCCGTCGGGAGTCAGTGCGACGTTGGTGAAGATGGTGTTTCGCGATAGGGTCTCCATGGCGTTTGGATTGGTCTTCTTCGACGTTCCTGGCGCGACACCGAAGAACCCGGCTTCCGGGTTTATAGCGCGCAAGCGGCCGCTTTCGTCCGCCTTGATCCAGGCGATGTCGTCGCCCACGGTCCATACCTTCCACCCTTCGAATCCGGCCGGCGGAACCAGCATCGCGAAATTCGTTTTACCGCAAGCGCTTGGAAACGCCGCGGTGATGTAGGTCTTCTCACCATGCGGATCTTCGAGGCCGAGGATCAGCATATGCTCGGCCATCCAGCCTTCGTCGCGCGCGATGTTCGATGCAATGCGCAGCGCGAAACATTTTTTCCCCAGCAGCGCATTGCCCCCGTAGCCCGAGCCATACGACCAGATCTCACGCGTTTCGGGAAAATGGACAATGTATTTTTCGCGATTACAAGGCCACAGAACATCCTTCTGGCTCGGAGACAGTGGCGCGCCCACCGTGTGCATGCACGGCACTACGCGCTTCTCGTCTTTGTCGATTTCCTGGAAGACCCGGAGCCCGATGCGCGCCATGATGCGCATATTCACGACGACGTACGGAGAATCGGTGAGCTGCACGCCGATCTGCGACATCGGCGAGCCGATCGGGCCCATGCTGAAAGGCAGCACATACATGGTGCGTCCCTGCATTGCGCCGCTGAACAGACCCTTCAGCTTCTTGCGCATATCGAACGGATTTTCCCAGTTGTTGGTGGGGCCGGCGCTGTCCTTCGAAAGCGAGCAGATGAAGGTGCGGTTCTCAACGCGCGCGACGTCGCTAGCGTCGGAGCGCGCGTAATAGCATCCAGGCCAAAGCTTATCGTTCAGTTTGATGAAGGTGCCGCTCGCCACCATTTGCGCACAGAGTTCGTTATTCTCAGCTTCCGAACCGTCAACCCAGTGGATTGCGGCGGGCTTGGTGAGCTGCGCCATCTTTTCCACCCAGCGGAGCAGATGCCGGTTCTCGCTCAAAGGCACGGCGGGATTTCGGACAGCGCGCGAAACTACTTTGGTTTCGGTTTTCATCTCAGCCAACAGTCTCCCAAATTTCGACGTGCCTGCGCCGCGCGGACTGCCGCACGCAATCTCGTCGTGATAACGTGTTACATGACACACGCTACCGCTACTTCAGGCAACGTGTATCCGGTGCCCGCCGCACCTCGCACCCGATTTGAATTACTTCAGGTATTTCGCGGTCTGGCGGCGGTTGTTGTCGTTGTTTTTCATCTGGCCGTTTTGATTTATCAAAAGGCGGGAGGCCCGCTTGCGGGGCCGGCAATTCCCGGACAGTCCGGAGTCGACTTCTTTTTCGTGCTCTCCGGCTTTATTATTTACTACGCGCACAAAAATGACTTCGGAAAGCCCGACAGGCTAAGACGATTTGGGTGGCGAAGATTCATTCGAATTTACCCTTTATATCTGATCGTGACGCTCCTGGTGCTGCCGCTCTATATTTTCGGATTCGGCAATGCCGGCAAGCTGAGCGGAGATGTAATCGCGAAATCTTTCCTGCTCCTCCCGCAAGCTCCCAGAGTGTACCCGATCGTTAACGTAGGGTGGACGCTCAGCCATGAGGCGCTGTTCTACGGCCTTTTCGCGCTGGCCATATGGCTACGGCCCCGAATCATCGTTCCCATCTTCGGGGTGCTTCTGTTGGGGACTGTCGTTGGCTTGTTTTTCAACATTCCCGGACCCTACTGGATCTCAAACTGGCTGCTGAGCCCCTACAATTTGGAGTTCGCCGCCGGGTGCGTGGCGGCGCAAATCACGGCCAAGCGGTTTGCCTGGATGCTGCCGGTTGGAATCGTATTGCTCATCGCCGTGTGGATTTACGCCACGGTCACCGGCATCAAGTTAGGTGATTCGGTGGCCGAGCGAATGATCGTCCTTTTCGGCGTGCCTTATTGGCTGATCGTCACCGGCTCGGCATCGCTTGAAAGCTATCGCAGGGTGAATACCCCCCGCCTACTCACCGCCATCGGCGACGCGACGTACTCCATCTATCTAAGTCATTTTGTGGTGCTAGCCGCCCTGGTGCCGCTGCTTTCTCGCAAGCACTTTCCGCTGGCCGCCAACGCAATTTTTTCGGTGTCGATCGCGACCGGCCTGGGCTACCTGCTATACCGCAATGTCGAAAAGCCACTTCTCAACAAGATGCGATAGCCGGCCGCGATGCCCGGCTGAATCAGTCGATCGCGATTGTGACTGAGTTGGACGTGACGCCGCCGATGGAGATCACCACCGGCACTGCGCTGCCTTTCGGCGCGCCGGGCGGCACGGCCACATTCACTTGGTCCAAACCGGCGAAATACGGAGCCAGTCCGGAGTAGTCCACCGGGGCGGATACGCCTCCGATCGTAACCGTTGGATTCGCCGTGGTTCTCGATAACGGACTGGCGGACGCCAGGACACCCGCGGCAGGCGGGTTCGATACCGCGCCCAACCCGGTACAGTAGATCGAAATAAATTCTCCCGCATGGACGGGGCGAGCGCCGGTGATGGTACCCGGCGGTGCCGCAACCGATTCTGTGCCTGCAATCAACACCGCCCCTTGCGCGGCTCCCACTTGAGGAAGCGCGAAGATGGCTGGAGCGTAAGGCGCCAGGGTGAAAGACACCGGGTTGCCGATGATCGCTCCGCTGCTGTGCACCAGCGACGCCGGTCCGGCAGCGAGCTCGAAAGGCACTTGGAAGTTAATCTGTCCCGGTGCGGCGTAAAGCTGGGCGACGGGAACTTGATTGATGGTGATTTGCTCGCCTGCCAGGCGCGTCGGAACCGCGAAGCCGGTCGCCTCTTCGTTGGTCCCCGTCAGGCTGCTCCCGTAAAGTGACACTAAGCTGCCGGGCGCGATTGCCGGACGGCTGCTGGCGGCGTCTACGAGTCCCGATGAAGTGAACGCAGCGGGGCGGTCGCCCGGGCGGAGAATCGTCATCATTGCGGCGCTGGAATTCTGAAGCTGAAAATTGTAATTGCCGCTGGCGTCGGCGGCGATCGCAGTCGTCCGCAGCGGCGCTTTCAGCAGACCGGTGGCGTTGTCGAATTGCTGCCCGCCATACTGGATGTCTCCGGCCGTGGACCCAAGCGAGGGAGCGCTAAGCGTCAGGAGCGATGCCTGTCCCATGGGCGCCTGGAATCCGATGGAAACAGGCGAGGACGCCGCCAGGTCTTTGTTCACCACAAAAACGTTGATGGGGCACGTGCCGCAGCGGGTAAGCGCATAAGCCGTGATGTTGGCCGGGGTCTGCAGCGTCACCGGCAGGTATGAGCTGCCAGGGCCAACTGCGTCGAACATATGCACCGCGTAATAGAGCGGTTCCGCCTGATTGGAAAACGGGCCACCCGGAGTCGCCGGACCGCTGCTCTGGATGAGGTTGTAGTAAGAATTTGCGTTCAGCTTATTTGCCGATGTGGTGCCGGTGTGGAAATTGATACGGCGCAACGGCACCTTTGGAGAAAACAGCATCCAGTCCACGGCCCAGATGCTTTGCGCAAAAGTATCGCTTACGCCGGGCTGGCCTGAGCATGCGACGGAGTTGGTTTCCGTCAACTGCAAACCGAGATTGTGTTTTTGAGCGATTTGCGCCCATTCCCCGACCACGCGCCCGTATTCGTGCAGGATCAACGGGTCGAGAATTTGGGAAGTGGCGACGGGAACCTTGCAACGGTTGGTTGGATACCAGTGCATTGTCGCGATTCCGATCCGGTTTCCCACCGCGTCCAGAAACTGCGTCAACTCGGGTAAGTGCCATCGGCCTGTGAACCCAGGCCCCGCGACCGGAACGGTTGATGCGAATGGGTCGGCGGAAAATGCGTTCAGATAGCCCTGGAATTCGCCAATATAGTCGCTCATCGAATAGGTGGCTGGACGTATGGTCTTGCCATTCGCCAGAAGATTCACATAATAGCCGTCGGGCTCGTTCCCGATCTCGACTCCTAATCGCTGCGCGGGGGTCGAGTAGGCCGCAATGCCTTCGTCAATCTCGCGCGCCGCCCACGTGCCGGAATTCTGGGCGAGATTCAGGCCCAAAAGTACTGGCCACCCCGTTTGAGCCGACGCGTAGTAATACGATTGCATGTCATCGGCAGATACAGGCTCGTAACAGCCGGCTGGATTCGGAGCCAGATTCATGTCCCAGCAGTGCTGATCCTGAGACGAGCCCCCCATCCGCAGAGTGCCGGGACCGAGGTTCCGCATGAATTGAAAGAATACGTTGTTGGGGTGAGACGGAACACCGAAAAACATGGGGCGGGCGATATTCACTTCCATGCTCAATCCAACGAAATCGGGAGGCACGGTAATCCCCGGCTTACCGGCATCAACGACCACGGTAGTGGTTTGGGAGAGTGCCGGCAACGCCAGGAAAAAAAAGAAAACGTTGGACCGAAAACGGGAAAGTTGCTTCACGCCTTCACTATCGCAGACGGACAGGCGCGAGTTGCCGCAACTACCCGAGGAAGCCGAGCTTTTGCGTGGCGAAATTCACCAAGTTGGGAAACACGGAATTTAAAGAAGCGGAGTTGAGCCCGAACCAATCCGCCAGCGTGGCGCCGAATTGATCGACCGCCGTCGTAGGAATCCAGGTGCCTCTGCCTGTTGCATCATCGGGGCCGTTCAGCACAAGCTGTGGAAAAGTGCCGTACACATCTCCCCCGAAAACGGCATCGCCCATGATGATGTGGTGGCTGCCCCAGGCGTGGTCCGTTCCGACGCCGGAGCTGGGCTGAAGGGTACGGCCAAACTCGGATTCGGTGAAGGTGGTAACCTGCTGCGAAACTCCCAATTCCTGGGTAGCCTTGTAGAATGCCGACATGCCCTGGCTCAGCGGAGCCAGCGAATTCTGCTGATACAACATCTGGTTGTAATGGGTATCGAAGCCGGTCAGCGAGCAGAAGAAAATCTGACGCTTCATCCCAAGCTGCGCCCGCACCTGGATGATCTGCGCAATCTGCTGCAATTGCTGACCGAGCGGTGTTGACGGGAAGACGGTGGTGAGCGCCGGGGCGCCGGCGATTGCTTTGGCAAGCACCGCGTCCACCTGCAGTGCGCTGGACATCTGCGAACTGGCGGCCTGAACCACCGATAATCCGGAGTTGAACGTGAGCAGTTGCTGAAACGCGTTATCGCGCGCGACAGCGGCGGCTGATCCATCCGAACCGGATACGGTCAGTGCACCGCCGGGAACGATCCCCGCCGGTTGGGTCGACTGGCCCGTAAGCATGAGAGTATTCCCCGCGACCGAACATGCAATTGGAAAACCCGATGACGAGGCGTAGACCGGGCTCATAGCGTCCGCGGCGCGTCCAGCCCAGCCCGTTTGGCCGGCACTGTTGGCGATCGACGACTGCCACTGCGATTGCTGCCCGGCGTGATTGAACAGATCCGTCGGCAGGTTGGCGGTCTGCTGCTGATACTGAGCCTGTGTTGTGGGTTGCACCAGCATCCCGACGTTCGCGACAAACGCCAGTTTCTTCTGGTTGAAGATGGGCTGCAGCTCGGGTAAGGCGGGATGCAAACCGTAAGCCGCGCTGCCGGTCTGCGCCGTCACTGCCAGCAGTTGGGCCTGGGTGAGCGCGAGCTGTCCGCGCACGTTCGTGTATTGCTGGAAACGCGTTGAATCGAGCGGGACCAGCAGGTTGTTACCATCGTTGCCGCCGACGAGGAAAATGCAAACCAACGCCTTATAATCCGTGCTTTGTGCCATCAGATTCATAGCTCCGAATCGGCCAAAAGCGCCGGTGAGCCCAAGGGCTGCGACTGAACTGCAGCTGGAACGGAGAAAATTTCGTCTTGAGTATGCCATTGTCTTTTCCTGTTTCTATATGAGTTGGGATTACCGCTCGGACTGATACATCGGAGAGGTAGTCGTAAGATAAAGAGCGTTTTGAACGCGAATCGTTGGATCGGTTGTCGCGTTCAGGGCGGTGACGATGATGTTCTGCATGCCGGTAGGCATTTGGCCGGCTAGGAACGCATTGCTCATGGCTTGGACCAGTGTCGGAGGATCGCTTGCGAATGTCTGAAAGGGTGAAAGATCGACCTTGACGCCCGGACCCGGCGCGTTCGTCGCCACTGAATACACGTAATTGACGCGCTCCAACGCCGAGGAGGAGTTCAGTGTTTGGAATTCCGGCCCCAGCAGAGTGGTGCTGCCGGGCAGCAAATAGCTCGGTTGATAATAGCTGAACACACTGAGCGGAAAGTACAACTGTTGTCCCATCGAAGAGCCCGTCAACGCGAAGTTGTTGGTGGTGCCCGTCACTGGCGTATTCAGGTTTCGCAGGAGCGTGGTTATGTAGAGAACAGGTTCGCGCAAATGTCCGCTGTTCGCTGTCCGCGTGGATACGTTGTCGCTCAGGCGCGCTTCACTGTCGAGAAGGATGGCCTGAACAACGGCCCACAAATCCCCGCGAGTTCCGGTGCCGTTGTCGTTAAACACTTGGGCAATCCGCTGGATATACGCGGGGCTGGGGTTGCCCGTAACCAGATGCTGAATGAGTCGCAGCGCGATGAAAGGTCCCACATTCGGGTGATTGAAAATGTTCCGCAGTCCCGATTGAACGTCTTGCGCCGCCGATTGATTGGCGGGGACTACCTCTCCGTTCAGGAGAGTCTTCGAACTGGTGTCGTGATTAGCCTCCCACGCCGCCATAGGACCAGTATAGTACGGAGGGTTCAGCGGCTGGGGAGTGAAACCGGGCTGCGTTGGGAAAGTCCAGCCGGTAAAGACGCGAGCGAAGTTTTGAACCGTGGTCTGGGTGTAGGTCGGCACCGGATTGCCGGATGTATCGAGCTGCGGACTGCCATCGATATTCAACATCGTGGTTCCGATACTGAATAACTGCATAACCTCGCGGCCGTAATTCTCATTGGCCATGGCCGGGCCCATTCCCATCACATTGTTAGCCATGTCCAGGTAACGGCCCATGGAAGGGTTAAGCGTGACATCGGACATCAGGTTGTAGAAGTTGCCGAAGGCGTCGGCTTCAAGTAGCTGATAATACGGGACCATCTGGCTCGGCTGACTGTCTTTGAAAGCCGAAACAACAAAGATTTGAGAGAGGGCGAACGCCACACGCTGGCGTAATTGGTCCTGGCCGGAGAGCGCGTTGTAGAAATAATCGCTGGCGGGCTGACTCATGTCCGGCGGGTTAGCTGTGTAAGTCGACAACGGAGCGTTTTGCTGTTCGGTAAACCACTGGGTGAATCCGACCTGCTGCACGTGGTCCACGTCCTGCGGGGTCGGGCCCCAACTCGCATGTTCGAGGAAGTGAAATGCCGACTGATAGCTGACCACCGGGTTGGCTTCCAGAATTGACACGGCAAGCCAGTTGGAAACACCCGCCCCCGGATTAGGATTGCTCACCGTTACCGCGCCCAGGCCGCCAATGACCGGCACGGCGGTTCCCCTGCCGATGACCTGCGTGGTGGATACGAACTGGGTCGTCAAGGCCATAAAACCGAGCATCACTTGACTCGAAGGCACGAACCCCGTCCCGGTGACTGTGATTTTTATCGGTCCAAAGTGCACGATCGTGGGAGCAAGCGATGTAATCGTTGGGAGTGGATTCATGACCGTCACCACCGATGCCACGGACCAAGCTGTTGTATCCTGCGCGCTTTGCGCCTGAATATTGACCGTGTTTGGAGAAGGCGGAGTAGCCGGAGCGGTGTAAGTGGCAGATGCTCCCGTGAGGCTAATGGTTCCGACGGTCGCATTCCCGCCGGCTATGCCGTTGACGTACCAGTTTGTCCCTTTGCTCGACGTGTTAAATACAGCCCCGGTAAAAACTTGAGTGGCTCCCGGTCGCAGGGATGCAGTGGCAGGACTCGCAGTGACACTGATCGTTGCAGATACTGTGTAATTGATCGTGCTCGAGGCGGAACCTGGATCCGGATTCGTAATCGTTAGCGGCAGTGACGATCCGGCTGCGGCGGTGGTGTTGCCCGAAACCTGAAGTTGCGTGGCGGAGATATAGGTGGTTGTGAGCGCAACGCCGCCGAAGGTGGCCGTGGCGACAGGGACAAATGCCTGCCCCGTCACCGTCAGATTGAAGTTTCCAGTGTTTACCGTCGTTGGCGAAATGGAAATCAACCCGGGTATCGGGTTCCATAAGGTAACCGTTGCCGTCCCAACGATGCTCGGATTCACCGTGCTGATCGCCTGGACGCTAATCGCGCCTGGGTAGAGTGCCGCCGGCCCCGTGTACAAGCCGCTACCGCTGATCGTGCCAACCGACGAGTTCCCACCCGTTACC
>JBBROU010000038.1:0-39496 GCA_038229055.1 Bryobacterales bacterium | reverse complement strand
GGCTCGTGAGCGAAGGAGGTTTGATCGAGCAACTCGTCAAGCGCCTCGCTGGCCTCGCCAACATTCACGCTTGTCATATTCAGATGCTGGCATCTACACTCCCTCACCGCGGCGTAATTAACCCGCCAAGCCGGTCCTGTGCACCGCCCGCATTGCGCGGGAACCTGGTCGAGTACGCCTCTAAATACTTCAGTCCAGACCCGGTGTTGTAGATGACGATCTCATCATCCGGCTCCAGGAAGCCGCTCTGCAGAAGCTTATTCAGCGCCGAGATACACGCGGCGCCTTCCGGCGCGACAAATATACCTTCGTCGCTCGCTAATTGAATTCCGGCATCGATCAAGTCGCGATCGCTCACAGCCACCGCCGTACCCCCGCTTTCCCGCACGGCTTGCAACACCAGAAAATCGCCCAGCGGCTTCGGCACACGCAGACCGCTCGCTACCGTGTGCGCATCTTCCCAGAAGCTGCTTCGCCCGTCGCCATTCTCGAAAGCTCGGACCACCGGCTGGCATCCCGCGGCCTGCACCGCAATCATCTTCGGGCGCTTCGCTCCGATCCAGCCGAGCGTTTCCATTTCGGCGAATGCCTTCCACATCCCGATCAGGCCGACACCGCCGCCTGTGGGATAAAAAATCGCGTCGGGAAGCCGCCAGCCGAGCTGCTCGGCCAACTCGTAGCCCATCGTTTTTTTGCCCTCGATGCGATACGGCTCTTTCAGCGTGCTCACGTCGAACCATCCCTCGGCATCTTTGCGTTCGGCCACCATGCGACCGCAGTCGTTGATCAGGCCATCGACCAGCGTCACTCTCGCGCCGTATGCCTGGCACTCGATGAAGTTGGCCTGCGGCACGTCGCGTGGCATGAAGATATGGGCTTCAATGCCCGCGGCCGCCGCGTATGCCGCCATCGCGCTCGCCGCATTCCCCGCCGAAGGGATGGCAACTTTGCGGATTCCAAGCTCCACGCACATCGACACCGCGCAGGAAAGGCCGCGAGCCTTGAATGACCCTGTCGGGTTTAGGCCCTCGTCCTTGATGAGCAGATTTTTCGCTCCGACGCGCTCCCCGGCCCGCGACGCACGGAGGAGCGGCGTCATCCCCTCGCCAAGTGAGATAATAGAATCTTGACGGGAAACTGGCAGCACCGGAGCGTAACGCCACATGCTGTTCGGGCCAGAGCCAATGTCGCCACGCGTCCAGGTCTTGCGCAAGCGAGCCAGGTCATATCGCACCAGCAGCGGGCCGCCGCATTCGCACAAGTTAGCGATTTCTCCGGCGGGATAAGTTTTTGTACACAGGCTGCACTCAAGCAGCGTCACTACTGATAGGGGATCCTTGCGCATTCGACGGTTGTCTCATCATATCGTTCTGGTTTCCGCGTTTACCGTCGTCGCCGCGCCTGTGGTGCAGGCTGGTGAGTATGCGGTGCTTACAAACGGTTTCCGCCTTCACGCCGATCGTCACGAGCTGCTTGGCGATCAAATACGCTTGTACGACAAAGGCGGCGTGACCGCGGTTTCGGCCGCGACCGTTGGCGGATTTGAGACGGAGGAATATACCCCGCCACCGCCTCCTGCGCCAGTGTCGACGGCTCCGACGGTGATTGACGATGTCGGCCCTGTTCGTTTCTCGCCCGTTCAGCTTTCTGAGAGTGCGGGCCGGAAGCACGGCATCCCTTCGGAACTGATCCAGAGCGTGATGGCAACCGAGTCCGCCTACAATCCGCGCGCGGTTTCCCCGAAAGGCGCTCTTGGGCTCATGCAGCTCATGCCCGGCACGGCCCGTGTGCTCGGTGCCGATCCGCTCGTCCCCGCTCAAAATGTGGATGCCGGCGCGAAGTATCTGAGCCAACTGCTCGTGAAGTATCAAGATAATGACGATCAGGTGCTCCGCGCTTTAGCTGCCTACAATGCCGGTCCGGGAGCCGTGGATCGCTATCATGGCGTGCCTCCGTATCGCGAAACGCGCGAGTACGTCAAGCGCGTTTTGAAGACGTATCACAAGCTGAAGAAGTAAGCTCCAGCCAGGCACGCAAGACTTCAGCAACGCTCCAAGCCTGGGCGGTGCAACCTGTCGGCGCGTGCGGCGGGTCCCCATCGAAAATCTCCGAAATTTGCCCAAGCCCGGCCTGAGTTAAGTGCGATTGCATGGGCAGCAGCCATTCACGGGCCTGTTGCAGTGTGCTGGAATTGCAGCCGTACACGGCTAGGTAAGCTCGCGCGAATGGGCCCAGCAGCCAGGGCCAGACGGTGCCCTGGTGATAGGCGGCATCGCGGCTGCGCTGGTCGCCCCCGTAGCGCCCGCGGTATTGCGGATCGCCCGGTGCCAGCGTGCGCAGTCCATAGGGCGTCAACAATTCCCGCGTAACCACCTCCACCACTTGGCGCGCGCGGTCCCCTGCCAGCAACGAATGCGGCAACGCGATCGCAAACAACTGATTCGGGCGAATCGATGCGTCACGCGTGTCCCCATCGATCACGTCGTAGAGGCAGCCCGCGGCTTGGTTCCAAAACTGTGCGGCAAAGCTCACGCGCGCGCGCTCGGCTGCCGCTGCCCACTGTTGCTGCCGATTGGGGTCGTCAACCAGCTTCGCGAACTTCTGCATGATGCGCAACGCGTTGTACCACAGCGCCTGGATCTCCACCGGCTTCCCGCGCCGCGGCGTCACAACCCAGTCGCCCACCTTAGCGTCCATCCAGGTGAGTTGCACACCGGGCGCGCCGGCGCGCAGCAACCCGTCCGCATCCATGCCGATTCCAAACCGCGTCCCCCCCACGTGCCATTCGAGCATTCCGGTCAGCGTTTCATAGAGGCCATCGGTAATCAGCGCAAAGTCGCCGGTCGTCTCGACGTAAGCGCGAACTGCTTCGAAGAACCACAGAGAGGCATCGGCGGTGTTGTACTCGGGTGTTTCCCCCTTGTCAGGAAAACGGTTGGGGATCATCCCTTGATCGACGAACTTCGCAAACTCGAGTAAGATGCCGCGCGCTTCAGTGGTCTTCCCCGTCGCGAGCGCCACACCTGGCAGCGCGATCATCGTGTCGCGTCCCCAATCGCTAAACCACGGATAGCCCGCGATCAGGGACTTACCTTCACCGCGGCTTACCAGAAAAGCATCGGCGGCAACGGCCAGTTGTTGCGAGAATTCGTCGGGCATGACAGTGATGCCCCTGCGCCGCTCAATTTCGCACTGTCGCAATTCAAGGGCATCATCAGCGCGCCGCGGATGAAGCGATGCGATTAAAGTGAAATTTCCCGCAGCTTCGAACACCAGCGGATTGAATAAGTCTTCTTCGAAATCCAAACCGCGCTCACGCTCGCGATCGTATTGGAAGCGGTAATACCAAACGCCCTCAGTGCGAACGGCCATCGCATTGTGCGCCAGAAACAACCGCGGTAAGTCCCCATACGGCTGAACACTCGCCACCCCCGCCTCTTCGCGCACTTCCGTCGAAAGCCACTCAGTGCGATGTTGCAGCGAGTGGTAATCGCGAAACGCGATCAGCGGGCGCACTTCGATCCGCGCGCCCACCGGCAATGCATACTGCACGACGGCTGTGTTCTCGCCATGCACCAGAAACACGGTCTTGGTCACTTCAACACCGCCGGCGCGGTAAACGAACGTTGGAAACGGATCGAGCCGGAACTCGCGTAGGAACTCGAATCCGCGTGGATGAATCACGCCCGGATACCGATTCGCGCCCAGCTCGAAGCGGTCACCCGCGACCACCAATGTCTCTTCCAATTTGGAAAGCAGGACCGTACGCGCTACCGGCGGATCGAGTGCTGCGACCAGCAATGCGTGATAGCGCCGCGTGTTTAAGCCGGCGATTGTCGACGACGCAAATCCGCCCAGCCCGTTGGTCTCAAGCCACTCGCGCGTGAGAGCGCCATCTACGTCTCGCAAAACACTCGAATCGAATGCGATCATGCCACACTCGGAGTATGACGCGTCAATGAAGAAGTTGCTGCTGTTCACCATGTATTTCGATCCCGAGCCTGTGGGCATTGGCCCCATGGCGACGGGACTGGCGGACTATCTTGCCGAACACGATTGGGAAGTCACCGTGGTCACCGCAGTGCCGAAGCTGCCGCAGTGGGAGATCTATCCGGCGTACCGGGGCCGAGCGATCATGCATGAGAGGCGCGGTGCCGTCGATGTCCAGCGCACGTGGATCTATGTGCCGCCACGCACCCGCGGGGGGTTGATGCCGGTGTGGCAGCGGGCGTTATTCGATACCACCGTCTCATTCGGCGCTTTGCCCGCGGCCTTCAATTTGCAACGTCAACATTTGATCGTCTCTGTCACGCCGCCACTGCAACTCGCTGCCGCAGCCATCGCGTTGAAAAAGCTCTGGCGATGTCCGCTGCTCAATTGGATCCAGGACATTGTTCCCGATGCCGCCATGAACGTCGGCATGATGCGGGACGGAAAAGTGATTCAGCTTGCGCGCCGGCTGGAGCAATTCGTATACACGCATTCCGATCGCATCGGTGTCATCTCCGAAGGGTTCCGCACCAATCTTCTCGCGAAAGGCGTACAGCCGGAAAAAATCGTTCTGCTGCCCAACTGGTCGAGCGCCGAGGCGTTCGATACGCCGATGGATCGAAATGCGGTTCGCGCCTCACACGGCATCGGGCCGAACGATTTCCTCTTGGTCCATGCCGGCAGTATCGCGGCGAAGCAGGCTCTCGAAAATGTGATCCGCGCCATGAAACTCCTCGACGCCCACCACGACATTCACCTGTTTGTGCTCGGCGACGGAAACCGGCGTGAGGCGGTACAGCGGGAGGCGCACTCCCTCGGCACGGAGCGTGTCCGCTTTCTCGGCACGGTAAGCGACCGGGAACACGCCGATCTGCTGCGCGCGGCCGATCTGCTGATCCTCAATCAACTCCACAATCTGATCGATGCGCTTGTACCGAGTAAGTTACTCACTTATCTGCCGAGCGGCAATCCCGTGCTGGCCGCGGTCCATCCGGAAAGCGAAGCCGCGCGATTCATCCGAGACGCCGGATGCGGTGAGGTGATCCAAGCCGAGAATCCCGAAGCCTTCGCTGACGCGGTACTCGCGCTGCAAGTTCAACCGGAAATGCGAGCGCGCATGGGCGGGGCGGGGAAGCGCTACGTGCGCGAATTTTATTCCAAGCCCATTCTGCTCGGGCGCTTCGAAGCAGTGTTGCGCGACCTTGTAAGCTAAACCGCGACTTCTCCGGCGTGAATGCTCGCGGTCTGGCCGGATTGTTCCAGATGCCATCGTTCCAGATACCAATGGTACGTGCGCGCGATGCCCTCGCGCAGGCCGATGCCGGCCTTCCACCCTAGCGCGCTGAGCTTGGAAACGTCCAGCAGTTTGCGTGGCGTGCCATCGGGCTTCGTCGTATCCTGCTCGATTTCACCCTCAAACCCGACAATCTCAGCAATTAACAGCGCGAGGTCGCGGATGCGGATGTCCTCGCCTACGCCGATGTTCACGATTTCGCCCGAACTGTAGTTCTCCATCAGGAACACGGCGGCATCGGCCAGATCGTCGACGTGCAGGAATTCGCGCTTCGCATTTCCGGTGCCCCAAATCACCACGCTGCGCGCGCCGTGAACCTTCGCTTCATGCATTTTGCGAATTAATGCGGGCAGCACATGCGAGCTCTGCAGGTCGAAGTTATCGCCCGGGCCGTAGAGATTGGTCGGCATCAGGCTGATGGCATCGAATCCGTATTGCGCGCGGTAAGCTTCAGCCATTTTGATTCCCGCAATTTTAGCCACGGCATAAGGTTCATTCGTGGGCTCGAGCAGTCCGGTAAGTAAGTGCTCTTCGCGCATGGGCTGTGGCGCATGTTTCGGATAGATGCAGGATGAACCAAGAAACGCGAGCTTCCGCACCCCGCGGCGATAGGCCGCGTCGATCACATTGGTTTGAATCATTAGATTATCCCGAATGAATTCAGCCCGCCGAGTATCGTTGGCGAGAATTCCCCCGACCTTCGCGGCGGCCACGAAGACGTATTCGGGACGCTCGGCATTAAAGAACTCTTCGACTTCGGTCTGCCGCGTAAGATCCAACTCCGCGCGTGTGCGGACAATGCAATTCGCGTGGCCCGCCGCGCGCAGGCGGCGCAGAATTGCCGAACCCGCCAGCCCATTGTGCCCAGCTACGTAAATGCGGCTGGCCTTATCCATTCGCAACCCCACGCAAGGTCACCACGTGTCCGGCATTCATCAACGTCTGTTCCTGGCGCGCCAGATCGAGATCGCGATCTACCATCATGCGTACCAGATCTTTGAACTTTACCTTCGGCTTCCAGCCAAGCGCCAAGCGCGCTTTGCTCGCATCGCCCATCAGATAATCCACCTCGGTTGGGCGCATGTACCGGGGATCGATCTCAACGAAGGGTTTCCAATCCATTTTGAGCTGTTCGGACGCGATATCCAGAAAATCGCGCACCGAGTAAGCTTCTCCCGTGGCAACCACGAAATCGTCGGGCTTCTCCTGTTGCAACATAAGCCACATGGCCTCGACATAGTCGCCCGCGAAACCCCAGTCGCGCTTGGCATCCAGATTTCCGAGATATAGCTTCTGTTGCAAGCCCATCTTGATGCGGCCCAGAGCGCGCGTGATCTTGCGCGTTACAAAAGTCTCCCCGCGCAAAGGCGACTCATGGTTAAACAGGATTCCATTCGCAACGAATAAGCCGTAAGCCTCGCGATAGTTTACGCAATACCAGTAAGCCGCGACTTTACTCACCGCGTAAGGGCTCCGCGGATAGAATGCGGTGCGCTCGGTCTGCGGCGGCTTCGCCGCTCCGAACATTTCCGAAGATCCCGCCTGATATAGCTTCACGGGATTGCCGCTGACTGACGCGAAATCCCGCACCGCTTCTAGTAAACGCAGCGTGCCGGTGGCTACCACGTCCGCCGAATACTCAGCCTGTTCAAAGGAAACTTTGACGTGCGATTGAGCACCCAGATTATAAACTTCCTCCGGCTGCACTTTATGGAGTATGCGGCGCAGCGAGCTGCCATCGGTAAGGTCGCCATAATGCAGAAACATACGGGCGGCAGGGTCATGCGGATCGCGATACAAGTGATCGATCCGCTCTGTGTTGAAAGTACTCGCGCGGCGCAGGATGCCATGAACTTCGTAGCCCTTTTGCAGCAATAGGCTGCTTAAGTAAGAGCCGTCCTGGCCCGTAATTCCAGTTATCAGCGCTTTTCGCATTAGGCCTCTATTTTACCCGTTCTATCCGGAAATGACATCTCAATGACACGTTTAAGAAGCTCGACGGCGCGATCCAGCGGCCACTCTTCAGCGGTAGCTCGAGCGGCTTTTCCTAACTGGCCGATAAGCTGCGGATTGTGGGCCAGCAGTTGGATTTGCTCTGCGAGATTTTCTGTGTCTTCATGGCGATGCACCAGACCATTTTTGCCCTGAACGACCCGATCAATCACCGCGCCGGCGGCATCGGAGCCAATCACCGTCGTGCCGGCCGCCATAGCCTCCAGCACCGATACGCCGTAGGGCTCATACCGCGCGGGATGGAGAAAGACATCGGTCGCCTGGTAGAACTTCGAAATCTCGGCCGGATCGAGCCACCCGGCAAATTCGATGCGATCTCCTATCCCTAATCCGGCCGCCTGACGCAGTAGTTTGTCCCGATCCGGCCCGGTGCCGGCAATGCGGTAACTAAACGCATCTCGCCGTCCCGCAAACACTTTCGCAAGCGCCGTTAGCGCTAAGTCGTAACCCTTCTCCGATGCCAGCCTGCCGCTTGAACCAAAGACGATCTCGCGGCCCGGGACAAATGGGGGCCGCTCGGCATAAACATCGTTATCGATGAAGCACGGAAAGCTGACCAGCTTCGATTCCGGACATCCCATCACAGCCATGTTCCGGAGTCCCGGCGTTCCCGTGCTCATCACCGCCGACGCGTGCCGGAATACAAATGTCAAAAATGCCGAGCGCATAGCGCGCTTCAAAAAACTGCGCGAACGGGTTAGGTTGGGCGTGTCGTTCCAAATAGCATAGGGCCGCCCCATCAATGCCAGCAACAGGAACGCGAGTTGATTGGTCGGCGCGATCCATCCGGCGAAAACGAATAAGCTGTTCTTCTCGGTGATCGCTTTGCGCAGGAGATCCCAATCGATGCCCAACTTCCGCTTGAAGAGCAACGCGCGATACCCGCTGGTCAAATCCGTCTTCCAATCGTGCGCGCCAGACTGCGGATATTCGTAGTGCACCGTCAGGTCCCAACATTTTTCCGCGGCCAAACGGCGGAAAAGCTGAGTGTTGTAGGATGCCGGCGAATGCGACACCCAATGCACGTGATATCGCGCGCTCAAATCAGCTCCCGCAGCGTTCGCACCAGGAACTCGGTCGTATGCCCAATTTCATAACGCTGGTCGAAGCAGCGCCTCGCATTCTGCCGCATCTGGGCAGCTTCGTCCGGACTCATGGCGAGCCAGCGCTCCAGCATGTGCTGCGTGCTTTCCACCGTGTCGTCGCAGATCAGCCCCGCGCCATCCTGCTCGATCTCGCGCCAGATATTGACCTTGTTCGAGACGCTGACCGGGACTCCGCATCCCAGCGCCTCGACCACCGATACGCCGAAGTTTTCACTGTGCGACGAGAGAACAAACAGATCCGCCGCTTGGAGTGCGCCCCACTTGGCATCACTGAAGATGGGGCCCGTGAAGGTCACGCGTGTAGCAAGACTCTCAGCATTCACAATCTGCTGCAACTGTGCCAGCGTGCCCTCTTTGTCCGGACCCGCCACCACCACATGCAGGCGCTCGTCCCGGTTCTGCACTTTCGCAAACGCGCGCAGCAAAAGATCGCAGCCCTTCTTCACATGGAGCCTCCCTAAGAAGAGCAGAATGCGCTTGCCGCGCAAATGCGGAAACTTTTCCAGGAACTGCGAAGCCCCTCGGCGCGGAGGCGTCGCCGTGCCGTAAGATACGACGCGCTGCACGCACGAGTATGGACGGAATGATTCCGGAGCCAGCAGGCGCTCTTCCTCGGAGGTGAACAGCACAGCGCGCGCATCTCGCAGCACGCGGTGTTCCCAAAGCGTCCAATAGATTGTCTTCTTGATGTGCTTGGCTGGATAGTGCCGCTGGAACCAAGGGTCGAGCATGCCGTGCGTGTAGATAAAATACGGAACCGCCCGCCCGTGCAGCGCACGCCAGCTCCCCACACTCTGGTATTCCCAAATGCCGTTGATGATTACAGCGTCGTAATCCGCCGCATGCTTCGCAAGCCAGCTCTTCAGTCCCGGCGCATAGCCGTACGCCCCGTATGACGGCCCGGCGCTGTGCACAGGCACTCCCGCGTTTCGCGCCCATGCAGTGCCCGGCGCATCGAGTGTCAGAATCTCCGCGGAGTGCCCTTGGCGCACCATCTCCATTGATGCCTCGCGCACCCCGGCCAGCGGCCCTCCGTATTCGGGATCGAGCGTTCGAATCACCTGGAGAATTCTCATGCGGCGGGCGCGGACTCACTCTCGGAGCGGAAGTTGCGGCGCTTCAGGAACACCGCTGGGTTGCCCGAGTGAATTTCGCGCTCTGGAATGTTCTCGCGTGCCACACTGCCAGCCGTGAGAATGGCCAACCGTCCGACCGTGACGCCGGGACACACTACCGATTTCGCCCCGACCCACGCGCCATCTCCAATCGCGATGCCCGCCAGCCGGTAAGCGAAACTCCGGTCCGACCAATCATGGTTTCCAGTGCACAGGTACGCGCCTTGAGATAAGCAGCATTGCGTTCCGATAGTCACCTGAACCAGATTATCGATCCAGCAATCTTCACCGATCCACGAGTGATCGCCGATCTGTAGATACCACGGGTACTTCACGCGCACTCCCGGTTTCAGAATCACGCCCGCCCCGATCTTCGCTCCGAATAATCGAAGCAGAGAGCGCCGGATCGCCGAAGACGGCAGCAGGGAGCAGCGCAAAATTGGGAGCCCGAACAAAAACCAAAACGTCTGCACGGCGAGCGAACGCCCACGATTGTGAGTGCTGTTGTCGAACGTGGAAAGATCGATTTCGCGCACTGCCTACCTAGCCAAAATGTATCGCAATTGGCGCAGCACATTGAACTTATATTGCAGGTGAGACGCGCGGACGGCCATGGGTGAGTAGCGCGGCAGCCCCGTACCATAGATCTTTTCACGAATTCGGCGGCGGTCTTCAACGCTCGCGTCGCGCAGCCTTCGCGATCCCGTGATCGATTCCGGGTAGACGCGGAACGCCCCGAGCACGCGGTTGGTATAGCCTAACTCCGCCCCCGACAGCGCCAGATCAACAGCCAGCTCGCCGTCCCAGCAAGTCCGATTCTGTGGATTGAAGCCGCCGCATTGTTCGAAAGCTTTGCGGCGGAAGAAAGTGGAAGGGCACCAGACGTTACAAACCATTTCCGCGTATTTTCGAACGTCAAACCGGTCCGGCACGCGCTTCCGAAAAAACCGATGACCGCTCTCGTCGATGATGGCGATCGAGCCAAACAGAACATCGGCCTCCGGATGTTCCTCGAAGAATTTCGCAGCCTCGTCGAGCGCGCCGGGGACATAGTGATCGTCGGCATTCAAGTACCCGAAGATATCGCCATCGCAGAGTGCGAAGCCGCGGTTCAAGCCATCGGCGGGCCCGTCGTCCTTATCGAACACAACTTCGGCGAAACGATCGCGATTCTGTTCGATGATCTCGCGCGAACCGTCGGTGCTCCCCGGGTCGACTACCACGTACTGCAGCTCGTTGCCGTTCGTCACCCGCACGGAACCGATCGCCTCCGGCAGGAAGCGGTGCTGGTTGAACGAAATCGTGACAACGCTAACTTTCAAGCTACACGGCTCCGGGAAACATCGCGTCCACCATGTGACAAGCCACGCGGCGCCAAGAGTATCTGTCCAGGCAGTGCCTCTGGCCGGCTTCGCCCATCGCGCGCAGCGTCTCCGGACTTTCCAGCGCTTTGTTGAGCGTTTCGGCAACGGCATTCGGATTCGCCTTATCCACTAAAAAACCGAACTTGCCGTTTTGAGTAATCTCCGGAAGCGAATTGCAGTTGATTCCGAGCACCGGAGTCCTGCTGGCTAACGCCTCCAGGTAGACCAATCCCCAAGGCTCGCACAGCGACGGCATGGCAAATAACGCGGCGCCATCGAACAATTTCTGAAGATCGTCCCACGGTATATGACCACGCGCGAAAACACCCGGGATTCCACGCAGCCTTTCGACATAGCTTTCCTGTCCCACCATGACCAATTTGAGCTTGGGATTCCGAGCTTGCGCAATCCGGAAAGCCTCTAACAAAAGCAGGCCGCCCTTCTCTTCAAAGCGGAGCTTGGCTGTGAACAGAACGTATCCGTCCGCGTAGTCCTTCTCGCCCTGGAAGGGAACCAATCTGCCGCGGCCTGTGCCCACCGCCGTCACCCGGCCCGGCTCGATTCCGTAGTGTTCCACCAGATCGTCCCGCACATACTCAGCCATGGTGAAGAAGTGATCGACCTGATCGAAAGCGGCCGTTTCCAAATACTCGAGCTTGCGCCTGGTGTTGGTGCTGAAGCGCTCCACCGAATGCCTCGCGGCCGTGATATTCCAAGTGGTGTCGCAATATAGATAGTTCTTGGTTTGGGATCGCGGCTTCACCGCGGGCGCCAAACTAAGCGACGTCATGTGAAGCACACGGTTCAAGTCCGTTCGCGATAGCTCTTCTTGTAATTGCCGCGCGCGTTGCTCCCGCGCCGCTCGGAAAAAGTTGTAATCCGAACGTGCCTCGGAATTCAGCAGTGAAGACTGCTGTCGAAGCCCGCGCATGCTATTCAAGTTATGCAAGTTCTGACGCCACAGATGATAGCCGGCGAAATAAGCCGCCTTGCGCCAGTCGCTTTTTATGCCTGTGTCGATCCCGACGACTTCCACACCCAGTTCATTAAGCGCATCGATCACATGACGGGGCGCGCCGGACCAAGTGTGCCAGTCCCGCGGATTCCCCAGACTCGCCACGGCAATTCGCCGCAAATCACTCACCTCCGTTCTGCTTCCATTTCCACGGGAAGCGGTATCAATTGTTGACGAAACGGAATTTCGAAATCTCTGCGGTTGAACTTCGGCTTCAACATGAATAACCAGGCAAGCAGAGATGTCGGGTTACCCACGTTGAGCAGTGATGCCTCGAAAATTGCGAAGAAAAGATACCCGGAGACCAGTGCCAGACCGATCGACGCGACCATATCGCCGCCGCGCGCCTGCTTCCAGAGACGGAAAGTTCGGATGACCAGAATCGGGAAAAATAAGATCGCGCCGACGACTCCCATATCGGAAAGAATAACCAGATATCCGTTGTGAGCGATCTGCGTCATGCGAGGTCCCGCACCTAGAATCGGGTGCTCGCGGAAATGATCCAGAGCATCCTCCCAAAAGCCTGTACGGCCCGTGAAACCGCTATCGAGACCTCGATCGGCGTTGTACAGATGGAAGATTTTGGTGAACGCGTCGATAACCGTTTCCGAGTAGTACAAACCGGCCAGCAACGTGATCGTCAGCAGAAGAATGCGAACAACAACCCCGCCGGGATTGGTTTTGATGGTCCGAATTGTGCGCATCAAGGCGAACACAGAGAAAGCAACCACTAGTGCGGAAAACGAGCCGCGCGCCTCCGCCTGCAAGATCACGAAAACGTTGACTGCGATCAAAGCCAATTTCACTGGAGTTCGTTTAATCGCGAGCGCCGCGACACTTAACCCGAAGCAGATTGAGCCCCACTGATTCGGGTGAATCACCGCAATATAGCGACCTGGGCCGTGATCGGTGAGCACATAAGTCGCGCCCACGACGATCGTGCCCAAAACGGAAAAGACCGCCAGCAGCCGCAGAATGTCTAATTTGATGAACTCCCACAGCCCGGCACAAATCAGCAGTCCGACCATGATGGCCACGAACATACCAAGTGAAAAGACTGGGTCTTCGGATTGCAGCGCGCTCGTGATGGCCACGACACAGAAGGCAATCGACAACATCGAGACGGGCGCATCCTCACGGAACGCGGGACCGAACAGAAACTTGCCATGGCCTACAAAGAGCCCGATAACGAGCATCAGCCCTAGAGCGCCACCCTGGTTCAGACTGCGGAGCGTATCGTCGAGCGCAGGGCTGAAGAATGTAGTCATCAGCCAAAGCGGAATTCCATAGCGGAAAAACCGGCCACGCCAAACATCGGCTTTGCGCCGTGCAACGGGCTGGAGGAACGGACCCGAGCCCGCCAGCGGATTATCGGGAATGTATAACGAATCTGCCGAAGAGTAGCCCATCTAGGTTCTCACTTGCACGCCTTTCAACTGCCGCGCGCCGCGCGAAAGTTGCCAACGCATATATTCGAACAAATCTTCCGCCTCGGAGATGCGGAAGAGCGGTGCCAGGATTTTAATAACCCCGCCAGCCAATATCGCACAAACAGTCAACTCCAGAATCTCTTTTGGCGGTGCCGGGTTTCCCCAAGCCGAGAAGCCTTGATGGATCAGCCACACGGGCGCCAGAACGCCGGCGCTGAGCGCCAAAACCGCGAGCGAGTATCCGGCGAGTTCGGCGTTCCGAAGTTTCACGCCGGCTAGGTATAGCGCGCCGATCAGACCGGCGATTGACACCCAATACACCACCGCATACGTCAGTGCGACGCCGCCGGCTCCGTAGATGGTCGCCGCCCAGGGCATTAACGCGAATAGGCCGAGAGCAATCAGAACACTAACGATCGCGGGGGCCCTGGTGTTGCCGAGCGAGAAGAAAACCTTTTGGAACAGAAGTGTCAAATTGGCGACCGGACCCTGCAGAAGGGCAAGCCCAAACAAAAACATCGTCTCCTGGAGGCCCATTTCGTCCATCGCGCCGCGCCCGAAGAGCAGCCGCACAAGGGGCCCTCGAAGCAAGTACAGAACCATCGAAATCGGAACCGTCAGCAGCAAAGTCATCCTCACGGCTTTGTCGATTAATCGGGAAAACTCGGCGGATCGCTCGTGTGCCTGTGCCTCGGAGAACGCGGGGAAAATTACCGTTGCCAGACTGGCTGGCGCAAAATTAACGAGGGCCATCAGCTTCCATGCAAATCCGAAGCGCGCCAGCGTCCCGATGGAAAGCCGGCTCAGTTCGCGATTCGCGATGATGGTTCCGAACTGCGTGGCAGCCAGCATCACCAGCAGCGGCACGCCCGTCAGGAGAAGTTTTCCGATATCGCGCCATCGTCCGGGTCGCAGAGCCAGGCTCATTCGGATTCCGGCCTTCGCCGCCACCCGGTACAAATAAAAAACGTGCAGCGCGAACATGGCGCCGAACCCGAAAACCACGCCAATCCCGAGCGCTAAGCTGCCTCGGTTTTTCGCCGATGCCAAGACGGCCGCGATCACCAGAATATTCGTGAGCATCTGCGAGAGCGGCGACAACGCGAATACGCGATGGACATACAAAATGCCCGTGATGACTCCGGACCACAGTGCCAAAACCAGCGCCACGGAAAAAAAACGCAGCAGCGTGATGGCTTCGCTGAGCGCGCCACCGGTCAATCCCGGCGCCAAAAACTCAGCGACTGGGGTCGGGTAAATGCAGATGCCGAGAGCGAAGAAGATCCCAATTCCGCCGAGCAGATGGCCCGTTGTGATGGCCACGCGCCAGCCCTGCTCTTCCTCGCCGCGAGAGCGGAAATCTGTGATCATGGGAACCACGATGTGCGGCAGCAGATAGGCGATAAAGAGCTGGTTGCCGAAACCGATCAGCAGGTACGCTGTGCGGTAAGCATCCACGGTTCCCGAGCCGCCGTAGCGCCATGCCAGCACCATTTCCAGCACTACCCCGGCCAGCGGACTTAGCATCGCCAGAAAAGTCAAAAGCGCAGCCGCGCTGGCTATCGAATGCGCTTTTGTAGCCGGCGCGCTCACGGTTGATTGAAGACTGGCTGAGTTACCCTAGGACTTACTATTTCCATTCGGCCGGTAATATTTCCCATAGTAACCGTAATAGTAGTAACTGTCGCTCATCTCTTTCTTGACCTCGTTCAGCACCAGGCCGATTACATTGGCTCGCAGGCGCTTCAGGGTCGTCAATACGGAAGAGACGGCTTTGCGGCTGGTGTGCCCGGCGCGTGTCACAATCACCACGCCATCCACGTTTGCCGCCATCTGCAGAGGCTCAGGGAAGCCGAGCAGCGGGGGAGCGTCGAGAATAATCAGATCGTAGTGCATCGACGCTTCCTCCAGAATCTGCGGAAGCATTTTGCCGATCAGGTCGGCTGCCCGGCGCGAAGGCGGACCCGCCGAGATCACGTCGAGATCGTCCAGAGTTTCCGGACTCGAAACGGCTTCGCGCCAAGGCAGCGCGGAGACCAGTATATTGGAGAGCCCTAGAGTCGTGTTCAGTTGGAAAAACTTGTGCAAGCTCGGCCGCCGAAGGTCGCCATCGATCAGCAGCGTCTTGTGGTGCTGCTCGGCGTGGGCCGCGGCTAAGTGCGCCGCAACCGTGCTCTTGCCCTCGGAAGGCGAAGCGCTCGTAACCAGCACCGACCGCAGGCGCCGGTCGAAATCCGTCAGCAAAATCGAGTTCCGCAAAGTGCGGACCGCTTCGTCGTAGCCGCTGGCATTGCGGTCTCCCAGCGCCCCGAGCGTGACCAGTTCGGCGCCGCCAGATTCCTTCGAAATCGGGCTTAAGCGTCCGCGCCACGATTTCATCGAGGGCAGAGTCCCAACCACTTCGGTGCGCAGCATGCGCTGCACCTGCTCGGGATCGCGAACGGTGTTGTCCAACCCGTCGCTTACAATCGCGGCGGCAATTCCCAACAACGTGGCGCACAGAAACGCGATCACCAGATTCAACTTCGTATTCGGCGACACCGGCTTCATGGCCGCGCGAGCCGGGTCCGCAATACGCACCGCGCTGTTCTGGAAGCTGGCATTGATTCCCGCTTCCTTCACCTTGCGCACCAGTTCCTCGTACAGCTTCTTGTCCGCATCGGCTTCCCGCTTCACGGCTTGGTAATCGAACGAGTGCGCGTTCAGTTTGTCGAACTCCGCCTTGGTCTGGGCCACGGCGTCCCGCAGCATGTTCTCCCGTTGCGCGCTTTGCCGGTATTCGATTTCGACACGTTGCTGGATGCTGTTCTTGGTCGCGGTCAACTGCCGCTGCAACTCCACAAGCTGCGACGCAGCCTTCTTGTATTCCGGGTGATTGATCCCGTTATGCAGCTTCACTTCGGCGAATTTCGCCTGCGCCTCGTCATATTGTTCGGTAAGCTTGCGCAGCGATTCGCCTTGCGATGAAATCAGAGCCGCTTCCATGGATCCGGACTTGCTCGAGTTGTAAACCGTCTCGCGTTTCACGCGGTCGGCTTGGGCGTTGGTGTACTCCGTGTTCAACTGCAGCAGCCGCGAGGACAAGATGCTGGTTTTCTCTTCCGGATTGATTACGTTCAGATCCTTCTCAAACTTTGCCAACTGCTCACTGGACTGCTCCATCTTGGCCTTCAGCTCTTCAAGCTGCTTGGTCATGAAATGAGTTAGTCCTTCAGCCGACTTATACCGGATTTCGTAAGTGTGATCGAGGTATGAAGTCGCCACGCCATTCGCCACATCCGCGGCCAGCTTCGGATTCGTCGAGCGATAAGCGATCTGCAGCAGATAGGTGTTCGGAGGACGCGTCACCTTCAGCCGCGCCAGCTTGAGCGGCGCTTCATCGGCAGCCGCCGAGTTTCCGTACTTGCCGTCGGCGCGGTAGTCCTTCTCGATATCTTTCAGATGAAGACGTTCAACCACTGGGCGAATCACCGAATCGGACTGTATCAGCTTCACCTGCGTGGCGAGAAACTGATCGGCGTCGGTGTTGGTCGACCGCACGGAGTCTTGCCCGAGGACCGCCGTCGGCATCTGCCGGTCGACGTCCACCGTTGCTATCGCCTCGTATACCGGCGTCATCCTCGAGGAGAACACCAGTGTTGCAATCACGCACCCCGCCACGAAGGCGAGAATCTTCCAGCGGTGCCGCTTCAGAATCCAGAAGTAGTGCGATAGCGGTACCGAGGCCTCCTCCGGCTCTGGCTCCGGGTTGTAGTAACCAACCGTGTAGTTGGCGGGAATTGCTGGGAGATTGCGGTCGATCCTAGGCTCGTTCATGTCGTATATGAGTTTGTATTGAAGAGAAAAGTTAGCGTCGCCAGATCAGAAGCCCGGAGGCCGTGCTAGCACCCACACCCCAGAACTTATCGAGATTTCGCTTCCCGGAGCTGTCTGGAATGTACAAGATGTCCCGAGCTTGTAACTGCACGTCGGGAGCTTTGCGGCTCAGAATTTTCTTCAGATCGATTTGGATCTCGTTCTTTCCGTTGGTCCGATCGTCCGGCCGGTAGATGTAGGCGAAACTTCCGGTGTAAGGCATTAATCCTTCCGAGAGCGCCAGCGCCTTCAGCACCGTGGTATCGGCCGAATCGTGGACCGGATACATGCCCGGCTTCTTCACATTTCCAGTCACGAAAATCTTCCCTACCTCGGGCACGCGGATATCTTCCCCGCCAAACAATTTCACATTCAACTCGGGATCGGCGGCATCGATCAGGCCCTTGACTGGAATGCGCTGCACTAAGGACGATTTCTTATCGCCATCCGGTGATGGCCGCGAGATTAAAATTTCGCCGCCCGCTTCCGGGCTGAGCCCTTCGGCCTGAGTCAGAGCGTCGAGCAGCGTCACCTGCCCCACGGCCTGAAACGTCACCGGCTTCTTCACCGCGCCGGCAACGCTGATGGGCCGGCTGTGATATTCGACCATCGTCACCGTTACGAAAGGATCCACCAGCAACTGCTCACCCTTTAGCGCCTCCGCAATCACCGTCTCGAGCTGAGCCGGCAGTAGTCCGTCCGCCTTGACCTTTTCTTTCAGCATGGGTAAGCGCAGGGTGCCGTCGGGGCCAACTCGGATCGTTCGGGAAAATTCGGGAGAGTTGTAAACCGAGAGTGCCACCAGATCGTCGGGCCCAATCTTCTGCGCCGGCAGATTCGCGACGCCGATATCGGAAGGCGGTGATGCCTGCGTCTTGATCTGAGCAAATGCAGTTGCGGCAACTAGCGACAAGAATAGTACTTTATGCATAGTTCCTCGGGTGTGGTGCCGACTGGATACTTTTCCTAATTATGATCTCACAACGTTCCGTGATTCCTTGAAAACAAGGGAACAACTGAGGCATATGTGTTCGAAATCACCCTAAGCCAGAGGGCGGATTCCAGGCTCCGAAGCTAATTAGTCTCTGAACCCGGCTTCAGCGGGAAAGTAGCGGCCCCGCCTGCGCTCCTACGGCGCTTGCGTGTCCATGAGGCCGCGGCCATCGCCCCAGTCAAAGTAAACAGCAACGCACCGATCACCGGCTCGCGCGTGGGGTAATCCACGAAACTGTGGATGAAAACCGCTGTGACGCCGAGGCCCCAAAGATAACGCCAGGCCAGCAAGCTCGCCACACCCGCCGTTGCCGCCAGGAACAGCACGAATGGCAAGCCGCCCTCCGCTGCCCACTGTGCCCAATCGTTGTGCGCTTGGTTCGCGTAAAGAGCGTTGTCGAATGTCGCATAGGCGGGGTAGACCGTCTGCCAGGTGCCGAGCCCGAAGCCGGTAAGGGGGCGATCTTGGGCCATCGCTACGGTCGACTGAAACAGTTTTCCGCGCACCAGGTACGGGTTCTCCTGCTGCACATGGCTCCAAATGGATTGCCACCCGACCACCGCGGTGAACAGCGCCAGCAGCGCGATCATCTGCAACAGCAGCCAGCCCATGCGCTTGGCCGGCAAAAGTTTACGCTGCCATCCCAGCGCCAGGATCACCACCGCTTCGGCAGCGATGATCAACGTGCCGGCCCTTGAGGCGCTCGCAACCACGGCGGCGGCCATGAATGCCCCGGCGATCGCATACAGAATACTTTGCCGCTTATCCGTCAGCATTCGATAAAGCGCAATAGGAAAAATGAGTTCGAGGAAGGCCGCGAACTGATTCTTGTAGACGAACGGTCCGATGGTCGCCTGCCGCGAAGGGAACAGCCAATAGACGTCCGTCGGCGACGTGTAGTATTGCACGATGGCGGCCACAGTAAGCAAGGCGCCGAAGAGTGCTGTAGCTTCGAGAAACCGTTCGCGTACGCAAGTCGACTCGAACACCTGTAGTGCGACAAAGACAAAGGCCGCGTTCGCCGCCCAAAATAGACTCGCTTTGCCGGTGGCGAAAGGGAGCACCGTCTGGTGTATCGACATTTGGAGCGGCCCCCACAATGCCGCGGCCGCCATGAACCAGAACAATACGTGCGAGCGCAGGCCCAAATTCCCCGTTAAATATTGAACGGCGCACCAGCCAACCAGCGCAAAGCCCCCCGCTTGGAGCAGGCTAACCGGCCAGTAACTCGGAATGAAAGCCACCAACGTCGCAGCTGCCAGCAGCACCGCAACGGCTATTCCGCAATGCATTCGAAAACGGGTGCCGCGCTCCGACCGCAGACCCGGGTTAACAAAGATTTGCGGAATCATCGCACGAACACCAAGGAAAGGTCGCGCACACTCAGTGAGCCCTTGAAGCGCGTCGTCCCGTTTACCCGGTCGTAACGCAGCGAAAGGCGCCCGAGACGCGATTGCGGCCCCGATGAAAAAGCCATGCTGCCTGGAGCCCACTCCGCACTATTCAGCGCGCCCGATTGCGACGGGATCTCGGTCAGCGTCTTTACATCGCGCGTATCGAAGATTCTCCAGTGCAGTCCCGCCGCCGGATCGTATGCGGCCCGTTCCGGGGGTGATGCCTTCTCGACGCGATATTGGAAACGGAGCTCATACCTTCGGCCAGGCATCACGGGAACGGGCTGCCACGCAAGTTCGACGTGCTCGTCTTCATCGCTATCCAGACCGAAGCGCAACAACGCCTCCGATTCGAAATACTTCGTCGTGAGGCTCTGCGCCGAAGGCAGACGCCAGTCGAATCCGCGGTCCAGAGGTCGGCGAGAAAGATTTCCGTTGGTCAGCGATCGTTGCTTCTCCGGCGCTAAAGCATCGCCGACGAAAAGCCCCTGCTCAATCGCCGTATTCCACGCGGACATGGCCTCGGCCTCACGTGTCTGCGCAATCAGGAAATCGACGTAACCCAATACAATCGGCAGATCCGCCGGCGAAAGATGCCCCGATTTGGGCGATCCGGTTCCGGTCCGAAATGCGTTCCAAGCGGTGATCGCGCCATCCGCATTGGCGTGCCCGACGAGATACGCCACGTATTGCAACTGAACGAAAGGGTGCTGCGGAATGGCACGTGCTTGAATCGTCGGGGCGGAATCCGACATGCGCCAGCAGAGATCGAACACCGGCTCCGCATCATATCCTTGCGAATCTGCCCGATGCGGCTCGATCAATCGCAGGCAACGCTGCGCCATTGGCCAAAACTTGTTCTCGTCGCCTTGCCGCAAGTAAAAATTGGCGAGTGTCCATGCCGGTTTGAAAGTGCCATCCACATGTACGGCTTCGAGCAGGTCTTTCTCCGCTTGAGCGGCGTTTCCCTGCATTTCAAAGCGCAATCCCCGCGCCATCCAGGCATCCGACAGCCGCGGGTTCAACTCAAGCGCACGGCGCAGTCGCTCGTCCGGAAGCGACACTCCCGGATTCAGCGCGTCGATGAGCACCGCTTCCCGCGTCAAATAATCGGCGTTAGCGGGCATCAACTGCGATGCGCGTTCGAGCGAGGCTGGCGTGTCGAGCCGCGCCAGATAGTCCGCGTACGCCACGCGGACAGACCAAAACGTGCCAGTTGCGGCCGCAGCCACAAGAACAAGACCGGTAACCCATCGTGCCGGAGCGGAAACGGAGAAACTCACCGAAAGTCAGTGTATCGAAACGGAAGAGCGGGCATACCCGGCTCTCCCGAAACGTGACTCAGCCGGCGTCAGTCCACCGGTTTCGGCGTGCCGTGCTTTTGAACCGCCATTGCCCCGGTCTTGACAGGCATTGGTACGGCAAAAAATCGACTGCCCGTCTGCGTGTTGCCGCTCCCTGAGTTGAACCAGATGCCAATGGGTGTTTCCGTTATCGAACTGTTGGTCAGAGCATTATTACTGGTGGCGATAAAGAACCCGGATTCGCCACTATTGATAACGACGTTCTTGTCGAAGCTATGATTGTTGCCGAGAACGATACCATCGTCGGCCACTGCGATGCCGTCCCATACCAGCGTATTCGAGATGCCGTTGTTATTCGCATTCCCGCCGCTTGCGGAGAAATAATAAATACCCCCCTGCGTTGTATTCACGGTGTTCTGCGAGATGTTTACGCCATTGGCCTGGTAGATCAGAATTCCGGTAGAACTGTCGGAGCAGGAAGCCGTACTCGCGCACGGCGAATAGACCACGTTCGTCACGACGTTGCCGTTTATGGTTCCGGTTCCTCCGAATCCTATCTGGATGCCATTCTGGGCGATAAAGGGTGTTGGCCCCCACCCGGTCACCACGTTTTGCGCCGCCGTAAGTGAGGCTCCAGTCCCGTTCGCCGTAATTCCATTCTTCTGGAAGTCGTGAACGCTATTAGCCTGCGCCGTGACTTTGGATATACCGGACGCCCCGGCTTCCACATAGATCCCGAGACCGCTCTGGCAGCCCTCAAGACCGGCGCTGAGCTTGAAGTTGCGGATCGCATTGAAGGCCGCTGTTCCCGATGCGTTTTGATAGTAGATACCCACCGGATCTCCCGTGCAATCGCTCAAACCGTTATTGAGGCCGTCGAGAATTAAGTTTGAAATGTTCACGCCCGTCGCGTTCTGAATCAGCACGGCCGCCGCTATGGGAGCGCCGCTGCTAAGCTTGTTGGCATTAGAAATCATTGGCGTGGGTTGAATAGTCGCTCCGCTTTGACCCTTCAGCGATACGGTTTTATTCGCGATAACCACCTGTTCATTGTAAGGGGTGCCGCTTGAGCATACGATCACCGAATCGCCATTGTTCGCGGCGTTTACGGCTGCTTGAATCGTAGAATATTGGCCCGGGCATGAAGGTATAAAAGGCACGTTATTTACGATTAGATTCGCCCCGAATGCCCCGGCTGCAAAGCAATTCACGCAGAGCGCACCAATGACTATCGAGGTCAAGTTTGTCTTCATCGTGGAGACTCCTAATAAGTTGGATTCCGGATACAACATGCGTTGTGTTCCGGTCCGCTTAAGTATAGGTCATCCCGCGCGGTTTCGCGCCTTTTTATACTTACGGAACCGGCGCTTCGCCCTTCTTGAGCAGTGTCGGAGGCCTACGCTTCGGCGTGGGGTCGGTCTTCTTCTCCTCAGCCTTCTTGTGCTCCACGTCCTTCGCCGTCAGCACGGAGTCGCGCTCCTCTTTCTCTTTCTCTTCTTTCGCCAGCACATCTTTGGAGCGGCTGGCGAGATCCTGCCCCGAGAGCTCTAAGCTGTCTGAAGTGCTGTCAATGGCCTGCTTCAAGGCGAACTCATAACGCGAGAAGTCCTTGGGCCGCGCCTCATCCATCTTGCGCAGACTTTCGAGTAATTGCTTTTCGCCTGACGCTAGCGCCACCATTCCCGCGTGAATTTCCAGCTTACGTTTCAGCGCATCGTCGGAGACTGTGTCGATGGCATCAATGATTTTGTTATAGTCCTCCAGCAGGTCGTGAATCAGTAATGACCGGCCGGGCTTCTCCTTCGCAAGAAGCTGAGTTACCTGATCCAGACGCTGCTTCGCAAATTGAACGTAGAGCGGCAGGCGTAGATTGGGATCCTGAACCTCCCGGACCTGATCAGACTCGTCGCTGGTTAAGAAATCGCGCTGCGCCTGAAGCGGCATCAGCGCGCTCAACACCGCCACTGGCAAGAGTAGAAGCTTCATTTCTTTTTACTCATGATTCCGTTCAGCCAGATATCGTGAATCTCCTGAACTTTATCGATTACCGGATCGATCAGCTTGCGGTCATTCAGGTCCATATTCTTGGCGAATGCATCCAAATGCCGCAGCAGATCGCGCGTTTTCAATTCGCCGTGCTTGAACTGTTTGGGATTGCGGCTGGCGCTCTTACCCGCTTCCACTAGAGAAGATTGCGCCAACTCCACGGAATGCGCCACTTCGGCTAACGCGTCGGAAGCACCGTCGACATTGCTATGCGCGTAGTCCGCTTGTGCCCGCCCGAGCGCGGTCTCCGCATTGTCCAGAGCCAGGCGCGCACGCTTCTCCGGATTGTTTTCCATCTGGACGGACGTCAGTTCCGCTCGCACTGTGAACAGCGCCAACAGGCACACGGTCAGGAGTCGTGCCGCTTTCACCGTTTGCTGAGCTCCTTCTGAATGATACGCGAGCGCTGGCGTGCCTTGAATTCTTCATTCGGGTTCTTGCCGTCGCTTGCCGCCAGAAATTGTTGATAACTAGCCAGCGCCTCCGGCAATTGCCGGATCTTGTCGAGCGTGATCGCCCGCAGATAGTAGTTACCCGCCGTTTCTTGACCCAGAGCCCTCACCTTATCCAGCGCTGCCAGCCCCGCCGCATAGTCTTCATGAATAATCAGAACGCTCGCCAATTCATTCCAAGCTTCTTTGGAATCGGACTTCAATTTCGCCGCGGCATAGAACTGGTTGGATGCCGGAACGTACTGCCGTTCATCGCGAAGTTCGCGTCCGTACGCCATATGGATGTCATAGCTGCCCGGCTCCGCCGCCGCGGCCTTATCCAGTTGGGCCAACTCTTTCGCGGTCTGCTTGCTCATCTTATAAGCCGTCGCGAGCGCCAGGCGGTTTGCGGTGGTCGGCGATTCCGCTACCGCTTGTTCCAACCGCGGGATGGCCGAATCGAAATCCTTGGTCTCGATCAGCAGTTCGCCTAGACGCTCTTGGGCCGCTGAATTCTTTGGAAATTCGCGATAGATCGTAATAGCCTCGGCCGGCTGGTGCGCTTTCTCGTGCGCGGCGGCTAATTCGAGCAGCGCATCGCGGTATGACGGATCGAGCTGCACCGCGTTTCGAATGTGCGCGGCCCCCTCGGCGATCGATCCGGCCGCTACCTGAGCTCGTCCTAGCCCAAGTTCGGCGGACGCCGATTTCGGATCGATCTCGAGTGCTGTTTTGTAACGCGCAATCGCGCCCGCCGCATCGCCCGAACCCATCGACGCGTCGCCCAAATAAAGCTGCGGACGGAATTCGCGCGGCTTCTGCGCGGCGGCATCGGTAATCAGCTTCACCGCGCCGGCAAACTGCTTCTGGCGCAGGAGCAGAATTCCCAAATTCAACTGCGCCTGGTACAGGCCCGGTTTCAGTTCCAGCGTCTTCTGGTATTCGGCGATGGCCTGCGGATCCTGATTCTGCAAGCTATACGCCAGGGCGAGGTGAAAATGTGCCGCGTACTCCTTCGGTTCGGCAGCGACTGCCTTCGTAAGCAACTGTACCGCGGGGACAAGCTGATTGGCTTGGAGAGCCTTAACGCCCTGCGACAGGTAGTCCGGGGTTTGCAGCAGAAAAAGCAAAAACGCTGCGTGGGCGCCCATAACTCTAGTTTAAAGCAGAGTTTACAACAGCCGTAAGCGACTGCTCGCGAATGAATCGCCCCGTATGCGAGTTCGGTGATTTGGCGATCTCTTCCGGAGTTCCCGCCGCGACCACCTTCCCGCCTCGCGCCCCGCCTTCCGGCCCCATGTCGATGATCCAATCCGCCGCCAGAATCACGTCCAGATTGTGTTCGATAATCAACAGGCTTCCGCCATTCTGGATCAGCCGTTCGAACGCTGCCAGCAGCTTCGCGATGTCGTCAAAATGCAATCCGGTAGTCGGCTCGTCGCAGATATAGAGTGCCCCGCTCGATGTGGCTTGACTGAGATGTGCCGCCAGCTTGACGCGCTGCGCCTCGCCGCCTGAGAGTGTCGTGGCCGATTGCCCGAGCCGCAGATATCCGAGCCCGACGTCCACCAGAACCTTCAGCTTGGCTTGCAGCCGCGCGGCACCGCTGAAAAAGGGAATCGCCTCGGATACCGTGAGCTGCAAGACTTCGTGGATATTGCGCCCGTTGTACCGAATATCCAAAATCGAACTCTTGTAGCGCGTCCCTTTGCACTCTTCACACACCAGTTCCACGTCCGCGAGAAACTGCATCTCCACGGTGACGGTCCCATCGCCCTGGCACGTTTCGCACCTGCCCCCGGGGATGTTAAACGAAAAGTGCCCGGCGCTGTACCCGCGCTTCTCGGCTTCTTTAGTTGCGGCGAACAGGCCGCGGATCAGATCGAATGCCTTGATGTACGTCACCGGATTTGACCGCGGTGTGCGCCCGATCGGCGATTGGTCCACCATCACGACCTCATGCAGCCGGTCGGCTCCCTGCACGCGAGTGCACGTCAGTCGCGGCGTGTTTGACGGCGTCTCGTGAGTGGTCTCGGGCATTTCCCGGTTCACCGTGGCCTGCAACGATCGGTAAATGACGTCATGCACCAGCGTCGATTTGCCCGATCCCGAAACGCCCGTGACCACCACCATGCGCCCCAGCGGAATGTCAACGTTGACGTTCTTCAGGTTATGCATCCGCGCTCCGTGGAAACGCAGCATCTTCACTGGATCCACCGGTCGTGTCTCACGGGGTGCCGTCACGCGCATCTCGCCCCGGAGATACTGCCCCGTCAACGAGCGATTTGCCCCATCGATCAGCTTTGGATACGGGCCTTCGAACGTGATGTTGCCACCGAGTTCTCCGGCGCCCGGACCCAGATCCACAATATGATCGGCCGCGCGCATCACTTCCGGATCGTGCTCTACGACGATGATCGTGTTTCCCAGATCCCGAAGTTCCTTCAGGATATTCACCAGGCGTCCCGTGTCGCGGCTGTGCAGCCCGATCGACGGCTCGTCCAGAACATAACAAGCGCCTACCAGTCGCGATCCCAGGCAGGTCGCAAGCTGAATACGCTGCGCTTCGCCGCCCGAGAGGGTTGACGCCAGACGGTCGAGCGTCAGGTAATCGAGACCCACGTCGTTCAGAAACTTCAAGCGCTGCCGGATCTCCACCAGGATCTTCTCGGCGATCGACGTCTCTTCCGGCGACAGCGAAAGCGAATCGAAAAATTCCTGCGCTTCGGCGATGTTGAACTTCACCACGCCGGCGATTGTTTTGCCGCCGACTTGCACATACAGCGCTTCCTTCCGAAGCCGCGAGCCCCGGCAATCGGGGCACTGGGCGTATCCGCGATACCTACTCAGGAGCACGCGCACATGCATCTTGTATTTCTTGGTTTCAAGGAAATCAAAATACGCGCGCACGCCATCGCACTTCTTGTCGCCGCTCCAGACAAACTCCTGTTCGGCTTCCGAGAGATCGCAGAAGGGCACATTCAAGCGCACACGGTCGCCGCACTTGCGCACGAAATCGACGTACCACTCACGCCCCTTCGGCTTGCTCCACGGCTCGATCGCGCCGTCCTCAATGGAAAGAGATTTGTCGGGAATGATCAGATCGCGATCGAAATCGATCGTGTTGCCAAAGCCTTGACATCGGGGACACGCGCCCGCCGGACTGTTGAAGCTGAACAGCGTCGGCTGCGGCTCTTGAAATTCCAGATCGCACGTCTTACAGGTGAATCGCTCCGAGAAGCGCAGACGTTCGGGCGGGCTCCCTGACGCGCTCTCGAAGATCGCCTCGCCCGATTCGCGATAACAGATTTCCGTGCTGTCCACCAACCGCTGACGCAGATCGCTGGACGCTTCGGACGAGATAGAGACGCGGTCCACGAGCGCGTAGACCGGCTGTTCGAAATCGATTTCGAGCAGTGACTCTGGCGTCGAAAATTCGAACGTGCGCCCGTTTTGAAAGAGACGGTTAAAGCCTTTTTTGCGGAGCTCGAACAGATGATCTTTGAGAGCTTGAGTATCCGGCTGGGCCTCGCGGCTGACCGGAAAAAGAATATACCAGCGCGATCCCGGCGGCAGCGTCAGCAGCCGTTGCGCCACCAAATCCACGGAGTCTTTCTCCACACGCCGGCCGCATACAGGACAATACGTCTGACCGATGCGCGCGAACAACAGGCGCAGGAAATCGTAGCATTCGGTCGACGTCGCGACAGTCGATCGCGGGTTGCGGCTGGTGTTCTTCTGCCGGATCGCAACCGCCGGGGCGATGCCGTCAATCTCGTCCACGTCCGGCTTCTCCATGCGATCCAAAAACTGCCGCGCGTAGGCCGAGAGCGATTCGACATAGCGTCGCTGGCCCTCGGCATATATGGTGTCGAACGCCAGCGAGGACTTCCCCGAGCCCGAAACGCCAGTCACCACCGTGAGCTGATTGTGCGGAATCGAGACCGAAATATTCTTAAGATTGTGAACGCGCGCGCCGCGAATGTGGAGTGATTCTTCCAAGAGTTTGCTTACCTGAAATTTGAGAAAAAGAGGCTGGCGGTGCTGATAGTTCTAGTTTACCGGATGCGGTCTAAGCGTTCACCGGTCCACTTCGCCCAGCACGATATCGATCGTTCCGATGATCGCCACCACGTCTGCCACCAGTGCGCCGCGCACCATCCGGTCCAGCGCCTGCAGGTTCACGAACGACGGGGGCCGCACACGCACGCGGTACGGATGCACCGTTCCGTCGCTCACCAGAAAGTACCCCAGCTCGCCTTTCGGTGACTCGGTCGAAACGTACACTTCCCCCGCCGGCGGCTTGATCACCTTCGGCACCTTCGCCATGATCGGCCCTTTCGGAATCGCCTCAACCGCCTGCTTGATGATCCGCAACGACTGCCGCATTTCCGCCATGCGCACCAGGTACCGGTCGTAGCTGTCGCCGTTCGCGCCAGTCGGAATATCAAAATCGTAACGCTCATAACCCGAGTACGGCATGGCCTTGCGCAAATCCCAGCGCACGCCCGAAGCACGCAACACCGGCCCGGTCACACCATATTCCTTGCACTCGTCGGCGGTCAAAACGCCCACGCCCTTCAGTCGGCCCATCCAAATTCGATTGTGTGTGAGCAGTTCCTCATATTCATCCACATGCCGATCGAATGCCGCGCAAAACGTGCGCACCTGCTCCTCAAACCCGTCGTAAAGTTCGTATTGCAGCCCGCCGATGCGGAACGCGTGTGTGGTCAGCCGCGCGCCGCAATAGTTCTCGAAGATCTTCAAGATTTCTTCGCGCTCTCGAAAGGTGTAGAACAGCGGCGTCGTCGCGCCCATATCGATCGCATGCGTGCCCAGCCAGAGCAAATGGCTTGAGATTCGATTGAATTCCGTCAGGATCACGCGCGTGACTTCGGCGCGCGGCGGAGCGGTGGCGTTCAACAGCTTCTCGACAGCAAGGCAGTATCCCAGGCCATTCGCGACCGCCGAGACGTAGTCCATCCGGTCGACGTATGGCGCGAATTGCACGTACGTCCGGTTCTCGCCGATCTTCTCCACGCCCCGATGCAGATACCCGATCACGCATTCGGTACCGAGCACTTTTTCCCCATCGAGCTTCAAAATTACGCGCAGAACGCCGTGCGTCGAGGGGTGCTGCGGCCCCATGTTGAGCACCAGTTCGGATGCGTCGAGAAAAGTACTTTCCGCCATGCTATTGCCCGCTCTCGATCCCGAGATTTTCCCGCACCCACACGTCATCCTGTTTCAAGATGGAGTGATCCTTGCGCAGGGGAAAGCCGCTCCACTCTTCCGGAAGCAGAATGCGACGGAGGTCGGGATGGCCTTCAAATTCAATTCCGAACATATCGAAAATTTCGCGTTCCAGCCAGTTCGCGCCTGTAAAGATACTCGTTGCTGACGCGGGCCGCGCGCGTTCGTGGATGGCGGTCTTCACGCGAACCCGATCGTTCGCGGCATAGCTGTAAAGGGTGTAGATCAGATCGAAACGATTGTCACGTTTCGGATAATCCACCGCCGTGATATCGACCAGAAAATCGTAGCCGCACTCGGCTCTTAGAAACTCAACGATCGGGATCGCCGCGTTTGGCGAACACACCAGGAAATTCTGCGCAAGATAGGTCGAATATTCCGTGACTTCATCGCCAAAGCGTTGATGCAGGCGCGCAGTCAGTTCACTGGCCCAGAGCGTGCTAAGCATTCATACACTAGAGTAACGCGATGTATGACGTGATCATTGTCGGCGGTGGGCCCGCGGGACTGAGTGCCGCTCTCGTGCTGGGCCGTTCGCGCCGTAGCGTGCTGCTCTGTGATGCCGGCAAGCAGCGCAATCTGTGGTCCGAGCACATGCATGGATTCCTAACTCGCGACGGCATAGCACCAAACGAGTTTTTGGAGATGGCACGCGCCGAACTTGCTCCGTACGGGATTGAGCATCGCCGTATAGTCGTAACAGTCGCCTGCCGGACTGGCGATCATTTTACCGTCACACTATCAGATGGCGCCGAGTGCAAATCGCGCCGTCTGCTGCTGGCCACAGGCGTGTCCGACCAGATCCCAAAAATCGCGGGCGTCGACGAACTCTACGGGAAGAGCGTTCACCATTGCCCTTACTGCGATGGTTGGGAGATCCGCGACAGGCGCATCGCCGTATATGGAAAGCGAAATAAAGGCGTCGGCTTGGCGCTTTCCATGCTGACCTGGAGTTCCGATATAGTCTTATGCACCGACGGACCTCCGCGGATGACTGCCCGTGATCGTCTGCGCCTGAGGCTGCATGGAATCGCCGTGCGCAAGGAAGGAATCATTCGCCTGGAAGGTGAGGGCGGCCAATTGCGAACAATCGTATTCGAGCGCGGCGAACCGCTTGATCGCGATGCCCTCTTCTTCAACACGGGCCAGAACCAAGCCTGCGACCTGGCGCAGAACTTCGGCTGCCTCTTCAACAAAAAAGGCACCGTCGAGACCACTCGTTTCGAAGGAACAAATGTCCCCGGCCTATTTGTTGCCGGCGACGCGTCCCGCGACGTGCAGCTCGTTATCGTAGCCGCCGCCGAAGGCGCCAAGGCTGCGATTGCGATCAACACCTCGCTGCAGAAGGAAGATCTGAAGCGTTCCTACTATTAGGCCCGTGCCAGGATCGAGAGCTTGGCCAAATGGAAAGCACCCGCTAATCTGGTTTTCGACAGTTGGCCGATGCTTGCGTTTTTCCAGAACGAAATTAACGATCCATTGGCTCGGAAGATAGAACTCCCTATAAACTCATTAGATCCTTGAACACCTGCGAGCGCCGCCGCGACATACCAATCTCACTCCCGTTCTTCATCCTCACCATCAGCCCGCCGTTCACCCACACGTCCAGGGATGCGATGTGGCGCAGATTCAGAATGTGCTTCCGGCTCGCCCGGAAGAAAATTGCCGCGTCGAGGCGGGCCTCCAGATAATTTAGCGAACGCGGCAGCAGTGGACGCGCATCATCAAAATAGAGTCGCGTGTAATTGCCTTCCGATTCCATCACCGAGATCTCCGTCAAGCCGACGAACCAGCAGCGCTCGCCATCGCGCACGAAAATCCTGTCGGGTTTGCTTAACTGAACCGGTTCCACAGCCCTGGGCAGTTTAGCCAGAGCCGACGCCAGCCGCTCCGGCGTCACAGGTTTCAATAGATAATCCAGCGCGCTCACCTCGAACGCCTGAATGGCGTAGTGGTCGTATGCGGTCGTGAAAATCACCAGCGGCACATCGTCCAACTGCTCCAGCAATTCGAAGCCGTTCTGCTCAGGCATTTGGATATCTAAAAACAGAAGATCCGGCTCCGCTTCGCGAATCAGTTTCGCCGCTTCGAAAGCGTCGCGCGCCTCGCCCACAATTTCGATTTCGGCGTGGGCCCCAAGCAGCCTCCGCAGCTCATTTCGCGCCAGACGCTCGTCATCGACAATCAGCGCCTTCATGGGACTGCTCGTTGCAGCGGCACCCAAACCTCCGCCAGCACCTGATCCGTGCCCGAATTTCGCAAGATCAGCGACGCCGCGCTACCGTACAAAATTCGCAGCCGTTCGCGCGCGTTGGTCAGTCCGATCTCCGTGCTGCCGTTCCGCTCACTCGCGAGCCGCCCGGTATTGATCACCTGAATTTTTAAGCCGCCCTCCTCTACGCGCGAGATCAGGCGAATCTCCCCGCCTTGCGCGATCCTCGCAACGCCATGCTTAACGCCATTCTCCACCAGGGTCTGGACCAGCATCGGCGGAATCGGAATGGCGCGCGACAGCGGATCCACATCGATCTCCACTCGCAGCCGCTCTTCAAACCGCATCGATTCCAGATTCAGATACGCGCGAATGGCTTCCACTTCGCTTTCGAAAGACACCGTCTGGCTGCGGCCGGATTGCAGTGAATAACGCAGCAAGCGCGAAAGCTGGTCGATCATCTCTTGCGCGCGCAGCGGATCTTCCACCGTCAGCGCCCGCAGACTGTTCAGGCAATTGAACAAGAAATGCGGATTTACCTGGGCCAGCAGTGCCCTAAGTTCGGAATCCTTAGCCGCAACCGCAAGGCGCATTTGTTGGAACTGGCTATCGCGGTATCTTTCGAAGTAACTCACACCGAAGTAGATCACCGACCACAAAAAGATAACGACGCTCCACACCAGGAAGATCGGAATCACGTTGAGCCAGTTCCAATCGGGCCTCCGGTTCAGATGGAACAACACCGAAGTAGCCGAAGTCACCGCGGTGATCGAAGCCCCGCATGCGACGCTGGCCCCGAAGATGCGCGGGAAGGCTCGAATCAACGACAAGTCCAGCCAGCCGTGCCGCAATATCCAGGCCCGCAGCAGATGCGACGACATCGCGGCCACCGCTTCGGCCCATACAATCGCCAGCGTGATGGGCCAGCGAATGGCGCCCATGGAAAACCACATGAGCGCGAGATTCAAGAGGCAGTGTGCGGACCAGCCACATATCTGGCAAGTGATGTAGGCCCGCTTCCAGCTTTTCATTTGCCGCTCAGAAACGAGTCCAGTTGCGAATAAAACCAGTCCCGATCGTCGAGCATGATGAAGTGGCGCGCGTCGTCCGCGAGCACGATCTTCACGTTCTTCAACGAAGCGTATTGTTTGTGGAATGTCGCGTCAACCTGACCCCGCGCCGCTGTGTCCTGATCGTTGTCTCTGTAGGCGATCCAAGTGCCCAGAACCATCGTCGGAACCGTGATGCTCGCAATGTCCTCCCGGAGGTCATGCACGAACAAATCATACATCCCGCTGGCAACGGCGGCCGGATTACTGGCCTTAGCCCATGACATGACAAGCTGATAGTTCTCGGGCGAGGTGACCATGGTCTTGACGCTGGCTTCGGTACCTTTCACGTACTGCTCCCCGCCTGAGGACATTGCCTTGCGCATCTGTTCCGCCATCGCGGTCGAGTTCTCTACGGTCGCCGCTGGATTGTAAACGGCGGGCAGGAAGGGAAGGGAGTCGACAATCACCAGCGGTCCGGTAAGATCGGGATTCTGCGATGCCAACCAAAGCGCCAAAAAACCGCCTAGGCTGTGACCGATCACGATGGGATGATCGAGGTGCTTGCCGCGAATGTACGCCGCCAGCTGGTTCCGGACGGTCTCAAGAAACGGCCCTTCAATCCGCGGCTGGCCCGCAAAGCCCGCCAGAGTCAACGTGTGGCACTGATAATGCCTTTTCAGATGCGCCACCGTTCCGTCCCAGACGGCACCCGACGATGACAGCCCCGGAATCAAAATCACGGGCTTGCCTTGCCCGCTCACCGTAACTGCAAATGCTGTGGGATCTGCGGCCGCCGTTAACTGCGCGCCGATGGCAAGCGTAGCGACCGCGGCGCACGTAAGTAAGCTTTTCATGATGATCTCTCCTGATCCCAAGTTAATGGGATCGGGATGCCGCTCATCGCGAAAAAGGATGAGCGGCGTGAGATCGGGATGGTCGGCTTTCGAGCTTACTCGACTAATTGGCCGAGCAACAAATTCAACTGCTCCGTTTTTTGATCGAGCGCTCTCAACTTATCTGCAAGTTCAAGGCATGCCAGTACGGCAATGCGCGTGGAATCTGCGGTGGGCGCCTTCGATGCGATGGAGACCATGAGGTCATCAACGGTCGCCGCCACTGCTTCGACTTCGCGCGGATCGCCTTGTGTCAGGAGTGAGTACTGCTGGTGAAAGATGGTGACGCGAACCGGTTTTTTGGCGGCGGATTCCACTTGGGAGGAATTCTAACTGGCGCCCAATTGATCGATATGGCCTAACAGCTTTTCGATGCGCCCGCGAACCTGTTTGCGCTCGGCTTGCAAAGCTTGAATTTCTTCGGAAAGTTTTGCGGAATGCGCGTGCGCTTCGGCGGCATCTTTCGACGCCGCTTCTTTTTCCTGACGGAGGCGCGTGACCAACTGGACCGCCTTCTGGATGCGATCTTCGAGCCCGGCGAGCGAATCAGTCTCCTGATCGAGAATGCCCATTACGCAGTCGGCTCAGGTTTGGCAGCGGCTTTGGAGGTCGCTTCCGGCTTCGGCTTCGCGTCGAGCGCCGTTTTCGCCTGACCCGCCAGCACCGCGAACGCACCCGCATCGGCATAAGCCACTTCGGCCAGCACCTTGCGATCCAGTTCGATGCCTGCCAGTTTCAGGCCGTGCATAAACCGGCTGTAAGAAAGCCCCGCCTCTTTGCACGCGGCGTTGATGCGCACGATCCACAGCGAGCGATACTCGCGCTTCTTGTGTTTACGCCCGGTATAGGCGAATTTGAGCGCGCGCTCGACCGCTTCCTGCGCGGCGCGATGCAGTTTGCTTTTGGTGAGGAAAAAACCGGAAGCGCGTTCTAATGTTTTAGCGCGCGACGCTCTGCGTTTGGAACCACGTTTAACTCTTGGCACGTTTCAACTCCTATATTTTGATTTGAATTTGCGGCGAAGCGGGCACGTGCGAAGAGCACCGTTCGCTCACGGATGGCGAAGATCCCTAATAAGGAATCATCCGCTTCAGCTTGGCTTGGTCTGATTTATCGGCAACTACAGTGGTGTGCAGTTTGTTCTTTCTCTTGCGCGATTTCGACGTCAGAATATGACGCCCAAACGCGTGCGAGCGCACCACTAAACCGGTTCCAGTCTTCTTGAACCGCTTGGCCGCACCTTTGTGTGTCTTTAACTTCGGCATGTCAAATTTTCTCGGGAACTTTTAAATAGTATCACAGCGGCTACTGATTTTCCTGAAACTCCTCATACCATGCCATTTGGATGGCTTCGAGCTTGCCTTCCGTCGACTTCGAAGGATCGTCCCCAAAGTCGGGCAATTCCGTAATCCACTTATGCAGATCGGTGTAGCGGATATGCAGCGGATCGACTTCCGGATGCGCCTCCTGCAGCGCCAGCGCGATGTTTTCGGTGTGGTCCCACGTGAGTCCAGGCATGATCTAAATCTTAGTTCCTTTCAGCGCGCCTTTCACGGCCGCGTTCATCATGTTCTCAGCGAGCGTCATCGTGGCCGCATTCAATTCTTCGATCTTGCCGCGAATCAGCAAATGATCCTCGCCGTGATAAACCAGCAGCAGCTCATTCACGGATTTCGCGATTGCCAGACGCTCTTGCTCGGGCAGTTCCGTATATGCGTCGCTCTGCCGCGCCTTTTCGGTCGCCGCCAGAATCGCATCCGAATCTACCCGCACTTCCGCTAACTGCCGAGCGTGGAAATCGGCTTCGGCGTTTTCGATGGAAGCCTTGTACATCGCCTCAACCTGCTCATCGGTCAACCCGTACATGGGCTTAACGTCCATCGACTGTTCTTTGCCCGTGCGGGCATCGCGCGCCGTCACGTTCAGGATTCCATTCGCATCGATCAGGAAACGGACCTCAATGCGCGCTAACCCAGCCGGCAACGGATCGATGTCTTTGAGATCGAAGCGCGCCAGCGGACGGTTGTCCTTCACCAGTTCGCGCTCGCCTTGCACCACATTGATGAGGACATTCCGCTGTCCGTCTACCGACGTGGTGAACGTCTCGCTTGCGCTGGCCGGGATCGTCGAATTCCGATGGATTATCTTCGACACCACCCCGCCAATGGTCTCGATACCGAGCGAGAGCGGCGTCACATCCAGCAGCAGATTGTCTTCAACGGTGCCCGAAAGAATGCCCGCCTGCACTGCCGCCCCCAGCGCCACCACCTCATCGGGGTTCAAATCCGTGTGCGGCTTGGCGCGAAATAGCGTCTCGACCGCCGAGCGCACCAGCGGAATGCGGGTCGAACCCCCGACAAGCACGACTTCATTGATCTGTTCAACTGTAACGCCCGCATCGCGGATGCAATCGCGGCAGGGCCCCAGAGTGCGATCCACAATGCCCGTGATCAACCGGTCGAATAACTCGCGTGTTATTTCGCGACGGTAGATCTTTCCGCCGAACGCGAATTCCAACAGCACCGACGGCAGGAACGAAAGCGATTCCTTCGCCGTAATCACCGCGCGCCGCAACGTTTGCACTGCTTCGGCCTTGAGCGAAAGATGCTCGCCCCACTCGCTCTGAATATCTTCGAGAGCAATGTGGATGAGCAGATTGTCGATATCATCACCGCCCAAGTGGGTGTCACCGTTCGTAGCGAGCACTTCGAAGATACCGTCATGCAGCTTCAAAATGGAGATATCGAAGGTGCCGCCACCTAGGTCGTACACCGCCACGGTGCCTTCTTTGCGCTTATCGAGACCGTACGCCAGCGCGGCCGCCGTCGGCTCATTGACCAGCCGCAAAACTTCGAGCCCAGCGATGCGCCCCGCGTCTTTCGTCGCCTGACGCTGCGCGTCATTGAAGTAAGCCGGAACTGTGATCACTGCTTTCGTGACCGGGGTTTCGAGCGCAGCTGCGGCATTCTTCTTCAATTGCCGCAGCACGAATGCCGCAATCTCGGGCGGAGTAAATGTCTTCTCGCCCAGTTGAATTCGGATTACCTGTTCGCTGCCCTCGGCAATATGAAACGGAAACAGCTTCAGCTCTTGCTGCACGTCGCCAATGCCGCGCCCCATCAATCGCTTTGCCGAATAGACGGTTCGATCTGGACGGTCGATCAGCATCTGCCGCGCCGCGTTCCCCACCACGATTTCCCCGTCGGGCGTCAGCGAAACCACGCTTGGAACCAGGTTGTCGCCGTCCTCGCCGCGAATCACCTGCGGTGTGCCGGCATCCATGTATGCCACCAGGCTGTTGGTGGTGCCGAGGTCGATCCCGACCACCGTCTCCGAGCTTTCGCCGAAATCAATTTGGAACATAGGTGCTCAACGCCTTCTCCACTTCGTTTACCAGGTTGCGCACGTAACGCCGCCGGTTCAGCACGCCGCGAATCAAGGTCAACACGTCGCTCGATTCCGATTCGTCGTACGCCGAAAACTTTGCCGCCAGATCGCCATCGATCTCCTCGCGCATCGCCACGAACTTCGTCCGCGCGGCCGCCAATTGCGGCGCCGCATCGGAATCGCCCGACCGCAACTCCTCAAGCGCCATGTTCAGCTCGAACACTTCTTCGAGCAACTCCGGCGGAACCTGATTCGATTTCTGCTCCCCGATATCGAAGCCGCGCTCTTTCAGAAGATACTCGGCGCGGCTGATGGGGTCGCGCAAGGTGCGGTACGCGTCGTTTAAAATCGCCGTAGCATCGAGCGAATACTGGCGCTCGCGTTCGCTCCGCCGCGCAAACAAATCGGGGTGCAAGCGCCGGCTCAACGCGTAAAATCGCTTCCCCAGATCCGCCGCGTCCAGATTCAAATGATGGGGAAGTTCAAAAAAGTCGAAATAATTCGAGCTGGGAGTTTCAATCGTCCCCGGCTCTTGCGAATCCATGGAAAACGAGGCGGATTAGCCTGCGAACGACGTGCCGCAGCCGCAACTCTTCTGAGCGTTCGGGTTGTCGAAGACAAACCCCGACTGCATCAGCGACTCTTTGTAATCGAGCGTCAGCCCGTGCAGATACACGAGGCTCTTCGGATCGATCAATATCTTCACTCCGTCAAATTCGAATACCCGGTCGTTGGGCCGCGTCTTGGTGTCGAACTTGAACTGGTAGCTCAGGCCGGAGCAGCCCCCTCCCAGCACGCCGAGACGCAGCCCGCCCTCCACTCCCTCTTTGGCGAACGCGTTCTTGATCTTCGCGATCGCTTTGGGAGTCACCTGAACGGCAGCCGTTTCCACCATAAGCGCGACCCTTATTGACCCGTTGCTTGCATTGCCGGCTGCCGCGAAGTCTGCTTGCTCTTGTAATCCGAAATCGCAGCCTTGATCGCGTCTTCAGCCAGCACCGAGCAGTGAATCTTCACCGGCGGCAGGCTCAGCTCATTCACGATCGCCGTATTCTTGATCTGCAGAGCCTCGTCCACCGACTTGCCCTTCAGCCACTCGGTCGCAAGCGACGAGGAAGCGATCGCGCTGCCGCACCCGAACGTTTTGAACTTCGCGTCTTCAATGATCCCCGATGTCTCATTCACCTTCAACTGCAGCTTCATCACGTCACCGCACTCCGGGGCGCCTACCATCCCCGTGCCCACGTTCGGGTCGTTGCGATCCATCGAACCCACGTTGCGCGGGTTATTGTAATGATCCAGAACCTTGTCGGAATAAGCCATGCCGTTTCTCCTTTTCCTGTCTCGTCTAAAACCGGCGGCCTACTCGGCTGCCCACTGAACTTTACTCAAATCGATCCCCTCTTTCGCCATCTCGTAGAGCGGCGAAAGATCGCGCAGCTTGCGCACCACCGATATCATCCGGTCGGCCACATAGTCGACCTCTTCTTCGGTATTGAACCGGCCCAGGCCGAAGCGAATCGAAGTGTGCGCCAAGTCATCGCCCACTCCAAGAGCCTTCAATACGTAGCTAGGCTCGAGAGTCGCCGAGGTGCAAGCCGAACCGCTCGACACCGCAATGTCGTTGATACCCATCAACAGCGATTCACCTTCCACATAGGCAAAACTCATATTCAAATTATGCGGCAGCCGGTGCTCCATCGACCCGTTGATGAACACTTCGTCCAGTTCCGATTCGAGCTTGTTCTTCAGCTTGTCACGAAGATGGCTCAGACGCTTCGACTCTTCCGCCATTTCCTTCTGGCAGATCGCACAGGCCTCGCCCAGTCCCACAATACCCGGCGTGTTCATCGTGCCCGACCGCATGCCGCGCTCATGACCGCCGCCATCCATCTGCGCCGTCAACTGCACGCGCGGACTCTTGCGCCGGACATACAAAGCGCCCACGCCTTTCGGTCCGTAAATCTTGTGGCCGGTGATCGACATCATGTCGATGTTGTCCTTGATCACGTTCACCGGAACCTTGCCCACCGCCTGCACGCCGTCGGTGTGGAACAAAACACCGCGCTCATGGCAGATCTTGCCGATTTCGGCTATGGGCTGAATCACGCCAATTTCATTGTTGGCGTACATGATCGAAACTAAAATGGTTTTGTCCGTGATCGTCTGCCGCAGCAGATCCAGATCCAGCAGCCCGTCTTCTTTCAACGGAAGATAAGTAACGCGGAAGCCTTCCTTCTCGAGCTTCTTGCAAGTGTCGAGCACCGCTTTGTGCTCGGTCGCCGCCGTGATGATGTGGTTGCCCTTCTCGGCGTACATCTCGGCCACGCCCTTGATCGCCAGATTGTTCGATTCCGTGGCGCCGCTGGTGAAGATGATCTCCTTCGGCGTCGCCCCGATCAAATCCGCGATCTGCTTGCGCGCGTTGTCCACCGCCTTCTCCGCCGCCCATCCAAAGCTGTGGTTGCGGCTCGCCGCATTCCCGAAATGCTCGGTGAAATAGGGCAGCATCGCCTTCAGGACCCTCGGGTCCATCTGCGTGGTAGCGTGATTATCGAAATAAATCGGCGTCTTCATGAATTACTTTCCTCACAACACGTGCAACACCGCGGGATCGCCCGCGCGTACTTGATGAATAGATGACGGACCTTCCTGTTTCGGTCCATCGGATGCAATCTCGGCGATGCTCAAACCGCCAAACAACTCCACAATGGCCTCGTGCACGCGCCGCAGCGGCTCGCGGATGGTGCACTTTTCGGACTGGTCGCAATCCCCGTGGCTTCCCGTACAGGACGTCAGAACGATCGGCCCGTCCAGAGCCCGAATCACCTCGAGCGCGCTAATTTTCTGCGGCGCACGCGCCAGCTTATACCCACCATTGGTCCCGGCCAGAGATTGCAGCACACCCGACTTCGTCAGCTTTTGTAAGATCTTCGCCAAGAGCGGCAGCGGAATCGCGTAAGCGTCGGCGATCTCTTTGGCGCTGGCCGCGCCGCGCGCGCTGACCGCCAGGTGGCGCATTGCGATCAACCCGTAATCGGCCTTCTTGGTGAGCTTTAGCATGGATACCGGACCAAATCAGTCCAATATTAAGATAACGCCCCTGCTAGTTCGTGTCAACCGGGATGGTGCGCGGCCAAAAAAACGCTGGACTCAAAACCCCGTTGCTCCGGAAGCGTTCACTGGCTTACACCGCATCCCGGATCGGTAAATATTCTGAAGTGCGTAAAAGCGCGGACTTGGCGAGAATTTAAGTCAAAACGATAGGTTTAAAAAATAAATCGACAAAACACAAATCAATCAGTTGACCGTGTGCAATTACGCGGTACACTCCACGCACTGACATGT
>JBBROU010000037.1:0-40094 GCA_038229055.1 Bryobacterales bacterium | reverse complement strand
CTTGCGCTCCCGCGGCCGAATCAGCAGGGCGCAGTGCTGCATATTCATCATTTGGGTGCGAATCCGCTAGCGAAGGTTTCGGGTCTAGATAAACTGCCTGGGACAGTGAACTATCTGATCGGGAACGACGCCGCCAAGTGGCGACACGATGTCCCGACGTACGCGCGAGTGCGTTATGCCGGCATCTACCCGGGCATCGACCTAATTTATTACGGCAACCAGCAGCAGGTCGAGTACGATTTTGTGCTCGCCGCGGGAGCTGACGCGCGCGCCATTCAGTTCTCTGTGGAAGGAGCCCGCAGCATCACTTTGAATGCGGCTGGAGACCTGGTTCTGGACACCGCGGCCGGACCGGTCCGCCATCATAAGCCGCTGGTCTATCAACAGATTGCGGGCATCCGGCGTCCCGTTGAGGGGCGGTATATTGTGAACGCAAACCGTGTGGCGTTCGACATCGGGGCCTATGATCGCACACGCGAACTGGTGATCGATCCATCGCTCGATTTCTCGACGTATTATGGCGGCAGCGGTTCGGAAGTGGCCAAAGCGATTGCGGTAGATTCGCTGGGCAACGCTTACGTGACGGGCTACACCACTTCTCTCAACTATCCTCAAGTTTCCGCCTTGCAGCCGGCCTACGGGGGCGGCCCGACCGACGCGTTCGTCACCGTTTTGAACAGCACTGGAACGTCGGCGACGGTTTCTACCTTTTTAGGAGGAAGCGGCTCGGATAGCGGCACCGCCATCGCGATCGACCCGAAATTCCCGGCCAGTCCTTACGTCTATGTGACCGGAGCGACGGACTCCACCAATTTCCCAACTACCTTGCCGCTACAGCCGGCAAACGCCGGCGGCCAGGATATCTGGGTCGCTAAGGTGAACGCGCTGACCCATGCCTTCGTTTATTGCACCTATTTGGGTGGAAGCGGCAGCGATACCTCCAACGGAATCGTGGCCGACGGCTCCGGAAACGCAATCATCGCCGGCAGCACCGGTTCCACCAACTTTCCGACCGTGCAGCCCCTGGATCCGGTGCTGCGCGGTCCGCTTGACGCTTTTGTCACCAAGATCAGTTCTGACGGTTCGACGCTTCTGTTCTCTTCTTACTACGGCGGGAACAGCCTCGACGCGGCCACCGCGGTTGCTCTTGACGCGGCGGGGAATATCTTCATCACCGGAGTTACGGCATCTACAAACTTCCCGCTGGTTGCGGCCGTGCAGAACACCATTGGTGGCGGTGGGCAAGACGCTTTCGTTGCGAAAATTACAGCCAATGGCAAGTTCATAGTTTTCTCGACGTTTCTAGGCGGCAGCGCCCAGGATCAAGGCAAGGGCATTGCAGTCGATTCGATCGGCGACGCGTTCGTGACCGGCGTGACCACATCGACCGACTTTCCAACCGTCAACCCGCTTCAGGCAGCCAACGGCGGCGGTTCGGATGCGTTCTTGATTAAGTACAGCACGATGGGCAAAGTCGTTTTTTCGACCTATTTCGGGGGCAGCGGCAACGAAACGGCTAACGCCGTGGCCCTCGACCCAAGCGGCAACGCCTTCTTCGCGGGCAGCACCACGTCTACTAACCTGGCAGTGGTGAGCCCCGTTCAGGCGGCCAATGCGGGCGGCACGGACGGATTCGTCGTCAAGTACAGCAACAACGGCCTGTCGGTAATCTACGCGACGTATCTAGGGGGAAGCGGGAACGACGTAATCTATGGGATCACCGTGGGATCTCAGGGGAACGCCCGCGTCACCGGTAACACCAACTCGCCGAATTTCCCGACCACTCCGGGTGTGGTTCAGCCCGCCAACGCCGGCGCGTCTGATATCTTTGTATCTAAGATAAAGAGCTAGAATTTTCGTCGGAAAAAGGGGCGAGGCAGAGGTTGCTTCGCCCCTCGACGGCGGAATTCTGCTCCACATTCGGCAAAATCGCTCCGACACTCTAGACCTCATGCTCTCGTTGCGCGACAGCGTGCATTTTACATTCGATTCGATACGGAATCATCGCCTTCGATCGAACCTGACGATGTTGGGTTTGACGATGGGCGTGGCCACCCTGATCACGGTGATGACGTTGATTCAGGGTGCCAACGTCTACGTAGAGCACAAAATCGTCAATCTCGGGACGGATGTCTTTCAGATCGCCAACGTTCCTTTCGTGGCGCGGAACTTTCACGAGATGATCCGCGCGTTGCGCAATAAGCACTTGAACAACGACGACGTTCGCGCCGTGGCCGAGCGCTGCGCGCACTGCGAGTATGTCGGCGCTCAGGTCACCACCCCGGTAACCAGCCGGTACCACGAGCACGAACTGCAAGACACGCAACTGGTCGGGCAGACCGCGTCCATGGGCAACATCGATTCGCGCGCGATCCTGCAGGGCCGATTTCTGACGGAATTCGAAGAGCAGAAGGCGCTGAATGTCTGCCTGATCGGAGGCGCGCTGCAGGAGCAATTATTTGCCGGAATCGATCCGATCGGACGCTCGATCTCGGTCGATCAGCAGGAATTTAAAATCATTGGAACTTACGAGAAAATAGGCTCCGTGCTGGGGCAGGACCAGGATAATTTTGTGGTGATCCCGCTGACTACCTACCAGCGTTTGCGCGGCAGCGTGCTGAGCCTGGTAATCCAGGTGAAGGCCAGCGGCGGCGCAATCGTCTTCCAGCAGGCCATGGATGAGGCGCGGCTGGCCTTGCGCGCCAAGCGCCACATCACCAGCGATAAGGCCGAGGACTTCTACTTCGGAACTGCCGAGACCTATATCTCGCTCTGGGAAAGCATCAGTGTCGCGTTCTTTTCGGTCTTCATCATGGTCAGCCTGATCTCCGCGGTGGTGGGCGGTATCGTGATCATGAATGTGATGCTGGTGAGCGTCACCGAGCGCACCAAGGAGATTGGCATCCGGCGGGCACTGGGGGCCACAAAGCGCGATATTTTGCTGCAGTTTATGAGCGAAAGCGTGACGCAGTGCGTCATCGGCGGGCTCATCGGAACGGCGCTCGGTTTTGCCACCGCACTGGCCGTCAAGCGGTTCACGGATTTCCCGGCGTCGGTCCAGTTGGGCGTGGCGCTGCTCGGGATCGGGCTCAGCTCGGGCATCGGGCTCTTCTTCGGGATCCATCCCGCCCTGCGCGCCGCCAATCTCGACCCGATCGAGGCTCTGCGCACCGAGTGACCGAGCCATGACCCTGCCCGAAATCCGTGAAAACTGGTCGTCGGCGATCGACGCGCTGCGATCGCACAAGATGCGATCGAGCCTGACGATGCTCGGAATCGTGATCGGCGTAACTTCGGTGATTGCCGTTGCCGCAATCATCGAAGGTCTGAACAAGACCGTGCAGAATCGCGTGCAGTTGATCGGCTCGCGGACATTTTTTATCACACGGGTTCCGTTCGGCATCAACGTGCTCCGGCTGCCGCAGAAGATTCGCGTTCGCAAATACATTCAGCCCACCGATTCGCAGTACCTGCAGAGCAGTTGCCCGCTGATCGAATATGCGACCGTGTTCGGCAACCGGCCCTCGTTCACCGATGGGTTCAAGGCGGGCGAGGCCAACGACATCCGCTTTGAAAATGAAAATGTGCAGCGCGTGATCGTGCGCGGCGTAGAACCGGATTTCGACCGTGCCATGCCGCTGTTTTCGGTGGCCCAGGGCCGGTTCATTGCGCGGTACGATCTCGAACACAATCCGTACGTCGTGGTGCTTGGCTCGGCTATCGCGGAATCGTTGTTCTCCCACACCGATCCTATCGGCAAGTCGGTTCGCCTGAACGGCAAAATGTATCAGGTGATCGGGATCTTCGAGAAGGATCCCGGCCTGTTTGGCCGTCCCGGTGTCGATCAGTTCGCGTGCATCCCTTTTACAACTTTTCGCAAGGAATATCCCGAGGTGCGCGAGCTGATCATCGCATTCGCCGTTCCCGACAATGTACGGCTGGATCGGGCGGTGGACGAGGTGACTGAGGCCATGCGCCGGCGCCGCGGCGTGACACGGAAGGACAATGACTTTGAAATCAATTCACCCGATTTTCTGGCTAAATTGTGGGACGATCTTACTAGCGCGCTTTTTATTCTTACGGTTTTGATTAGCTCTGTCGGCTTGGTCGTCGGCGGTATCGGCGTTATGAATATCATGCTCATCTCCGTTACCGAGCGGACTAAGGAGATTGGAGTGCGTAAGGCTTTGGGGGCGCGCCGATCGGATATCAAGGTGCAATTCTTAATAGAAGCAGTGATGCTTACGCTGATTGGCGGAATAATCGGCATCGCACTAGGGGCTACCCTTGCTGCGCTGGTACGTCACTTTGTCCCGTCCGTTCCGGCGACGTTATCGGTGTTCTGGATATCCCTAGGCGTGGCGATGTCGGTTGTCGCGGGACTGTTCTTTGGCTATTATCCCGCTAAACGCGCCGCGAGCCTGGATCCGATCGTTTGCCTGCGGTACGAATAAGAAAGAATTAGAATGCGTCTACCTTTGAAACGCGCTTGTAAGCAGATTTTCCTTGACTTAACTTTCGTTTTGCCCGTAACATAACTCCATCAGATAGAACGAACGGCAACCGCGCCATGCGGGGATACGTGCCGTTTGGCAGCTGCTTCAGATCGGTCCGGCGATGTTTGCCATGCCGGTGCATGACGGTTTTCGAGGAAGCCTGACCGCCCTGACCGCGGAGACGGGGGGTTGGTATAGAGCAATGTCAAATAATCACTTAGCCCTCTTAGCGATGAGTTTTGTCGTCGGCATTCTGGTCGGTTTGACCAGCATGGGCGGCGCGGCACTGATGACCCCGTTCCTCGTGCTGGTTGCGGGCATGCGCCCGTTGTTGGCTGTCGGCACCGACCTGGCTTACGGGGCGGTGACCAAAATTGTCGGCGCCTGGATGCACTGGAAGCAAGGCACGGTCGACATAAAAGTGGCTTTGCAGCTTGCTTGCGGGAGCGTGCCGGGCGGGATCATCGGATTTCTAACGATCGGATACTGCCGGCATCATGGAGTGAATCCGGAAGAGTACGTGCGCCGTGCTATCGGCGTCGTGCTGGTCATCGGGGCCGTCATGATGATCTATCGGGCCCTGAAGGGTCCGCTCCTCGAAACGAAATCGAACTTCATCAAGCGCCACGCAATTGCCGCCACCGTGGCTTGGGGGGCGCTCATAGGGGTGGCCGTCGGGGTCACCTCGGTCGGCAGCGGCTCGCTCATCGCGCCGTTCCTCATCATGCTTTATCCCAACTCCCCGTCGCGCGTTGTCGGCACCGATGTTTTTCATGCCGCGATTCTGGTTTCGGCCACGGGTATGCTGCAGGCCAAAGCGGGCAACGTGGAGTGGCCGCTGGTTCCAATTCTGCTCGCCGGTTCGGTGCCAGGGGTCTTGGTGGGTTCATTCTTGGCTCCAAGGCTGCCGGCGCGACCTTTGCGCATGGGGCTGGGCTTGCTGTTATTCGCAACTGGCGTTAAGCTAGTGTGACAAGCAATACAATACAAAAATTTACAATTCCTTTAGCCCGGAATTCTTATGGTCCCTGAAATGGCGGCATCCTCTTTGATTTCCAGCTCAATGCGCCCGACCTGTTTAGTTGCGGGCTCGATCGAGCGCAGCGAACTGTCTCGCCTTGCCATTGACCTTCCGTCGGTTCAACTCTCCGCGCAGGGGTTAGCGAATTTAGAACTTTTGGCTTCGGGTGCGTGCGGCGCGGGGTTGTCTTTCGCAAGTGAGGCGGATTACCGTAAGATCCTCGATTCGATGCGTTTAGCGGATGGCACATTCTTCCCGGTGCCGATAACGCTCGAGCTGTCCGATTTGGGTGCGATCCGGCCCGGCGAGCCCGTGGCGCTGCGCAGCTCCAAGAACAACCTGCTCGGCATCCTGGATGTCACCGAGATTTTCCCGCGTGATTTGGAGGCTGAGGCGAAGGCATTTTCCGGCGCGGAGAGGCGGGCGTGGGCGCGCTGGTGCATCACCGGGAATCTGAGAGTGGTTGACCTGCCAACACATTTAGATTTTCCGGAGCTTCGCGAGCCGCCAACTCGGCTATCCGGCCGTGTGGTGGGTTTTGCGACCGAAGGCCCTATCTATCGCCCGGAAGAGGAGATGCTGCGAGATGCAGCCCAAGGCTCGGCGATCCTGATCCACGTGCTTGAAAATCCCGACCGCGCCGGCGACATGGAGCAGTATGCGCGCATCCGTGCCTGTCGAGCGGTGAAGCGCTATTTGGATTCGGCTTCGACGTTCATGACCGTCATGCCGATGGGCCCTGGATCGGGATCGGGCCGCGCCGCCCTGCTGAACGCCTTGATTCTCCGCAACAGCGGGGCGACGGCGATGGTTCCCGGCGAAGCGCACGCCGCACTGCTTCGGGAGCACGCAAAAGATATCGGAATTGAAGTTGTCAGCCGGGGCTCGGCAAACCATATTTCGCGCGCCGCCCCGCGCGAATATCTCGAAGCCGGCCGGCCGCTTCCGGAATCGCTCGCGCGTCCGGAAGTCGCGGCGATCCTGGAATCGGTCTACCCTCCGCGCACCCCGCAGGGCTTCGTGATCTGGTTTACCGGGATGCCGAGCGCGGGCAAGAGCAGTATCGCCGACGCGCTTACCGTGATGCTCAACGGCAGCGGCCGCCAGCTCACCGTGCTCGACGGCGATGCCGTGCGCACGCATCTTTCGAAAGGGCTCAGTTTCTCGCGCGAGGATCGCGACATCAACATTCTGCGCATCGGTTTCGTCGCCGCGGAAATTTCCAAGCACGGGGGCGCTGTGATCTGCGCCGCGGTGAGCCCTTACGCGGCCACGCGCAATCAAGTCCGGGCCATGCTGCCGGAAGGGCGCTTCATCGAGGTATTCGTCGATACGCCGGCCAGCGTTTGCGAACAGCGCGATGTGAAAGGTTTCTACGCCAAGGCGCGAAACGGAGAGATCCGCGGATTCACTGGAGTAGATGATCCGTATGAGCCGCCGGCCGCTCCCGAGCTCACATTGCCGACCGCCAGGCGGACGCCGGAAGAGAATGCACGCGAGATCCTGCGTTATCTTGCCGATCGCGGCTTCGTCGAAGTCCCGGGAGCTAATTAAGAGGAGATGCGAACGGACGTGGCCAGCAATGTACAAAATCGGGTAGTAATCACGGGGATGGGCCTCAGCACATCGCTTGGAACCGACCTGCCGGTTTGCTGGCGGCGATTGGTTGCGGGCGAGAACGGCATTGAGCCCATCAGCTTTTGGGATTCGGCTGAGTATGCGACGAAAGTTGCCGGGGAAGCCCGGCACATCCAACGCGAAACCGGGCTGGCGGGTTTCCCGGGGACCTGGTGCCGCCGCACGGTGCGGATGTTCCTGCCTCCCGCGGCCGAAGCCGCGAAAGACGCCGGGCTCGAACGCGCTCCGATCGAATCCGGGCGCATTGGTGTTTCACTCGGCACCTCGGTCAACTACCTCGACATTAATCTGCTGAAAGAATATTTCCGGATGCGCACGGCGGACCACAAGCGCCTCGATATGGCGCGCTTTGCCGCCGAGGGTCTGCAACCGGAGAACGGGTTTGTGCGCCGTTTGGGCGACACCATCGCCAGCACGACCGCGCGTTTGCTCGGCTTGGGCGGCCCGGCCCTGGTCAACGATACGGCTTGCGCGGCGAGTGCTCATGCCATTGGCGAAGCGTTCCGCATGATCCGGCGCGGCGAGGCCGCCGCGATGCTGGCGGGCGGGAGCACGGCGCTGGTCAGCCCGATCAGTATCCTGGCATTTTCGCTGCTCGGGGCATTGAGCCGCAGCGCCAATCCGGACGAGGCTTCCCGGCCGTTCGATAAGCTGCGCGACGGCTTCGTGATGGGCGAAGGCGCGGGGGCGGTGCTGCTGGAATCGCTCGATAGCGCGCAGTCTCGGGGTGCGCACATCTACGCCGAGGTTACGGGATTCGGATGCACTTTGAACGCGGGCACCTTAACCGATCCCTCGCCCGATGGCGTGCCCGAAGCGCGCGCGATGCAGTTGGCGCTGGCCGACGGCGGCATGTTGCCCGAAGAAATCGACTACATCGCGGCGCACGGAACTTCGACTCCGAAGAACGATTCCGGCGAGACCACGGCGATCAAGCGCGTCTTCGGCGACGGTGCGCGCCGCCTGATGATCTCGTCGAATAAAGGGCAGATCGGTCATACGATTTCCGCCGCCGGGGTCTGTAATCTGATTTTCGCGGTCAAGGCGATGCGGCACGATTGCGTCCCCCCGACCATGCACTTGGAGCACGCCGATGCCGAGTGCGATCTGGATTATGTCCCGAACCGGAGCCGTGCCGCGCATGTGCGTGCCGCTCTGGTGAATGCCTTTGCGTTTGGCGGCCAGAACGCCGCCCTGGCCGTGCGCCGCTGGAGCCAGGCATGAGCCGGCTCAAGATTTTTATCCTTGCCGCGGGAGCGGTTTCCCGTGTTTTTCTTAATAGCGCCTGTACATAACAGTAGAGTTCATAGAACCACTTGGTAAGCTTCGCAAATTCATTCGATGGAGGAACTAATTGATGTCTTCACAAGTTATTAGTGAGTTCGAAATCGCGGACAAATTCGCTCAAATCGTAGGTGACGGCCTGCGTATCGACCCGGCGACGGTAAAGCCCGAAGTGTTTCTGCATGACATCGGCGCCGAATCGCTCGACATGATCGAGATCGCCATGGAAGTGGAGTCGCAATTCAATATCTGGCTGCCGGAGAAGACGATCCTTCAAACGGCGTCGGAAGTGTTCGGCGCGGGTGTTCTCGAAAAGGAGCACATGCTTACCGAGACCGGCAAGGAAGTGCTGGTTCGGCGCATGCCCGCCGCGGACGCAGCCGAATTCGTGACCGGCAGGGAAGTCTCCATCCGGGACGTAAACCGCTATTTTTTGAAAGTCTCCACATGGATCAGCATGATTCAGGGTCTGCTGCAGTTTACGCCGCGCGAGTGCTCGACCTGCGGCGGACCTATGGCAGCTTCGCTGGGATTCCGGATGAAGTGCTCGGCATGCGGCGCTGAAGTGACACTGCGTTCGGGTGACGAAATCAACCGCGAGTGGGCCCAGGGAATCTACGACAATTACTACTCCCACCTGTCGCGCGTTTCTTCGGTAGGAACTGAATCGGTAGGCGTCACCGCGCAGATCGCCTAGAACGATTCCCCATAGAATGCGTTAGCACCGGAGGGTCCGATGAAATCATTCAGGATTTTTGCGTCCAATGTGCCCGGCTTACCCGACCCCGCGATCGCGATCGCGGCGTGCCGCTATGGCGCTTCGGGAGTCTTGAATTTGGAAGCCGCGGGATCGCTCGCCGTAGCCCAGGCGGCGATTGCGCGTCTGGAGAAGTTCACGACTGGCAACGCGGCGGTGGCGCTTGACGCCTTCGCCGAAATCACGCCTGACGCGATTGCCGGCTTGAGCTCCGCAGTTCGCACTGTGATCTTCACCGGCGCGCGGAGCCCGCGTTTGGCTTCGCTGGTGGAAACTGCGCGCGGCCCGAAGCCGGACGCGCGAACCGTCTATCTCGAAGTGACTTCGAGCGAAGAGGCGCAGATCGGCGCGGAACTCGGCGTCGACGGCTTCATTGCCAAAGGTCAGGAGGCCGGCGGATTCGTCGGAGAAGAGACCAGTTTCGTATTGCTGCAGCGGCTGCTTCAGGAAAGCACTCTCCCCATCTGGGTGCGCGGCGGAATCGGAATGCATTCGGCGGCGGCGTGCGCGGTGGCAGGGGCGGCCGGCGTGTGGCTCGACGCTCAATTGATGCTGGCGGCGGAAGCGACCTTGCCCGGAAAGTTGCGCGCGGCGGTCGAGCGCTTCGAGGGCGATGAGACGGTGTGCGTCGGGCGCGAACTGGACGCATTGTTCCGCCTCTACCAGCGGCCCGGCATGACCGGAGCCGCGGAAATTCAGAAGCACGAGCATGCGCTGCTTGCCGAGTCCGGCGATGTGAACGGCCATTGGCGCCAAGCTTTGATCGCACGCATCGGGTGGCGGGCACCCGAAACCGATCTGTGGCCGCTGGGTCAGGATACGGTGTTTGCGTCCTCCTTGGCCAAGCGTTTTCGGACGGTGCCGGGGATTCTTGAAGCCATCGAAGCATCCGTTGCCGAGCATGTTTCGGAAGCGCGGAAATCCTTGCCGCTGCAGCCGGGCTCGGCGTTGGCGCAAGCCCATGGCACCGAATATCCGATCCTGCAAGGGCCGATGACGCGGGTCAGCGATACGGCTGAATTCTGCGTCGGCGTGGCCGGGAGCGGCGCGCTGCCGTTTCTGGCGTTGGCGCTCCTGCGCGCGCCACAGGTTCGCGCGCTTCTCACCAAGACCAAGCAATTGGCGGGGAATAAATCGTGGGGCGTCGGGATTCTGGGGTTCGTTCCGCCGGAATTGCGCGCCGAACAGCTCGAAGTGGTGCGCGAATTCAAGCCGCCCTACGCCATCATCGCCGGGGGGCGTCCAGACCAGGCCGCGAGTCTCGAAGCGATCGGAATCCACACGTACCTGCACGTGCCGGCGCCTTCACTGCTGCGCATGTTCGTCGACGACGGGGCGCGCAAGTTCATCTTCGAAGGCCGCGAATGCGGCGGCCACGTGGGGCCGCGCACCAGCTTCGTTCTCTGGGAAGCGATGATCGACGCGCTGCTCGAAAAGATCGCGTCCGGCGTCAAGGCCGAAGAGCTGCACATCATCTTCGCCGGGGGAATTCACGATGCGCGCTCGGCTGCGATGGTGTCGGGGATGGCCGCCCCGCTGGCTGCCAAGGGTGTCCGCATCGGGGTGCTGCTGGGGACCGCCTATCTCTTTACCGAGGAAGCGACGCGCGGCGGAGCCATCGTCGAAGGCTTCCAGCAAGAAGCGCTCAACTGCAAGCACACCGTGATTCTCGAATCCGGTCCGGGCCATGCCTCGCGCTGCGTCGACACGGATTTCTACGGTGTGTTTCGCGAAACCAAGCGCAAACTCATCGCCGAAGGCAAGAGCACGCAGGAGATCCGCGATGCTCTTGAAGACTTAAATTTGGGGCGTCTGCGCATCGCCAGCAAGGGCATCGTGCGCGAGGAGACGCCGGAATCGGGCGTCCGCTATGTGACCGTCTCCGCCGAACAGCAGAAGCTCGACGGCATGTACATGATCGGCCAAGTCGCGGCGCTGCGGCATAGAGTCTGCACCGCGCGCGAACTGCACGAGGATGTTTCGCGCGGCAGCGCTGCCATCCTGCTGGCGGCGGCCGTGCCGGTTGAAACTCTGGCCGAAGAGACCGCCGAGCCCCCGTGCGACGTGGCGATCGTCGGCATGAGCTGCCTGCTTCCGAAGGCGACCGACGTGCGCGAATTTTGGGCGAACGTGCTCGACAAGGTGAACGGCATAGTCGAGGTGCCGAAGCATCGCTTCGACGCCGATCTCTTTTTCGACACCGACAAGAAAGCGCGGGACAAGATCTATTCGCGGTGGGGCGGTTTCCTCGAGGACGTGGCCTTCGACCCGATGAAGTTTGGCATTCCGCCGAACGCGCTGCCCTCGATCGATCCGATGCAGTTGCTCTCGCTGGCCGCGGTCGATGAGGCACTGCGCGATGCGGGCTATGCCACGCGTGCGTTTCCGCGTGCTAAGACCTCCGTGCTCTTCGGGCTCAGCGGCGGCTTGGGCGATCTGGGTATCAACTACGCCGTGCGCTCGACATTGCCTGAGTACATCAAGGACGTTCCGGAAGAGATTCTCAGTCATCTGCCCGAGTGGACCGAAGATTCCTTTGCGGGAATTCTGCTGAACGTCGCAGCCGGCCGTGTGGCCAACCGTTTCGATCTCGGCGGCGTCAATTTCACGGTGGACGCGGCTTGCGCCTCATCGCTTGCCGCCGCCTATCTGGCCACGCGCGAGCTCACTTCGGGCGCGAGCGATATGGTCATCGTGGGCGGCGTCGATACGGTGCAGAGCCCGTTCGGGTTCATGTGCTTCAGTAAAGCGCAGGCGCTGTCGCCCCGCGGCCAGTGCCGACCGTTCGATGAATCGGCCGACGGCATCGCGATCAGTGAAGGCATCACCATCCTGATTTTCAAGCGGCTGGCGGATGCCGAACGCTCCGGCGATCGCATCTACGCCGTCATCAAAGGCATTGCGGGATCGAGCGATGGACGTGGACGCAGCATGACCGCGCCGCGCCCGGAAGGGCAGATGCAGGTGCTGCGCCGGGCGTATCGCCAAGCGCACATCCGGCCTTCGACCGTTGGATATTTTGAAGCGCACGGCACCGGCACCGTAGCGGGCGATGCGGCGGAACTGGCTTCGCTTTCGCAAGTTTTGCTGGCCGATGGCGCCACGCCGCGGAGCTGCGCCGTGGGATCGGTCAAATCGATGGTGGGCCATACTAAATCGGCCGCCGGGGTCACCGGGCTGATGAAGATCGCGCTGGCGCTCTATCACCGGACACTTCCGCCCACATTGCATGTGGTCAAGCCGAACCGTCAGTTGAGCGAGGCATCGAGCCCGCTCTATGCGAACGTGGAATCGCGCCCGTGGGTGGGCCGCGTGGACGAAACGCCACGGCGCGCCGGCGTAAGCTCATTCGGTTTCGGCGGCACGAACTTCCACGCCGTGCTGGAAGAATACACGGGCGATTTCCGCGCGGCTTTGGACCGTGCTCCGGCCGAGCGCTGGCCCGCCGAATTATTTCTGTGGACTGGTAGCGGGGCCCAGATCGGCGCTGTTTTAAAACCGCTCATCGCGGCTCTGGCCGGGGGCGCGACGCCGAAACTGCGCGATCTCGCGTCGTCCATTTGCGCGCGCGCCAAGAGTTCCGCGTCGGGCTTGCGCCTGGCCATCGTAGCCACGTCGCTCGCCGATGTTGTCACCAAACTGGAAACGGTTCAGCAGGCGTTCGCGGCGGGTAAAGAGACGCTCGAAGATGCCACCGGAATCTATCTCGCTCCCGCCGCTCCGGCGAAGAAGATCGCATTCCTGTTCCCCGGACAGGGTTCGCAATTCCCCGGAATGCTGCGCGACCTCGCGCTCTATTTTCCTGAATTTCGCGAATCGCTTGAGCAAGCCGACAAGGTGCTCGACGGCCGCTTGCCACAGCCGCTCAGCTCCTACATTGAACCCACTCCCGCCTTCACTGCCGAAGAGGAGAAGCGGCAAATGGAGGCGATCACCGCAACGGCAGTGGCGCAACCCGCGCTCGGCGCGGTAGAGATTGCCCTGCATCAACTGCTTACGCGTCTCGGCATTACGCCGGCGATGACCGCAGGTCACAGCTACGGCGAATATGCGGCGCTCGCCGCCGCCGGTGTCATGGATCCCTCGGCGCTTTTTTCGTTATCCCAAGCGCGGGGCCGCGCTATTGAGGAATCGACGCGCGGCGGCGATGCCGGAACCATGGCCGCGGTTCAAGCGAATGAAGCCGCGACGGCCGACGCGCTCGCCGGCGTTGACGGCATTACGATCGCGAACCTCAACGCTCCGCGCCAGACCATCATCTCCGGCGCCAAAGGCGCTATTGCCAAAGCGCTCGAAGTGCTCTCGGCACAAGGCGTCGCAGCCAAAGCGATTCCCGTTGCTTGCGCTTTCCATTCGCCGCTGATGCAACCGGCTAAAGATCGGCTGGGCGCGGCATTGAGCCGGCAGAAATTTGCTCAGCCCGCAGTCCCGGTGTTCTCGAACACGCTAGCCGCGGCTTATCCCGAAGACCCCGGCGCTATCGCAAACCTGCTCGGTGAGCATCTGGTGCGCCCGGTGCGTTTCGTCGAACAGATTCGCGCTATGTATGACGCCGGCGCTCGCGTGTTCCTCGAGGTCGGTCCGAAGACCGTGCTGAGCGGTCTGGCGAAGCAGAATCTCGAGAAAGGCAGCGCGCTCATTCTTCCCATTGATGCTGCGCGCGGCACGGGACTGGTTCAGTTCCTCAAAGTGCTGGCCCAGTTGACGACTGTCGCCGGAGTGACCCTTGAGACCGAAGAATTGTTCCGCGGTCGTGAAGCCGAACGAATCGAAGTCGAGAAGCTTGCCGCCGCTGTGGTTTCGGCGCAAGGCTGGCTGGTTAACGGATCGCGCGCGTTTCCGCGTTCGCGTCCAACGCCTCTCAAAGTGCCGATCCAACTCGTCAATGCGGCAACTCTGCCCGAGCCGAAGGTCATCGTCAAGGAAGTGATAGTCCCCGCGGCAGCGCCGCGCACGGCTGTTGCTGCCGCGTCCGCAAGCGGATCTTCCGAAGCCGTGATGCAGCAGTTCCAGAACATGATGACGCAGTTCCTGCAAACGCAGGCGTCTATTATGACTGCGTACCTGCAGGACGGGTCGGTCGCGGCGCCTTCTGTTTCGATGCCGGTCGCCGTGCCCGTCGCGATCACTCCGCGGTTGCCTGCGGCGCCTTCGGTCGAAGCTACGAAACCTGCACCTGTTGTAGCGAAGCGTGCAGCGAAGCTTGTAGCGAAGCCGGCATCCCGCAACATTGCCGCCGAACTGATCGCCATCGTGAGCGAGCGCACCGGCTACACCGCCGACCTGCTCGACCCGAACGCTAATATCGAAGCCGATCTCGGCATCGATTCAATCAAACGCGTCGAAATCCTGAGCGCGTTCCAGCGCACCTGCACGGCTGCCGAACAGTCGCAGGTGCAAAGCATCATGGAGAAGCTCACTGGCGCGCGCACGCTGGGCGAGATCTCCGCGCAGTTGCAGCGGCTGTTCGCGACCGTCGCGGCTTCCATTGCGGTCGCGATACCGGCACCCCAACCCGTTTCTGCCGCCCGCAATATCGCCTCTGAAATCACCGGCATCGTCAGCGAGCGCACCGGCTACCCCGCGGATCTGCTCGATTCGAACGCCGGTATCGAAGCCGATCTCGGAATCGATTCCATCAAGCGCGTCGAAATCCTGAGCGCGTTCCAGCGCACCTGCACGGCTGCCGAACAGTCGAAAGTGCAAAGCATCATGGAGAATCTCACGGCCGCGCGCACGCTGGGCGAGATCTCCGCCCAGTTGCAGACCTTGTTTAGCGCAGCGGCTCCTGTGACGGTTGCAAACGCAACCGCCCGCGACATCAAAACCGAACTGGTCGCCATTGTCAGCGAGCGGACCGGATATCCCGCCGACCTCCTCGACTCCAATGCCGGTATTGAAGCGGACCTCGGCATCGATTCCATCAAGCGCGTCGAAATCCTGAGCGCCTTTCAGCGCACTTGCTCGGCGGCCGAACAGGCCCAGGTGCAAGCCATCATGGAAAAGCTCACCGGCGCGCGCACCCTCGGCGAAATGGCGAATCAGTTGCAGCCGGTGTTTGCAGTGCTGGGGCCGGTTCAAACCCAACCAGTCTTGGTTGCCGCCAAGCCCGCTCGCGAAATCTCCGCCGAACTCATCGCCATCGTCAGCGAACGCACCGGCTATCCCGCCGACCTCCTCGATCTCAACGCGGGCATCGAAGCCGATCTGGGCATCGATTCCATCAAGCGCGTGGAAATTCTGAGCGCCTTTCAGCGCACCTGCTCGGCCGCCGAACAGTCGCAAGTCCAAGGTGTAATGGAAAAACTCACCGGTGCGCGCACGCTCGCCGAGATGGCAAGCCGCCTCGCGCCCATCTTCCACGAAGGCGGCAAGCCCGCCACGGAAGAGGTTCCGCGCTTCACACTGAAGACCATCGCGCGCCTCCGGCAGGGCGCGTCACAGCACTTCGCCAATCGCGTCACGCTGATTACCGACGATGAAAACGGTGTGGCCGCGGGCGTGGCCGAAACCCTGAATCGCAATGGCGAGCGCGCTCTGCTTCTGCGGCACAGCTACGGTCCGATGCTCTCCACCGAAGGCGTATTCACCACCGATCTCACCGATGCCGCTGCCGTCCAAGCCGTCGTCGAAAGTATCCGCCAGAATCACGGACCGGTCGGTGCCGTGATCCATCTTCTGCCTTTACAAAACGGCAAGTCGCTCTTTACAACCTCGCTGGATGAATGGCGCGCCCACGTTCGGCAGGATGTTCGCAGCCTTTATCTGTTGGCCCGCGCGGCTGAGTCCGATCTGAAACAAACGGGCGAAAAAGGCGGCGCTCTATTCGCCGTAGTCACCGGACGCGGCGGCGATTTCGGACTGTCGCGCAGTCCCGCGCTCTCGCCGACGCAACAGGCCGCGGCTGATTTCGTCAAGACGCTGGCGCTCGAATTTGGCGGCGTCTTATGCAAAGTGGTCGATATCGATCCTTCCGACCCGGTTGCGATTCTTCGGCAAAAGCTGATCGACGAGCTCACCTCGCGCGATGAAACGTTGCAAGTCGGTCTTCCGGGGGATCGCCGTCTCACTGTGATCCCGCAGCTTGCTCCCGCGCCTGCAACCGTTCTGAGGACGATTGATCGCTCGTGGGTCATGCTGCTCACCGGCGGCGCGCGTGGCATTACCGCCGAGATCGCCCGCATGCTTGCCGGGCGCTATCAACCTACGCTGATTCTCGCCGGCACCTCTCCGCTGGCCGCGGTGCGGGAACCGGCGGATACGCACGGCATTACCGACCCAACGCTGCTGAAAACCGCGCTCGCCGCCCGGCTCCGCGCCGCTGGAGGTGCCGTGAAACCGGCGGCCGTCGGTGCCGCTTACGCGCGATTGCTCAAGAATCGCGAAATTCACCAGACGCTCGATGACCTTCGCGAACTCGGCGCGCGCGTTGAATATCACGCCGTCGATGTGCGCGACGAAGCCGCGTTCGGCGGTCTTATCGACAATATATACGGGCAGCACGGCCGTATCGATGCTGTGATCCACGGCGCGGGCGTCATTGAAGACAAGCTCATCAAAGACAAGACGCCTGAATCTTTCGACCGCGTCGTCCACACTAAAACCGACAGCACCTATCTTCTGGCCCGCAAACTCAGGCCCGAAACGCTGCAATGCTTCGTGCTCATGTCGAGCATCACCGCCGCGCTCGGGAATCGCGCGCAAGCCGATTACGCGGCGGCCAACGGCACCATGAACGGCGTCGCGACCTTGCTGGCGGCACAGTGGCCCGGCTGCGTGGTAGCGATGAACTGGGGCCCTTGGGATCAGGCGGGCATGGTCTCCGATGAAGTGCGCCAGCAGTTCCTGACTCATGGCGTGCAGATGATTCCGCCGCAGGGCGGGGCCGAAGCTGTATTGCGCGAGATGACTTGCGCCCATGCCGGCGAGGCATCGGAACCAATCGTGGTATTCGGCGACGGACCGTGGCGCAAAATTGCGGCACCGGCCGGCAACGCGCCCGCGACACTCTCGAAGGCGGTAGGTCACTCAGCATGAAGCGACCGGGCAACGAAAGAAATCCGGACCACGACATCGCCATCATCGGGATGTCCTGTGTCTTCCCGGGCGCGAAAGACGTGCAGCGCTACTGGGAAAACATTCTCCACAAGGTGGATTGTATTTCCGATCCGCCGCCGGAGTGGGAGGCCGAGCTTTTCTACGAAGAGGGCAGCGAAGCCAATGACCGCACCTACTGCAAGCGCGGCGGCTATTTGGGCAAGCTGGCCGAGTTCGATCCGGTCAAATACGGCGTCGTCCCAAATGCGATCGACGGCACCGAGCCCGATCACTTCCTCGCTCTCCGGGCCGCTCAGGAAGCTCTGGAAGACGCCGGGTATCGCGGTGAATCGAAGCTGAAGGAACGTACGGCCGTCATCATTGGCCGCGGCTCATATGTCAATCGCGGCAACACGACCGCCATCCAGCACGGCATCGTGGTCGATAGCGCACTGCGCATCCTGAAGCAGCTCCACCCGGAGCACACGGACGACGAGATGGCGCAGATCAAAGAGCGCATCAAGTCGACTTTGCCGGAGTTCAGTGCCAGCACTTCGGCGGGCCTGGTTCCCAATATCATCAGCGGACGCATCGCCAACCGGCTTGATCTGATGGGTCCGAATTTTATCGTCGATGCCGCGTGCGCCTCTTCGGTCGTTGCCATCGATCTGGCTATGCGGGACCTCATCAGCGGACGCTGCGATATGGCCATCGCCGGTGGTGTTCACGCTTCAACGCCACCCGTTATCCTGATGATTTTTTCGCATCTCAAGGCGCTGTCGAAAACGGGCCAGATCCGGCCGTTCGATGAAGGCGCCGATGGCACGCTTCTCGGTGAAGGCGTTGGGATGGTGGTAATCAAACGTTTGGCCGATGCCGAACGCGATGGCGATCGCATCTACGCCATTCTCAAAGGCGTCGGAACGGCGAGCGACGGCCGCGCGCTGGGGCTTCTGGCCCCGCGCCTCGAAGGGGAAGAGCTCGCGTTGCGGCGAGCGTATGAAGCCGCGGACATCAATCCGGCTACGGTCGAATTGATCGAAGCGCACGGCACGGGAACGCCGGTGGGCGATGCGGTGGAATTGCAGGCCCTCGATAAAGTTTTCAGCGAAGCCGGCGGCCAGGTGCATCGCTGCGCGCTCGGGTCCGTGAAGTCCATGATCAGCCACACCATGCCGGCGTCCGGTATGGCCGGCATCATTAAGGCCGCGCTGTCGCTGCATCACAAGGTGCTGCCGCCGACGCTGCACTGCGAGAATCCGAGCAAGAAACTCCATCTGGCCGGGAGCCGTTTTTATCTCAATACCGAAACGCGCCCGTGGATTCATGGCGGCACTCACGCGCCGCGCCGCGCCGGCGTAAACGCATTCGGCTTCGGAGGCATCAATGCCCACGCGGTTCTGGAAGAGTACACCGGCCCGCATGCCGCGCCGCCCATGCAATACGATTGGGACAGCGAATGCTTTCTGCTCTCGGCCGATTCCCCCGACGGGCTGCATGCCGAAGCGCGGAAGCTGCTCGCGCACATCGAAACTCTTGCGCCCGATGTCGCGCTTCGTAACCTCGCTTATACGCTGAATTGCGCCACTCCCTTGCGAGCCGCGCGTCTGGCGATCGTCGCCGTGTCGCTTGAAGACCTTACCGCTAAACTCAAGCGCGCTCTTCCGAAACTGGCGGAGCCTAAGACGGCGCGCATCCGCGATATCGAGGGCATCTACTTCTTCCGCGAGCCGCTCGCCGCCGCCGGCAAACTCGGCGTTGTGTTCCCGGGTGAAGGAGCGCAGTATCTCAACATGCTGGGGGATCTGTGCCTGCACTTCCCCGCCGTGCGCGAAACATTCGACCTGATGGACAAGGCCTTCGAGCGGCACTTGCGCGGATTTCTGCCGAGTCAAGTCATTTTCCCGCCGCCCAATCTCCCCGAGGCCGAACAGCGGCTTTACTCGATGGATTCCGGCGCGGAGTCTGTGTTTTGCGCTAATCAGGCGATGTATGCTCTGCTCGAAACTCTCGGGATTAAGGCCGAGGCGATCACGGGTCACAGCACGGGCGAGCACACCGCGCTGCTGGCCGCCGGCGCGGTTCTTGCGCCTACCGAGCAGGATCTGATCGACCACATTCTCGGTGTGAACGGCATCTTCGAAGAGCTGAACCGGAATTCGCAGATCCCGGTCGGTCAATTGCTAGCGGTGGCTGGCATCAACCGCAACCTGCTCGATGAACTCGTCGCGGGGAGCGGCGGCGAACTCCACATCGCGCTCGACAATTGCGCCAATCAGGTGGTCCTGTGCGGCACGGAATCCGGCATCGAGAAACTGCTCGAATCGCTCAAAGGCAAAGCCGCCATTACGCAGAAGCTGCCGTTCGCCCGGGCCTATCATACGCCGTGGTTCGAGGTTTTCAGCGAGCCGCTCCGCCGCTACTTCGACAAGGTGAAAATCGGCAAGCCGCACGTGCCGCTCTACTCTTGCGTTACTGCCGATCTCTATCCCGCGGATCCGGATGAGATCCGCGCGCTGACGAGTGTGCAATGGGCGCGAACGGTGCGCTTTCGCGAGACCATCGATCGCATGTATCGCGATGGTGTGCGCGTGTTCCTCGAAGCCGGCCCGCGCGGCAACCTGACGGCCTTCATCGACGACACCCTGCGCGGCAAGCCGCACATCGCGATTGCCGCCAATGTCCAGCACCGCTCCGGCATCCTGCAGTTGAATCACATGGTGGCGCAACTGGTTGCGAACGGCGTCCCCGTCCGGCTCGACGCCTTGTATGAACGCCGCGCGCCGGAAGTGTTGAAGCCTGCCGTCCCGGAGCGGCCGAAGCTCGCGCTGCGCTCCGGATTGCAGCCTGCCAGGTTGCCGGCGGGCTACCAACTCCCGCGCGCCGCGGTTGCATCGGTCGCGGCGGCGGCACTTCCAATTACCGCTCCGATCGTCGCTCCCGCTATCTCGCCGCGCCAGTCCATCATGGAACAGCATCTCCGCACGATGGAGCAGTTCCTGGCGACGCAGCAGCAAGTGATGGCCGGATTTCTCGCCACGCGCAACGGACACTCCGAGCCGACCCTGCCCGCCACCGTGGCTCATCCCTTCATCACCGAGATTGTTGAAGTGATCCCGGGCGTGTCGGCCGTCGCGCGGCACACGTTCAATCTGGATCGCGACGTTCTATTCCGCGATCACACTCTCGGCAAACACATCTCCGCAGACGATCCCACACTGGCGGCGCTCCCCGTCGTTCCGTTGACGATCACCATGGAGATCCTTGCCGAAGCCGGCGCTCTGCTCGCGCCCGGCCAGGTGCTCACCGGCATGCGCGACCTGCGCGGCAACCGTTGGATTACACTTGACTCAGCGCCCACCATCGAACTCACCGCGACGCAGCGCGAACCGGGCGTCATTCACGTTTCGTTGCGCCCAGCCGCATCGGAAGCGAGCGGCCCCATTCGCCCCATTTGGGCCGAAGGCGTCATGCTCTTCGCGGCGTCGTATCCCGACCCAGGCCCGCCGCTCCCCTTCACTCTGAACAAGGAGCGCCGCTCGGAGTGGACGCCCGACCGCCTTTACCGCGAAGGCATGTTCCATGGCCCGCAATTTCAGACCGTCAAATCGATCGAGCGCTCCGGCTCGAACGGCACTGTTGCCGTTATGGAAGCCCTTCCGCGCGACCGGATGATCGCGGGCGAGCCGAATCCGCAGTTTCTCTTCGATCCGGTGATTCTCGATGGCGCCGGACAGATCGTCGCCTTCTGGTCGCAGGAAGTGCTGCAAGCCGAGGCGGATATTTTCCCCTATCACCTCGCGGAGCTGCAATGTTTTGCGCCCCCGCCGCCCGCCGGCACGCGCGTCACCTGTCGCGTGATCGCCACGCGCGTCACCGATGTCGATATCGCTTCCGATATTGAAATCGCCGGAATCGATGGGCGCATCTACTATCGCTTCAAGAGCTGGGAGGACCGCCGATTCGGTCAGAAGCGCAGTTTTTGGCAGCTTCGCATTGCTCCCGCGACGGGCTATCTTTCCGAGCCTTGGCTTGAGCCCATCGCCGGCCTGGATGCAAACGCCATCGCCTGCGTGCGGCTCGATAAGTTCTCTTCCGAATTCCTCGAAGCGTCCCACGGCATCTGGCTCAATGCGATGGTGCATCTGGTCCTGAGCCGAGCCGAACGCGTCACCTGGAACGATATGAAGGGCGTGCCCAAACGCAAGCAGGAGTGGCTGCTCGGACGCATCGCGGCCAAAGACGCCGTGCGATCGCTGATCCGCAAACGCTTCCAGATCGATCTCTGCCCGGCAGATGTCGAGATTGTTCCCGACTCGCACGGCCGTCCCGAAGTGCGCGGCGCGTGGATGTCGCGCCTGAAGGTCGCGCCCGTGGTTTCGCTCTCCCACAGCGGCGGAACCGCGGTTGCGCTCGCCGCCCTCGATTCGAGCAACCTGGTCGGCATCGATATCGAATCGCTCGCTAAGCCGCATGAGGGTTTCGAGCGCGTCGCCTTCGTCGAAGAGGAGCGGCAGATCGTCGCCGCGATGAACAAGGATCAGCGGCAGGAGTGGTATCTTCGCATGTGGTGCGCGAAAGAAGCCGTCTCAAAGGCGCTCGGCCGCGGAATGTCGCGCGGTCTGCACGCCCTGCGCATCATTGAAACGCAAGCCGATACCGGGCGCATTCACATGGAATTGCGCGACGGCCTGCTCGAAGATTTCCCGGAGTTGCGCGGTGCGTCGATGATCGCCTACACTGCCCGAGAACCAAATTTCATCGCCAGCGCTATCGTTCACCAAGGAGCCATTTCATAAATGAAGCCGAGCCGACAAGAGATCCTCGACTACGTTCTGCAAACGTTGCAGGATCTTTCGCGCGACTGGGATTATTCGAATCCTGTTACCGAGAAGTCATTGCTGTTCACCGAGTTGGGTTTTGAGTCTCTCGACGCCGTGGTCCTCGGGACGACCATCCAGGAGCACTACGGGCAGCAGATGCCGTTCTCCGAATTGCTCGTTGAGATCGGCCGCGATCAGCGCGATCTCTCAGTCGGCGAGCTCGTCGACTTTATCGATACCAACCTCAAAGCTGCCGATACAGTGCCCGCGGAGCACGCCCTGTGAGCGTCAAAACTCTTCTGATCGGAATCGACGGCGCAACGTTCACCGTTCTAGACCCTCTGCTCGAGCAGGGCGTGATGCCGTTCCTGAAATCGTTTTATGCGGATGGAGTGAAAGCCGGACTGCGCACCATCGTTCCCGCGCTCACGCCTCCAGCTTGGACCTCACTGATGACGGGCCGGACCCCGGGGAACCACGGCGTGTTCGATTTTTTCCGCATGGAATCGGTCGACAACCGGCACATCCGCTTCTTCACGTCGAACGACGTTCAGGCCGATACCATCTGGTCCCTCGCCGGAGCCGCCGGCATGAAGGTCACTTCGCTCAACTATCCTTCCATGTTTCCCGCGCCGCGTCTGAACGGGCACATCGTTCCCGGCTGGGTGCCGTGGCGCCAGTTGCGCATCGCCTGCTGGCCGCAGGATCTCTTCGACAAGCTGAAGACCGTCCCCGGCTTCAATCCCAAAGAGCTGGCGATGGATATCAAGCTTGAAGAGAAAGCCACCGAAGGCTGCTCGGATCGCGAAGAGTATGGGCCCTGGATCGAGTTCCACATCCGCCGCGAGCAGAACTGGTTTGAAATTCTTCAATACCTTTTCAAGGAAGATCCATCCGAGTTAACCGCGGTGCTGTTCGATGGAGTCGATAAGCTGCAGCATCTCTGCTGGCGCTTCATCTGCCCGCAGGACGACCGCCCGCTCGAGCACGATTGGGAATTCGAAATTCGGCGTCTGTGCCTCGAATATTTCCGGCGGCTGGATGGGCTGCTGGAGCAGATGTGCTCTTTGGTGGGCCCGGAAACGACGATCCTGATCGCTTCCGATCATGGCTTCGGTCCCACTTATGAGGTCTTCCACGCCAACACATGGCTTGAACACCACGGCTATCTCGGGTGGTCGGAAGCGGCCAAAGCGCAGGACAATTCCGGCGCGCAGCTTGGCGTCGGTTCGGTCGCGCGTCACACCTATCTTCTCGATTGGGAAAACACCAAAGCCTACGCCACGACGCCCACCAGCAATGGCATTTACGTCGTGGTGAACCGCGACGGCAAGTCGCCCGGCGTCACGCCGGAAGAGTATCCGGCGTTCGTCGAAAAGCTCAAGCAGGATCTTCTGGCGTTCCGCGACCCAGCCACCGGCGGCCAAGTGATCACCGAAGTTTGGAAGCGTGAAGAAATCTTCTCCGGTCCGCTGGGGGACGTCGCTCCGGATCTCACGCTCGTGCTGCGCGATGGCGGTCTGCTGTCGATTCTCGATAAGGGCACCGAGCTTTCCCGCCGTCCCTCGGTGGGTGGCGCGCATCGGCCGATTGGAATTTTCGGCGCGAGGGGCCCCGGCATCAAGAAGGGACTCGACGCCAAGACTCTTTCCATTCTCGATATCGCGCCGACGGTCCTTTATAGCTTGGGTCTGCCCGTGCCCGAGTCCATGCAGGGGCGCGTTCCGGAAGAGATCTTCGAGTCGGCATCCATCAGCGCCAAGCCGGTCCGCAGGTCCGCCGCGGCCACGGGAAGTAACCATGCGCACTCCTCCGACGCCGCATCTCTCACCAGTCCTGAAGATGAACAGGTCGTTCTCGAACGGCTTCGGGAACTGGGCTACATCGAATAAGCATGCCGAAAATACAAGCGAACGGAATCAATCTCCACTACATCGTCGCCGGCGATGGTCCGGATGTCGTGATGCTCCACGGCTTCCTTGGGAACCTGGCCGTGTGGCACCTGCAGATGGTGCCGCAGTTACGCAAGGAATTCCGCATCACCACTTACGATCTGCGCGGCCACGGATACAGCGACGTTACGGCGACCGGCTACACGCCGGCGGACATGGCCGAAGATCTCAAAGGTCTTCTCGACGGCCTCGGGATTCAAAAAACCGTACTCGTCGGCCATAGCTTCGGCGCCGACGTCTGTCTCTATTTCGCATATAAACATCCCGAACGCGTGGAACGTCTCGTGGCCTTGGAGCCCGGTCTTGCAGCTTTGGTCGATGACCGCAAGCACCATACGTGGCCCGGCTGGGACACCTGGGTTTCGAAGCTTGAGGAAGTCGGGCTAACCGTCCCGGAAGACAAGCGCACCGATCTCGATTTTCTTCTTCAGTTGAGCCTGGAGACTCCCAAACTATTCGGCCCCGCGCGCGGATTGCCGCGCAACCGCGGCCCGTTGCTGAATCTGATTCGCAATACCACGCTCATCAGCGACTACGAAGTGGTCGGCGAACTCACGCTCGATGCCGTGAAGCAAATCGAGACGCCAACGCTTCTGGTGTACGGCGAAAAATCGCATTTCCTCAGTTCTTATGACGTGCTGCATAAAATTCTGCCGAATTGCGAGTCGATTTTGCTGCCAGGCGGCGAACACTTCGGTCCTCTCGAGCAGCCGGAGTTATTAACAGAGCATCTTCTCCGATTCCTGCGCAAGCCGATTGCAGATTTGCTGCCGCCGGTAGCCGCGGCGGAGCCTGAGCTCGCGAAATCGTAGTTCATGGGGCCTGCGCATAGCGTCGAAATCAACGCCGAGCCGGGTCCGCTCCCCTGGTCGCTCAATCTGTTCTATGGCGTCGGCGAAATTCCGATCACTGTCACCATGGCGCTGGTCGGGCTCTTTGTTTTGTTCTTCTACAACTCCGTGATGGGCTTGCCCGCCCACCTCGCCGGAACGGGCATCTTCGCCGGGCTCTTGCTGGACGCCTTTCTGGACCCCTACATCGGCCACCGGTCCGACAGATCCCGCCATCCGCTGGGCCGCCGTCACGCGTACATGCTCGCCGGCGCTCTGGCCATGGGTCCGTGTTTTTTTCTGATTCTGAGTCCGCCGCGATCGCTGGGTACTCCCGGTCTTTTCCTCTGGCTGCTGGTCACTTCGATGTTCTTCCGTATTGCGAGCGCGGTGTACCGAATTCCCTACCTAAGCCTGGGCGCCGAGCTTACGCGTCACTATCACGAACGCACGCGCCTCATCGCCGTTCGGTCGCTATTCGGTCTGCTCGGAATGATGGCCGCGGCCGGGTTATCGTTCTCGCTATTTTTTCGCGGCGGATCCGCGACCGTTGATCCCAAGATGATTTACGGGAATTATCCGCCGCTTGGCTTGGTATTCGGCGGCGTGATGACGCTCACCGGACTCGCCGCGTTCTTCGGCACACGATCCCGATCCGAACTCGGTGACTGTGCCGGCTGCGCCCACTCCTGGAAAACGTTCTTTTCCGGAATTGTTCTGGCGTGGCGCAATCACTCCTTTCGAAACATCTGGCTCTCGTTCACGCTCTTCTACCTCGCCGTGGTGCTCAACGCGGGACTCGCGATTCAATTCTTCAACTGGTATGCCGGGCTGCACGACGGCAAAGTTCTTAGCGGAATTCAGACTTTCTTCTACGTCGGCGCACTCGGCGGCGTTTTGCTATGCGGATGGCTGGCCAAGCGCGCCGAAAAACGGACGCTTTATCTCGGCTCCATGCTTGCTACAGCTCTGGTGCTCTGCGCCGCTACGCTGCTGTTCGGGCAAGGCAGCTTGTTCGGGACCGGCAACGCGCGCCCGCTGCTCTTCGGTCATCTCTTGGCCGGTATCTTCGCCAGCGCGCTCTGGGTGATGCCGTACTCGATGCTGGCCGACGTGGCCGATGAAGATCAACTTTCCACCGGACTCCGGCGTGGCGGCATCTACTTCGGTATGCTCAACTTCGGCGAAAAGATTGCGGCCGGCGGCGCTCTTCTGTTTGCTGGATTTCTGCTGAATGGCTTCGTTCACCTCGCCCCGGGCTCGGCGATCCAAACGCCGCAAGCCGTTTCGCGGCTCGGAATTGTCTACGGCCTTTTGCCCGGATGCCTGGTTGCGGCCGCCGCAATTCTCTTCTTGCCGTACCGCCTGAATCGCCGCGCCGTTCACGAAATTCAGCAGCGACTCACACTCGTACACATCGAACCTACCCATGTCTGAAGATCCCCAAGTTCTCCTCGTCACCGGCGCCGGTTCCGGCCTAGGCCGCGAGTGCGCCCTCTTCCATGCCGCCCGAAATTATCGCGTCTTTGGTGCCGTGCATATTGAATCCGAAGGCGTCTCGCTGCTCGCGGAAGCCAAGCGTCGCGGCGTGCCCATGGAGCTCGTCTCGATGGATGTCACTCAGCCCGAACAAGTCTACTCCGGCGTTCGCTCCATAATTGATAAGACGGGGCGCATTGATGCCCTGGTCTACTTCGCCGGCCTCGGCCTCCGCGGCTGCATCGAAGATCTCACCCTCGACGATGTTCAGAAAGTTTTCGATGTAAATGTTTTCGGCGTCCTCACCCTCGCCAAAGGCGTGCTGCCTTACATGCGCGCGGCCGGAAAAGGTCGCATGGTGATCACCAGTTCCGTCGCGGGCCGGATGGGTTCGATCGGAATCGGCGGCTATTGCTCCAGCAAGTTCGCCGTCGAAGGCCTCTGCGAATGCCTGCACCAGGAGGTCGCGCCGTTCGGCATTCATGTTTCGCTGCTCGAGCCCGGCCTGATCCAGACGCCGCACTTCACCATCAATCGCAATCGGGCTCACGGCGCAACCAATCCCTCCAGCCCTTACTACCAGATGTTTTTGCAGCACGAAAAAATTGTGGACGACGTGCTTGCCAAACGCACCTTCACCACTGAGGATGTCGCCAGAGTGGTCTACGGGATACTGCAAACCAAGACTCCGCGTTTGCGCTACATGGTCGGCTTTGGCGCCAAGTTGTTTGTCGCTCTTCGTCGCTACATACCGGGCGAAATCTTTCAGCGCATCTACTGGGGCACCATCCGCAAAATGGTTACCAAGCCGCGCGAGCAAGCCAAGAAATTCAGCAGCACGGAACTGGATGCGGGACACTAAAAAATGATCGATCTCCACACTCACACCGACCAGTCCGACGGCACAGCGACGCCCGGCGCGCTGGTGAACGCCGCTAAATCTCTGCCCCTTGAAGCCTTGGCCATTACGGATCACGATACTCTCGCAGGATTCGACATCGCGGCGCCTCTCGCTGAAGAAGCCGGTCTCGAATTGTTGTGCGGCATCGAGCTCAGCACGCGTCTTACGCCGAAGCCCGAGGACGTGATTCCCGGCAAGCGCGCGCCTTCCGTCCATCTGCTCGGGTACTTCGTCGACGCGCCGTCGGCCGAATTCCGCGAATGGATATTGGGTTCTCAGCGCAGCCGGCACCAGCGCAACCTTACGCTGATCGCACGGCTGAATGCGCTGGGCGTCGAGATTAATCTCGATGAGGTCAAGGTGCTCGGCCGCAATCTCACTGGCCGTCCCCACTTCGCGCGCGTCCTTCTGCAAAAAGGCTACGTAAAGACTACCCAGGAAGCTTTCGACAAGTACCTCGCCGACGATGCCGAAGCCGGAGTCGAGCGCGATGAACCCAGCCTTTTTGAAGCCGTCAAGAGGGTCAGCGAAGGCGGGGGATTGCCGGTTCTCGCGCATCCGGTGCGTCTTCTCGGCGGCCGCGATCAAACAAAGCTTGCCGTGCTGTTGCAGGAACTGATCGCCGTCGGACTGCGCGGCATCGAGGTATTTCACAGCGAGCACACGCCCGAAGATTCGGAAACCTTCGCAGCCCTCGCTCGCGAGTTCGGCCTGGCTGTTACCGGCGGCTCCGACTATCACGGCGGCAACAAACCCGGCATCGATCTCGGCACCGGGAAAGGCAATTTGAATTTGCCGTATTCCGTTCTAGAAGGCATCCGCGAACACGCCGCCGTCGCGCGTTAGAATTTCGCGCGTTAGAATCTACCCATGTCGAAGCTGTTGCCGCTTTTTCCGTTGCAGTTGATTGTCTTTCCACGCACCCAGCTTCCGCTGCATATCTTCGAAGACCGCTATAAGGAAATAGTCAGCCAAGCCGTCCGGGACGGGTCGGAATTCGGCATCGTGCTCGCGAAAGAAGATGGCATCGTCAACGCCGGGTGCACGGTGGTCGTCGAGAATGTGATCACAAAATATGCGGACGGTCGCCTCGACATCATGACCCACGGTTCGCGCCGTTTCGAGATCGTGCTGCTGAATCAGGAGAAGTCGTATCTACAAGGCCAAGTCGAATTTTTCGATGACGATGAACCCGGCCCCGCCTCCCCCGAACTGCAGCAGGAAGCGCTGCGCCAGTACAAGGGCCTGATTGAAACCGGCGAGATGCGCGGCTATGCCGAGCCCGTCCTCACCGATCCTCAGTTGAGCTTTCAGCTCGCGCAAGCCGTTCAGGATCTCGACTTCCAAAGCGTGCTCCTGCGCGAACGCAGCGAGGCCAACCGCCTGAAACAGCTCAGCGAGTTCCTTTCCCAGTATGTTCCGCGCGTGAAAGAAGCTTCGCGTATGAAACACCTCGCTCCGCTGAACGGGTTCGCCCACAAACCGCCGGGATTCTAGGGCCCTACCTTAAACTGAGACTATGTGGTCGGGGCCCAGGCCTGGGGCGGCGGGAATTTCATTCGCGGTGCACGCGGCGGTGCTGGCGCTCGTTGTGGGCTGGCAGCCGGACGATCCGTCAATAAAAAAAACCGGCGTGTACGACCAGTTGATCGCGACCCACGAACAAAAGCTGGTCTGGTACAAATTCCGCGACAAGCTGCCGGACGTGACGCCTCCCGAACGATCCAAAGACTCGCGGCCGCCCAAAGCCGAAGTGAAAATCGCGAAGCAGAATATTGTCTCATCGCCGAAAGACGCCCCCAAAGCGAACCAAATGGTTTGGCAGCCCGCGCCGCAGCTCGAAATTCAGAAAGACGTCGCTTCGCCCAACATCCTGGCGATGAATCTTCCCGAAGTCCCCGCTCCTGAAAGGAAACGCTTCGAGCCTCCGAAACCGGTTGAGCGCTCTTTGGCGACGACGGAGCCGGTGCTTCCTCCCGAAGCCCCGGAGCTACAAGCCCACGCTGAAGTCCCGAAGGAGATTGCGCAGCCCTTGCCAAAAGCGTACCGGCTTTTCAGTCCTCCGCCCGTCGTCTCGCGGCAGCTTCCCACCGAAGTCGCGGCAATGCCGTCGGCTCCCGTGCTGACAGCCATCGCCGCCCGTAGCGCGGTTCCGGGTTCCGCACTGGCGCCGGTCGCGCGGCCTTTCACTCCACCGCCATCGAGGGCGCGCATTGGAACTGCGAAGGTGTCGGCGTTGTCGCCGCCAAGCACCGATCTTGCGGGTGCACACCCCAGCAGTTTAAACGCCGCAGTCGTCGGCCTGACGCCCACCGACAAACTGCTCGGTCCGCTGCCGCCGGTTTCGCGACCGGGGCAGTTCTCGGCCGGCCCGAAGCTAAATCCGAATGGCGGCACGGGAGATGGCAAGAGGAGCGGCATCCTGAACGTACCGGATCTTTTCGTTCGCGGGGCCGGCCCCGACGCGCATCCCACGCTCGTGGCCCGTGTTAACCCGACCTCGCCCGAAGCATTGCGCGGCACGGTGAAGTACGCCACCACGCATGACGCGATCCACCCCTCGGCAACGCGCGTCGCCAGCGCCCCCGATCCGCGCTTTGCCGGACGCCAGGTTTACTCCATGGCCGTGCAGATGCCGAATATCACCAGTTACATCGGAAGCTGGCTCATGTGGTACGCCGAACGCACGCCCGCCTCGTTCACCGGCGACGGACTCACCCCGCCCATCCCGCACCACAAAGTGGATCCCAAATACGTGCCAACAGCGATCGAGGATCGTATCGAAGGCAGCATTCGCCTGACCTGCGTAATTCGCAAGGATGGCCACATCGACCTGATCGAAACCGTGAAAGGTCTCGACGACCGCCTGAATCAGACGGCCACCGAAGCCATGTCGAAGTGGGTCTTCGCGCCCGCGATGCGGAACGGCGTGCCGATCGAGGTCGATGTGCTGGTCGAAATTCCGTTTCGTCTGGCGCCGCGAGCTCAGCGATGAGGCAGCAGTGACGCGGCAGCACCTCATCTTCGACGCCGACGATACGCTTTGGGAAAATAACATCTATTTCGAACAGGCGTTCGACCGATTTTGCGAGTTTCTCGGACACTCCTCACTGACGCCCGATGAGATTCGCGCCGTGCTCGATGAAATCGAAATTGAAAACAACAAGGTCCACGGCTACGGAGCGCTTAACTTCGCGCGCAACCTGCGGCAGTGCTACGCCAAGCTTTGTGAGCGCGGCTTCAATGAATCCCATCTCGAAGAGGTCGCCGGCTACGCGCATAGCATTTTGGAGTCGCCGATGGAGTTGATGCCCGGCGTCGCCGAGACTTTGCCCGAGCTTGCCGCCCGGCACGAGCTGACTATGTTCACCAAAGGCCATTCCGACGAACAGGCGGCCAAAATCGAACGCTCCGGATTGCGCCGCTACTTCGAACATTGCGCCATCGTCAAAGAGAAAAATCGCGAGGCCTATCTGCAATTGGCGAACGTCAGAGGGTTCGATCTCGACCGCACCTGGATGATTGGCAACAGCCCGAAATCCGACATCAATCCGGCACTCGCCGCCGGCTTGCGCGCCGTGTTCGTCCCGCACCAGCGCACCTGGACGCTGGAGCGTGAAGAGATTATGGATGGCACCGGGCGACTTGTAATTATCGGCGGATTTGGCGATCTGCGCGAGCTGTTTAGCTAATCAAAACAGCCCTGATATAATAAGGGTGTCTAGCCCCCTTCCGCCCATGTCAACCCCTGTTTTGAAGAGCTTCAGCAAGGCTTGTCTTTTTGTTGCCGGGGGGATCGTGCTGATGGCGCAAACGCCGGCGCCGGATGCCGATGCCTCTGAGTTCTTCGAGAAGAATATCCGGCCCGTACTCGCCACGCGCTGCTATGTCTGCCACAGCGCGACGGCGCCGAAAATCCAGGGCAGTTTGCAGCTTGACAGCCGCGACGCGCTCCGCAAGGGCGGCAACTCCGGTTCACCCATCACGGCGGGCGATCCCGAATCGAGCCTCCTCATCAAAGCTCTTCGCTACACCGACCCGAACCTGAAGATGCCTCCCGGCAAACCGCTCGCGCCCGAAGTGGTTGCAAATTTCGAGGCGTGGGTTCGCATGGGCGCTCCGGATCCCCGCACCGATGCTCCAAAGAAGGCCGCAGCCAACAAACGCGATTGGTGGGCCTTCAAGAAGCCGGTGCGTCCCGATGTTCCGCTGGTTTCGGATAACTCCTGGATCAAGACACCCATCGACAATTTCATTCTCGCCAAGCTCACCGATTCCAAACTCACCCCAGCCGCTCCCGCCGATCGCCGAACCTTGCTGCGCCGCGTGAGTTATGACCTGATCGGCCTGCCGCCCACGCAGAAAGAGATCGACAATTTCGTCAACGATAGAAGCCCGCACGCTTACGAAAAGGTTGTGGACCGCCTTCTCGCGTCACCCCAGTACGGCGTGCGCTGGGCGCGGCACTGGATGGATGTTTCGCGCTACGCCGATACTTCCGATGGCCAGGACCGTTTCGCGTTCTCCTATACCTATCGCGATTGGGTGATTCGCGCTTTTAACGAAGACTTGCCGTTCGATCAATTCGCACGCAAGCAGATCGCCGCCGACCAAGTTAGTACCGATAAGCGCGATCTCGCGGCGCTCGGATACATCACTCTTGGCCGCAACATTCCGAAGGGCGAGCACGACATGATCGACGATCGCATCGACGTCGTCTCGCGCGGCTTCCTCGGGATGACCGTCACCTGCGCCCGCTGCCACGATCACAAGTTCGATCCGATCCCTACCAAAGATTACTATTCGTTCTACGGCATCATCGCCAACTCGATCGAGCCCGTACAACACCCGCTTCTTCGAAAAGAGGACGAGAACTCGCCGTTGGTCCGCGAGTATCGTCAGGGGATGGAACGCCGGCTGGCTGCACTCGATAACTTCAAGACCAAGCGCCATCCCGAGCTCGTGGCCGAATTTCGGCAGGCATCGTGGATTTCGCGCTATCTGCTCGGCGCCGAGAAGTCGGCCAAAATGAGCAACTCGGAAATTGAGAAGCTGTCGCGCGATAGCGATTTTAACCTCTTCGTGCTGCGGCGATGGCGAGAATACTTGAACGCCGAGCATGAGAAGCGCAACTCCGTTTTCGCTCTATGGCAGGAATTCGCTGCGCTTCCCAAGGACAAGTTTGCCGCCGAAGCAGCCAAGCTGGCGCAGAATCTTCCGGGGGATGCGAATCCCGAACTCAAGAAGGCGTTCCTTGCGTCGGCGCCGGCTTCCATGGACGATGTTGGCAAGATCTACGGCGAAGTGCTCGCCAAGTCCGACTCGCCTATCGCCAATCGCGACGCCAATATTGAATCGCTTCGCCTGGTGCTGCGAGCTGAGGGCGCGCCTACCAATATCCCCCTCGCCGATTTTATTCAAATTCGCGGCGAAGGCGGCGATGACAACATTCTAATTGCCCTTACCGGCGCTATTCGCGAGTGGGAGGTGGAGTTCGGCTACCGTGGAATCACGCCGCGCGCCATGGCTCTGGAAGACTCGCCCAAATTGATTCCGGCGCACGTGTTCGTTCGCGGCAATCCGAACAACCTCGGTGTTGAAACGCCTCCGCACTTTCTCTCAGCGATCAGCGACAATCCCCAGCCATTCACCCACGGCAGCGGCCGCTTGGATCTGGCCAACGCCATCGCGGATCGCAATAATCCCGTGACCGCGCGCGTCATCGTTAATCGCGTCTGGTTGTGGCATTTTGGCCGCGGCATTGTGAACAGCCCGAGTGACATGGGTACGCGGGGCGACCTCCCGACACACGCCGAACTCCTCGACTATCTAGCGACGCGCTTCATGGACGAAGGCTGGTCCATCAAGAAGCTGCACAAGTGGATTGTGCTTTCGAGCGCTTATCAACAATCCAGCGCAGACCGGCCCGACGCGCGCGCCGTCGATCCCGAGAACAAGCTGCTGTGGCGCATGAACCGTCAGCGTCTCGACTTTGAGTCTTTGCGCGACTCCGCTTTATTCGTTGCGGGGCAGCTCGACCCAACTGTTGGCGGTCTGCCCTTCGCGCTCACCTCGCAGCCCGCGGTTCCCCGCCGCACCGCGTATGCCTACATTCAGCGCGGCCGCCTTCCCGGCGAACTGACGGCCTTCGATTTTGCCATTCCCGATTCTCACGTTCCGCAGCGATCGCTCACTACCGTTCCGCAGCAGGCGCTTTACTTCATGAACAGCCCGTTCATTCTGGAACAAGCCAAGCATGTTGTCGGACGCCGCGAAATCGATTCCGCACTTACCGATCGCGCCCGTGTCGACGCCCTTTATCGTGTGATCTACGGACGAGCCGCGACCGCCGATGAAATCGCCATGGCCCTCGAATACGTGAAGGCCGAAGACGCCAGGCAGGCTTCCGCCCCGGTTCCGGCATGGCAGTACGGCATGGCAAGCTTCGACAGCAAGGGCGATATCGCTGAAGTCCAGCCGATGAAGTATTTCGCCGATATGAAGTGGCAGCCCGCTTCCATCGTGCCGCAGCCTGTCTTCGGTAACGCGGAGATCTCCGCTAAGGGCGGCTTTCCAACCGACGATCCGGCGAAAGCCATTACGCGCCGCTGGATCTCGCCTGTCGAGGGCACCGTCGAGATCGCCGGAGCCCTGGAACATAAGGTCAAAGAAGAAAAAGATGATTACCGCAAGCTAGCGAGCGACGGCGTACGGGCTCGTATTATCGTCAACCGCACGCGGAAGTTAGCCGACCAACTAATCAACAACAAGAAAGCTGAGATGGCTGTGAAGGAACTTGCCGTCAAGCCGGGCGATAGCATCGATTTCGTTGTCGATTGCGTCAAAGACGCAGAGAACGACAGTTTCACGTGGACCCCGGTTATCACGCTGAAGAGCGCCGATAAGCCGCGTATTTGGGATGCTGACAAGGATTTCAGCGGCCCGCAACCGGTGGCGTTGAACGCTTGGGAGAAGTATGCGCAAGTTCTTCTCCAGACCAACGAATTTGCTTTTGTGGATTAAGGAAAACGGAGAACACCATGGGTCAACATCCCGTAATTAGCGGCGAAGGGTTTAGCCGGCGGCAGTTATTGAAGCGCTCCGGAATGGGTTTCGGCGCGCTCGCTCTCGGCGCTCTGTTCAACAATACGGCGTCGGCCGAGCCCTCCGTGAGCGGCCCCATGGCGCCTCGGATGCCGCAGTTCGCGCCCAAGGCCAAACGCGTCATCCACCTGTTTATGAATGGCGGGCCGTCGCAGGTCGATACCTTCGACCCGAAGCCCATGCTCGAAAAATACGCCGGTAAGGCGCTGCCCCTGCATATGCAGACCGAGCGCCGCACCGGAGCCGGCTTCCCTTCGCCGTTCAAATTCATTCAGCAGGGCCAGAGCGGGATTCCGGTCAGCGAAATTTTTCCGGAAGTCGGCAAGTGTGTTGACGACCTCTGCGTGATTCGCTCGATGATGAACGAAATTCCGAATCACGAGCCATCGCTGATGATGATGAACTGCGGCGACCTCCGCCAATTGCGACCCAGCTTCGGTTCGTGGATCACGTACGGGCTTGGCTCGGAAAATCAAAATCTACCCGGCTTTATCGTGCTCTGCCCGAACGGCATGCCCACCGAAGGCGCGAAGAACTGGCGCAGCGCCTTCCTGCCTGGCGCATTCCAAGGCACGCGAATCGACACCGCTCAAACCGAGGTGGATAAGCTCATCGAGAACATCCGCAACCCGACCGCATCGCTCGACCAGCAGCGCCGCCAGTTGTCCCTCCTCGATAAATTGAACGCCCGTTACGCGCAGTCCCGCACGGAAGATGCCGTGATGGAAACTCGCGTTCAAAGTTTCGAGCTGGCTTATCGCATGCAAATGGAAGCCGCCGACGTTTTCGATCTGAACAAAGAACCCGCGAGCGTGCGCGAAATGTACGGCGACACGCTGCAGGGCCGCCAGATGCTGATCGCGCGCCGCCTACTCGAGAAAGGCGTCCGCTTTGTCCAGGTGTGGCATGGCGCGGGCCAGCCCTGGGACAGCCATACGGAAATCGCTAAAGAGCATCGCAAGCTGGCGGGCGAATGCGACAAGCCCATTGCCGCGCTCCTGCGCGATCTCAAACAACGCGGCATGCTGGAAGATACGCTAGTGGTCTGGGGCGGGGAATTCGGCCGTACCCCGACGGTCGAGTTAGCCGAGGCCGGCGCGAACAGCGGGACAGTTAGCGGCCGCGATCACAACCCGTACGGCTTCTCGATGTGGGTCGCCGGCGGTGGATTCAAAGGCGGCACGGTGTACGGCGCGACCGACGAATTCGGCTTTGCCGCGGCCGAGAACAAAGTCCACGTGCATGATTTGCACGCGACGCTGCTCCACCAATTAGGTTTTGACCACACCAAGCTGACATACCGCTACGCCGGCCGCGACTTCCGGCTTACGGATGTAGCGGGCAACGTCGTCAAAGAGCTGCTGGCGTAGTTGATTGTGGGACCGACACGCCTATTGCGTTAAGCACTTCGTAAATACGCCGAATAGAGACGCGGATCTGCTGCCGTTCAACCAATCCAATTTACGAAACGTCGAGGTGAGCATAATGCTTGATGCCCAGTCCATCAGATGCGGCATGCGGGGCAGCCGCGACTGGAGCCAACAGCCGTATTGAGCGGGCTCTCCGGTATTGCGGGATAAGAGCGAAGCTTCGAATTCGGCGGGAAAAAGCTCACACAGCGCTTCTTCCGTGTATCCTTCTAAGACGTGCCCGATGCGTTCGTGCATTGCACGTGTAAACACGACGGGGTAACGCGGGGTGGGGACCGAAACAATGATCTCCCCGCCTGTTCTGAGGCACGGCGCAAGTGTCCTGATGATTGAACCCGGATCGGTGACGTGTTCAAGGAAGTCCATGAACAGGATGACGTCATACGTTTCGCCCCGGTCGACCAGCTTGGATGCGTCTTCACAGTGAAATTCTATCTGCGGATATCGCGACGCTGCGATCCGCCGCGCCTTGTCGATATCCGCGGGATCGAAGTCGTATCCGTCTCCGCGCATTCCCGATCCCATGATTTTGGCCAGCTCAAAGAGACACCACCCTTCGCCGCATCCAATCTCAAGCACCCGGAGATTGCGGCCGCGAAAGTGCGCCGATGCGTACTGCACTAGAGGTGCGATGCGCAGATGCTCATGGAGTCCCTTGGAACCAAATGTCTTCGCAAGGAACACGGCGGCTGGCTTGTTATAAAGCGCTGCTTCCACGTCTCCGACCGGCAAATGTTTCTCCTCTTGTAAGTAACTAACTACCAAGTAGGCGTCCGGCCGGATTGTTCTCAAGGCCACTGCGCTACTTAGTGGTAATTGCGGGACGTAACATCGTGGATTGGCAGTTGGGATGCGCGTTCGTCGAACACGCCAGAATTCCGCGCCTTAGGTTCCCAACAGCCGCCATGGGCGTGGGGCAACGTGGTGAAAGAGATGCTGATCTGACGCTATCGAGCGCCGCCCACCGCTGAATTTGTGTGTGCATCATTGTTCCGCTCGCACCACTAAAACCGCGGCACCTTTCGACATGGAGTCGTAATACCTGGAGAAGCGCTTCGGTTCATCCGCGTTGTAGGGCAGAAAGTTATTAGCCCAGCGGAACCCGATCGGTTCGTACCAAAGTTCCGCTTCCACGCGGAACGGGCCCTGCGAACTCCCGGTGGCGACCGAATAGCGCACACGGTGTCCGGCATCCGTAAATGCGGGATCCTGCGCGGCTTCGCCTTGCACGGCCACATCGAGATCCGCTGTTGTCTTGTTGAAGCCGCGCGGCAGCAGCCGGTTATCCTTGACGTAGCCGACGGCCTGCAGCAGGCCAGTCGTAACACTCCCGTTTTGATCCTTGAGGATGTCTTCGTAAATCTGCACCTGGTCGGCGCTGCGAATCTCATTGTAGTGAGGCTCGAAACGCTTCGGGTCGATATCGTTATCGTTTCCCTCGATCGAGCCATCCGTGTGTAAAGCACCCGATTCGAAAACAACGTGGTTGCTGCCGTCGCGCATGGTTACGTGCAGCCATGCGCGGCGGGACGGGAAAGCCGTGGGGAACTTGTGACCGCTCAAGTTGACGACCGTCACTACGGTCTCCAGCCGTCCATTCCGAACTTCGGGCGCACTTGCCGAAATGGTCGCAGTCTTGGCTTGCAGGAACTCTATGGTGCGAGCAGCCGCGGCCGTCAGCTCCTCTGGTTGCGCCACCACGCTCAAGTCATCCCGATAACGGTTCAGCATTCCCTGCATGAAAAAGTTCGCCGCAACGAACACGTGCCGTGCGAGTCCCTCGCGAGGAACGCCGAGGACACGAGTGATGCGCACAGGCTCTTTCACAACAGGCATATGACAAGACTGGCAACTCTCTTTATCTTTGAAGTCACTGTGCAACCATTCCGGATAGGGCATCTGCTCCGGTAATACGCCCACTTCCTTGCCGCCCGCGCCAAGGGCCTTCGTGTAGAGCGTGTGACATGTGGCGCAAAGCTCGGACTGCTGAATGTGCTTGTCGTTATTCGGCTGGTAGCCGGCCGTAGACGACTGCATGATGCGCGTCTGCCCCTTTTCGATATCGAAAGGTCCGTACTCGCGATGAGCGCCGTCGGAAGAAGGTTTGTCCACCACGAATCCACCGTTGAAACTTTCGCGTGTTCCGAACTTCTCCTTGCCGATCTGGTGACAGACGGAACACGATACGCCGTCGGCCGCCTTCTTGTCTTCGTCGGAGTTCAGCGGGAGATGGCTGAATACTTCGCCCAACCGTCCCTGCTGCTTCGATTCGTAACGCGGCATGGGCATGTGGCACACGGAGCATTCGTCTTCGATGGCGCGCGTCGATTCCGGGTGGTCGATCGCTTCGCGACGAATACTGGCCTGCCAATAAGGATCACGCGAGGAATTCGCCATGATGCTCGAGCGCCAATCCGTTCCAATCGAAACGTCCTTCCCGGAAGGCGTGATCAACCCTACGTGACACGCGATGCAGCGGTCAGAAGTCTGAAAAGTATCCGCTTCGTGTCCGCCGTGGGCACCCGCCTTTGCGGCTAACCCCCGTGTACAGGCTATCAGAAGTATGGTCAGACAACCGGCTTTCATCTCCACCCCTCGAACAATCCGCCGTCGGCTCGGTCCCATAAAAAATACATGAGTAACTGAATGGGCCGGCCCTCGGTGTTCGTTACGGGAACGCTGACGCCGAGGTTGCCGCGAATGTGCTGCCGGCGGCTCAGCGTCACTTGAAATTGCGGCACGACATCCCAGTCTGTCTTCGCTTTATCGAGCAGATCGCGTGAGGCCACGGCTTCAATGATTGGCGACCACATACGGCCAAGCCCGTGGTTGTCGCTGAAGCTCTTGCCCAGAGCAGTCCGCAGGTATACCGACTGCGGCGCCTTCTGTGTGTTGGCAGGCAAGTCCGCGCCGCCCTGCATCTGAAGAAAACTATTGCCGGGTAGCCGCTGCCCAAAGGCGGCAAATGTCCCGAATGTCGTGGTGCCCGTACCGAATCCGCGCGCGCGATTGCCTGTCGGTAGAGCCACCTCGCTCTGAACTCCCAGAATCGTTCCGGTGTTCACGTTGGCCAGCATCACACGCTTCCAGCCAATTACAATATCTCCTACACCACCGTTCCAGCCCCTACCCGAATGATCGAAGCTGAATGGGATCGCAACCTCCAGTTGGTAGCGTTTGCCGTACCGTTTTTCAAACGAGAACTCGTTACTTACACCCGGTGCGCCCTGCAAATTGATGCCGGTCTTGATCACTGTTTCGTCTTCGGGGAAGGCCTTCTCCGTCACCAGCGCGCGCGGATAATTCATCTCACCGCGCGGCCAGCCCTGTTCTTTGCAGAAACCGCGCAACGTCTGGATCACCATATCCATCTGCTGGGAGGTGAGCGCATCGCGAAAGGACGGCATGATTTGCGAGAACGCGCGCTCCGGGCCTCCATCGCGAATCACGGCCTTGTAATCACGGTTGTACTCAGGCGTGGTCTGGTCGCATTTGGTGAAGTCGGGCATCGACTTCGGAGGCTCGAAACCAGTGACGACCTTGGGCTGCCCTTCACCGTGCGGCCCATGGCAGCCGATGCACGCTTCACGATAGATCTCGTCGCCGGTTCCTAACCGCAGTTGCGGTTTGCCCGGCGTCTGCGCCGCCAGAAGCAAGGGCGTGAGCAACAGAATGTTCACCGCCCGGAGGCTGCGATGCGTGCGCAATATTCAGGGTAGCGCACCAATGCTGACGGGCGCTTAGTTGTTCGAGGCGATTGCCCCGAAGAGGCCGTGCACGTTGTTTTGAATGCCCGCGTTGAAGTAGAGGACGTTCGTCGGTCCAGATTGCGTGTTGCCGTCGCCGAAGGATAAACCCCAGAGCCCTGGGTTTGCGATCGGAGTTCCAGCGGAATCCTTGATGAATCCCGCGAATTTGCCATTGGACGGGTTGAAGGCCGCGATCAGCCCGCTACCGGTGTTGCCGACCAGCAGGAGCTTGCTCAAGGCACCGAAATTGGACGGAGCCTGAACGACACCCCAGGGTTGATTGAACCAGCTTCCCTGCTGGAGGGTGACGATCTTCGTGCCGGCGGTTGTGAAAGCATCGACGTATCCGTTGCCACCGTTGTTCGGCGCATTGTAGGTGACGTAGATGCGTCCGCCCGCGGCCTGAACATTAGCTGGGGTAAAGCCAGCGGGGATATTGATGTCGCTGAATGCGCCGGGAGGGAGCGACACGGGGTTGTAATTCGAGTCATAGGCTTCGATGCCGCCGTTGGAGTTCGCGACGTAGTAGGCCGGCGTTCCGTTGTAAGTGGCTATGGTGATGCCCTGGTAGGAGGCGCCGGCGTGATTGACCT